>NZ_CAKJTL010000093.1:0-1688 GCF_917627385.1 Protofrankia sp. CiT1
TTGGTCGACGCGGCGGCTGCGGGATACCGAGACAGCGCTGGAATGGGCTGAAGAGGAGCTGTTGCAGGAGGACCTGGTCGCTCTCTCGCCAGCGCTCCATGGGCCGCTGGGTTCTCAGGAGCTGCTGGGTTCTCAGGAGTTGCTGGGTTCTCAGGAACTGCTGGCCGGGCTCGGCCGGAAGGAGCTGGCTTTCATCCAGGCTGCCGCGGAGAACCGTAAATACGACCAGGGCGAGGTCGTGTATGACGAGGGTGATCCGGCGGATGCGCTTTACTTCGTCACTCGAGGGCTGGTGAACATCGAGGTAAGCGCGGGTGGGAACCGTTGGTTCCGGCTCAAGACGGTGCCGGCTGGAAGCGCCTTCGGTGAGCTCGCGATCGTCGATGGCGGCACGCGGACGACTCGTATCGTTGCCGCTGAGCCTACGGTTTGTGAGGTGCTGTCGACGGTGGCGTTCGAGCTGCTGTTGAAATGCCATCCGGGGGCGGGGGATGCCATTTTCCGGGCGATCGCGCGGAGCCTGTCCTGCCGGTTGCGGGAGACCACGAGGGAGATCCAGGCCCTAGAAGAGGGATGACGTGCTCCCTGTAGCGCAGCCTGCCCAGCTGGCCGCCTTCATTGATTTGTCCCAGGGAACTGGGCCCGCAAGCGGGCCGTGTTGGTCCTGTTCTGTGTCCAGCATGTGTGTGTCACGCGGTTGGTCATGTGGTGAGAATTACTGATGTTAAACCTGCGGGGAACGGAGTACGAGATTTCGGGCCCAAGGTCAGGATTCCCGCCGGGAAACCCTGGCGCAGCCGACTGGATTGCGTTTCGGGGCGTGGGGCGAAAATGAGCAGGCACTCAGCCAGTCGGCGTATGTGTCGGTGAACGCGCTGACCGTGTGTGCTGGCCGGGCACGTTGCCCCATAGCATCATGATTTTTTGCTGGTTTTGTGGTGCGCGGCAGCCGACAAACGGGTGAAGTGGGTGGTGATAGACTTTTTCTGTCCGCTGCGGCTCGATGGAGTAGCACAGATAGGTCATCTGTGGCCATTGGTGTACCTCTGAGCGGACAGCATGAGCGTATTCTGTTTTCTTGTTCTGCTTCGGTTCAGCGGTTCCCGGGCTCCCAGTACCGGTGTTGGGATCTCGGCGGGCACCCGCCCCCGCGGGTCGGGCATCCCGCCCGTGGCTGGGTAGGAGGTGCCGTTCAGCGCGTGCCTCGTGGGGCCGCTCACTGGGGCGCGGTCCGGGCGCGTGACGATGTTCGTCGCTGACGAGCGGGCCGCGCCTCTCTATCACACTATTCGCCTGGCCTGTCCAAGCGGTCCTGCGCTGCCGCCCTCCCCGGGTCACAAGGCCCAACAAAAGTTCCTCGCCGCACCGTGGTCCGTGATGCCCGAAGCGGTTGCGCAACTTCCGGTGACGACAACTCACCCGCGAACATCTTCATCATCGGCAACCGGCCCTGTTTCCGTCGCCCCCGCTCGGCGGTTGTCAACCTGCCGGTACCCGGATACTTCGCGTGCACCCGAGATACTCCAGAAGTTCAACGCCGGCAAAATTTCGGCGCCCCAAAATACCCCTTTTTGCGATACGCTCCCGTTCATCCATCTAACCTATCTCACCGTTCGGGAGCCGCGGATGTTTCGGAACGTGCTCCTGCCAGGGGGCCCATATGTACAGACGGTACCGAACCGTCCAGT
>NZ_CAKJTL010000093.1:2120-2621 GCF_917627385.1 Protofrankia sp. CiT1
TGGCGACCGGGTCCGCATCGTTCCTGCATGACCAGGGCATCCCGGTGATCGGCCCGGCTCTGGAACCGGCATGGGCCACCGATGACAACATGTTCACCTATCTCAGCTTCATCGGCCCAGGATCGATTACCACCTGGGGTGACTACACTATTTCTCAAGGTGGTCGGACCGCGTTCATTCTGCGGACCGCGTTCTCCGAGACCATGCGCAGCATCGCGGAGAAAGTGAGCGCGAGCCTGCGCGCCGTCGGTGTCCGGGTCGCCTCTTCCATAGAGGTCAGCCCATCGGTCGATGTGGATCGCCTCGGCGCCCAGATCAAGGCCAGCGGTGCCGACAGCCTGGTTGCGCTGGCTTCCCCGGACGCCCTTGACCAGGCCGTCATCGCCGCCCGCAACGCGGGCGTACCGCTGAAGGTTGCCATGTCGTTCTCACCCGGTTACGACCAGAGCCTGCTCCAGAAGTACGGCCAGCAGCTCGCCGGAACCTCCTATTTCCTCGGCA
>NZ_CAKJTL010000093.1:2787-17530 GCF_917627385.1 Protofrankia sp. CiT1
AGCAGTTCATCCACGGCTTTCGAGCCGTCCGGGACTACAACGCCAACGGCCTGCTGCCCGCACCCCTCGACATGACCGCGAGTTTCGGTCAGATGAACAACTGCCTGTCGTTTGTCAAGGTCGCTGACGACGGTACCCGCTTTACTCCTGAGGCGTCCCGCTGCGGACGCAGGATATAGCGGCGTTCACCAGCCGGGTCCAGCCCCCGATATCGGCAGTGTGTCCGGTTCTGGGGCTGTTCGCCGTCTCTGCCCGGAGACCTCCTTAGCGAGACCTCCGTTTGGAGCTATCCGACATGTCGCTTCTAGGACAGGCTGTAGGTGTGAGGCCACCAGCCCGTGCGGAGTCCTAAGGTGACTGAGCCCGTCGAGATCCTGCGTGCTTACCGTGTCACTCTTGATCCCAATCCAACCCAGGAATTGACACTCGCTCAGCATGCGGGTGCCGCGCGATGGGCGTTCAATCATGCGCTCGCCGTGAAGATGGCGGCACGGGAGCAGTGGAAGGGCACGGTTGCCGCATTGGTGGCGGCGGGCGCGTCCGAGGAAGACGCCCGCCGGCAGGCCAGGGTTCCCACGCCTACCAAGCCGGCTATTCAGAAGGCGCTCAACAAGGTCAAGGGCGATGATCGGCAGGGTGTCGCGGGCGTATGCCCGTGGTGGCACGTCGTTTCGACATATGCCTTTCAGTCGGCATTCCTCGACGCGGACATGGCATGGAAGGCATGGCTGGACTCGTTGGCGGGCCGGCGTAGGGGACGCCGGGTCGGCTGCCCCCGCTTCAAGAAGAAGGGCCGTTCACGGGATAGTTTCCGGCTGCACCATGACGTGAGGAGACCGACGATCCGACCGGTCACCACCCGGCGGCTGTTGCTGCCGCGGATCGGTGAGGTCCGTACCCACGACAGCCTGAAACGGCTGATGCGCGCGCTCGATCGCAGATCTGGTGTCATCCAGTCGGTGACGGTCTCGCGGGGGGCACATCGCTGGTACGCGAGCGTGCTGGTCCGTGAGTGGATTGCGCTGCCAGCGCCGAACCGTGCCCAGCGGGCCGCTGGCACGGTCGGGATCGACCTCGGGCCCCGCTCTCCTGTCACCCTGTCCACGGGCGAGCGGCTCTTCACCCACCGGGCGCAAGCCCGGCATGCCCGCGCGCTTGCGAAGGCGTTCCGCACCGTCGCCCGGACGATGAAGGGCTCCCGGCGACGCGGGAAGGCACAGCGCCGGCTGGCACGCCTGCAGCACCTGGAAGCGGCCCGCCGGTCGACGGATATGCATCGCCTGACGAAACGCCTCGCGACCGGCTGGGCGATGGTGGCAGTGCCGGACCTGCAGGCCGCCGGCATGACCCACCCGGCTCGGGGGACCGGCAGCAAAGCCGGGGCGGGCCGCCGGCCCAGACGGGCTCTCAACCGGGTGCTCCGCGACATCTCTCCCAGCGAGGTGCGCCGGCAGCTCGATTACAAGACCGTCTGGTATGGCAGTAGGATTTCCATTGTCGACTATGGATATCCATCGAATAAGACCTGCTCGGCCTGTGGTACGGCAAAAACCACGCTGGCCTTGTCCGAGCGGGTGTTCCACTGTACCGCCTGCGGACTGTCGATGGATCGTGACGTGAACACCGCGCGCGCCATTGCCCGGTTCGCTGTCGCCTCCGATAGGGGGGAGACAGAAAACGCCCGTGGAGCGCCCGTGAGACCGATCCGTCCAGTTCGGACGGTGACGCGGGGCACGTCGATGCGGGAAGGCCCACCGACTGGTGGGTCACCCCAGTGCAGTGATGCGCAGGCATCCCCCCGCACCATAACCCAGACCGGAGAGGGCTCGGCCCACCGGCAGCAGGGATGATCACATGCTGCGTGCTACAGGTCAGTTCATGACCCGTTCGGCCCGCCGGCGCAAGGGATGATCGATGCCACCCGGAACGCGTCAAGGGATGTGCCCGTCCGGCCTACCGGCCTAGGGGATGATCGCTATGGAGTACGCCTCGTCGGTGGCGGACCGAGTCCGGCCCACAGGAGGGGAGGAGGGGAACGGATCGACCGTCGATCGTGATGGCCGCGGCAATGCCGGGAGCCGGTTGGGGGCTGTCCGGCCGTAGCCGGACATCGCCGCCGCGGCCCTTGGGCCCGCGGGCTGTCCGCGTAGCCGCCGCGAGGGCGGGGGCCGAGGATGCCTTCGAGCGGCCACCCATGCCGGCGGCAAGCAGCGGGTCACGGCTGTAGGTGCGTGGCCAGGATATACACGGGACTGCCGTCCGCCTGCTCACAGAAGCCGCCGGGAGCGTATCCCGGTTCCCGGCGGATCTCCAGTCGTTTCCATCCGGACCGGATGAGCAGATTCACAAGGGGGCCGATGACGTTCGGGTATTTTCCACTCCGGCGTGCCGCGGCCGTGTTTATTTTCTCCCCGCTGAGTGGCAGCATGCAGTATCCGCCGATTTTTCCATCCTTGTCGATGGATGCTTCGAGGCGTTGCCAGCCCGACTTTTTTGACAGCTGGACAAGCGTGGCTATCACATCATTTTTGTCGTTTTCCTTCTCCAGGAAGTCAAGATATGCAACGGGTGTCGAGCCGCCATGGCCGGCTCTCCCGCACTCACGCGAGCAGTATTGATCATTTTTGTCCTGTATTAATGTGCCGCAGGACGTGCACATTTTTTCGCTCATTTTGTTTCTCCTCCGTGGCGGGTGCCTCGATTTCCGCAATTTGTTCGGTGGTGGCCGCGCGCGTTCTCAAGTCCTTTCAGTGGACTCCAATCTGACGATCTGACGATGATGACAAAGAACCAGGCGGGGAACAAGTCCTGACTTCGTGCGTACGCCAGCCTCGCCGCAAGCGAGCCACCGCCAGCTCCAGACGGATATCTCCGTTTGGAGCTACGGGAAATGCCGGCGGTATCACCATCGCCGTGAGCCCGCCGCCGTCCAGGTGGGGGTGTCCAGGTGGGGGTGCCGGGCCGAGTGGAAGCCCGTTACGGTCAGAACTGTCCCGGTGAGGCGTGCGGGGCATGCCGCTTCCCCCCCGTAGCAGCAGCGCTCCCGTCCTCACCGGGACACCACGACCCGTTATGCAGCCGCGGGAAGGGTGCCTGACCCGTGGCGGTCCTGATGACCGTGCGGGCGGCGCTGGTATTCGGGGAAGCGGCCGATGCCGCGTCATGAGGAGGCGACATGGCTCTGTCCCCGTGGGACGTACAGAACAAGGTATTCAGCCCGACCCGGTTCCGCACCGGCTACAAGGAGGACGAGGTCGACTCCTTCCTCGACGATGTCGAGGACGAACTCACGAGACTCCTGGACGAGAACACCGACTTACGCAGGCAGCTCGACGAGGCCCGCCGCGCTGGCGGCGGCAGTTCCGCCGTTCCCGCACAGCTGCTGCAGGAAAACCAGCAACTGCGCAGGCAGCTGGAGGAGGCACAGCAGCGGAGCGCTCAGGTGACTCAGGCCTCGGCAGGTGAACCTCCCGCTCCCCGGCTGGCCGCCGCCCAGCCGGCCGCCGCCCAGGCCACGGCCCACGTCCCAGGCTCCCAGCTGGACAGCGAGATCGAGCGGCGTGTCACCCAGACCCTCATGCTGGCGCAGCGCACCGCCGACGAGCTGTCGCAGCAGGCCCGTGACGCGTGCGAGCGTGCCCGCCGGGACGCCCATGCCGACGCGGAGCGCATTGTCAATGAGGCCCGCGCGTACGTTGCCGAGCAGCTCGGAGGCCTTGCCGACGACAAGCGCCGGTTGGAAGACCAGGTTGAGCAATTGTTGGCCTTCGAACGTGACTACCGTGCCCGGCTGGGCTCCTACCTGGAGATCCAGCTGCGCGATCTGGACGGGATACCGACGCGGCCGGCTATCGACGCCATGGCGGGCACGCCGATCGACCCGGGCACCGGATCCCCACCGCCGCTTCCGCCTGGGATCAGCATCGCCGCGCAGCCGATGCCTGCCCCGGCCGCCGCGCTGACTTTCCCGTCAGCCCACCAGCCCGTCTCGTCGCTGGCCGCCGGCACGCTGTTGTCCGGAGCAGACAGCAGCTGGTTCGATACTCCCGCTCCTGACCTGGAGCTGGCCCGTCAGGATGCCTGCGGAATGCGGGGTTTCTAGCCGGGCAAGGCGACCGGGGCGAACCGTGCATCCCTTCCCGCGGGTCGCTGGCCATCGGAACTACCTGGCGACGTGTCACCGACACGCCTGAGCGTTCGTTACCGTTGCGTTGCTCCCTCGTATCGTGAAAGCCAGCCCGCATCGGGTGACCGGCCAGCGACGTGAGGAGGTCCGGGCTGCCCGGACGTACCCGCAGGCGAGTGAGGGCGACGTTGGTTGACTCCATGTGCCTGGCCGCCTGCCCGCAATCGATCAGTTTGGTCGCGTCGGTCGCGTCGGTCGCGTCGGTGACGGAGCCCCCCATCACTGGCGATGACGCATCCCCGGGGGAGCCACAGCAGGGCCACCGTGTACAGGCCGACGGCCAGTGTGGTCATCGGCGTGGCTGTCAGCCCACACCAGCAGACAGAACTTGCTATTAACGTCCCAACCGATTGTCCGATCGGTCAATATTATGCGATCAGTCCGACACATACGGTTGCGGGGACGTGGACCCCGTCGGTGTGGCAGGAATCAAGGAGCGCAGCGGCATGCCCAGGTGGAGGCTCCGAGCCGACGTCCGAAGCCGATGCTCGTCGGCTTGTCGGCACGCCGGTGACCACCAGTACACACCCGTATCCGTTATCAGGGTATAGAGGCGAGCGGAACATACCATGATAGCGAGACGAAGTAGACACGAAGCGGAGTATCGGTGACTGATTCGACCATCATCTATACACACACTGACGAGGCCCCGGCCCTGGCGACGTACTCGTTCCTGCCTGTGGTCCAGGCATACGCCCAGGTGGCCGGTGTCAGAGTCGAAAGCCGCGATATCTCCCTGGCAGGGCGGATCATCGCCAGCTTCCCCGAGTATCTCACGGAGGCCCAGCGTGTCGACGACGCGCTCGCCGAGCTCAGCGGGCTGGCCAAGACGCCTGAGGCGAACATCATCAAGCTGCCGAACATCTCGGCTTCGATGCCGCAGCTGAAGGCGGCGGTCGCTGAGCTGCGGCGGCAGGGCTACGCGCTGCCGGACTACCCGGATGACCCGAAGACCGACGAGGAGCGGGAGATCCGCGTCCGTTACGACAAGGTCAAGGGCAGCGCCGTCAACCCGGCGCTACGCGAGGGCAACTCCGACCGCCGTGCTCCCGCGTCGGTGAAAAGCTACGCTAGGACCCACCCGCACCGGATGGGCGCGTGGCGCTCCGATTCGAAGACGAACGTTGCCACCATGGGCGCTGACGACTTCCGTGCCACGGAGAAGTCCACAGTCATCACCGAAGCCGGCTCGCTGCGCATCGAGTTGGTGGGTGAGGACGGCACTGTCATCGTCCTGCGTGAGTCCATACCGGTGCTGGCGGGCGAGGTCGTGGACGCCTCCGTCATGCGCGTGGCCGCGCTGCGTGAGTTCCTGGTGGCGCAGATCGCCCGTGCCAAGGCCGAGGGCGTGTTGTTCTCCGTACACCTGAAGGCCACGATGATGAAGGTTTCCGACCCGATCATTTTCGGCCACGTGGTGCGGGCCTTTTTCCCGCGGACCTTCGCCGCCCACGGTGAGACGCTTGCCGCGGCAGGGCTGACTCCGAACGACGGGCTCGGTGGCATCCTCAAGGGCCTGGAACCCCTGCCCGAAGGCGAAGGAATCAAGGCTTCCTTCGCCGCCGAGCTGGCCGACGGCCCCGCTCTGGCGATGGTCGACTCCGACCGCGGCATCACCAACCTGCATGTGCCCAGCGATGTTATCGTGGACGCCTCCATGCCGGCTATGATCCGTACCTCCGGTCACATGTGGGGTCCAGACGGCCAGGAGGCGGACACCCTCGCGGTTCTTCCCGACAGCAGCTATGCCGGCATCTACCAGGTTGTCATCGATGACTGCCGGGCGAACGGCGCCTTCGACCCCGCGACGATGGGCTCGGTGCCCAACGTCGGCCTGATGGCACAGCAGGCCGAGGAGTACGGCAGCCACGACAAGACCTTCGAGATTCCCACCGCGGGCACGGTACGGGCCGTCAACGCGGCCGGCACCGTGCTCTTGGAGCAGGTGGTTGGCGCTGGCGACATCGTCCGTCTGTGCCAGACCAAGGACGCGCCGATCAGGGACTGGGTGAAGCTCGCCGTCACCCGTGCCCGCGCCACCGGCGACCCGGCGGTGTTCTGGCTCGATGAGAACCGTGCGCATGACGCGAAACTGATCGAGAAAGTCAGGGCCTACCTGCCTGAGCACGATACCCGGGGACTTCAGATTGAGATCATGGCGCCGACGGGCGCGATCGCGTTCTCCCTGGAGCGGATCCGTCGAGGCGAGAACACGATTTCGGTCACCGGCAACGTGCTGCGTGACTACCTGACCGACCTGTTCCCGATCCTGGAGCTTGGCACGAGCGCCAAGATGCTCTCGGTCGTCCCGCTCATGAACGGCGGCGGCCTGTTCGAGACGGGCGCCGGCGGCTCCGCGCCCAAGCATGTCCAGCAGCTGCTCAAGGAGAACTACCTGCGCTGGGACAGCCTGGGCGAGTTCCTCGCGCTGGCGGTCAGCTTCGAGCACCTCGCGCAGACGACGGGCAACGCACGCGCTCAGGTGCTCGCCGACACCCTCGACCGCGCGACCGCCACCTTCCTCAACGAGGACAAGTCACCCAGCCGCCGCCTGGGCGGCATCGACAACCGCGGCAGCCACTTCTACCTGGCGCTTTACTGGGCGCAGGAGCTGGCCGCACAGACCGATGACGCCCGTCTCGCGGAGGCGTTCGCCGGCCTGGCCAAGACGCTCACCGCGCAGGAGCGGACCATCGTTGACGAGCTGCTCGCGGTTCAGGGCTCGCCGGCCGACATCGGGGGTTACTACCAGCCCGTCGCTACCATGGCCGCGGCCGTCATGCGTCCGTCGAAGAGCTTCAACGAGGCCATCGCGGCCCTCGGCTGAGCAGCTCGCGGTAGTGCCGAAGGATGTGAGTTCGATGTTGTTCCCTGGTGGCCCAGGAACATGGGATTCACATCCTTGGCTGGCGAGCTGGCGAGCCGGTTGTTCCCCGCTGGGGCGGCGGAGAGGCCGTGTGCCACCGCTCTCGTGACCATGCGCGGTAGCAGGCCGTCCAGGGTCTGACGGCGCGGTGCAGGCAGGGCGCTTCGTGCCTGACCGGGAAAACCTGTGTGCCTCTCGTCTCGAACGTGCTCCCAGCGCGGTCGGCACTACAGGGCATCTCCGACGGGAAAAATGCCGACCGTAACCCGATCCCGCTATAGCGGTGATGCGCGCGGTCTGAGAGCATCCGTTCTTGTGCGCATATCAGGGTTCCGTCGCCCTTCCGTAACCATGCGTGGGTATGCCGTCGCGTTGATGTTGATGTTGGCCGCATGCTCCAGCGGGGGAAGTGAACCAGCCGCGCGGGCTTCGGCCAACGCTGGATCAGGCGCCGGATCAACGGCCGCGTCCCGATACGGCACGCCGCTGAAGGGGATCTGCCCGGACACCGTGGTTTTCCAGGAGCCGTGGTGGCCGGGTGCGGACTACGGGTTCGCCTACCAGCTCCTCGGGCCGAACCCGGTGATCGACAGGAACAAGAACCGGATCACCGGCCCGCTCGGTGCTACCGGCGTCACGTTCGAGATCCGGGCTGGTGGCCCGGCGGTCGGCTTCCAACCGACGTCCTCCCTGCTCGCTCAGGACGACAACATCCTGCTCGGCGACGTCGGCACGGACGAGGCGATCCAGAACTCGGGAAAGGCGCCGACAGTGGCGGTCTTCTCGATCTATGAGAAGAACCCGCAGGTTCTTCTGTGGGGGAATCCGGACTGGAACTTCGCCAGCGTCGCCGATATCCACCGGGCGGGGGTGACGGTGCTGGCCAGCGCGAGCGGGACTGTTTACCCGGATGTTTTCATCCGGGAGGGGCTACTGAACAGGTCGCAGGTCGACACCTCCTACCAAGGCACCCCTGACCGGTTTGTCGCCACCGACGGCAAGATTGCGCAGCAGGGGTTCGTGACCTACGAGCCATACCAGCTTGAACACGATGTCAAGGCGTGGGACAAGCCAGTGAGATACCTGCTCCTCCATGACGAGTACCCGGTGTACCGGGCCCAGCTCTCCGTCCGGCCGGACAAGCTGGCGGCCAACCGTGCCTGCCTGGCCAAACTCGTGCCGTTGTTCCAACGGGCACAACGTGACTATATTGCCGACCCTGGTCCGACCAACCAGCTCCTGCTCACGGTCGTCGGTTCGCTGGACACCAGCGGCTTCACTCTTTCGCCCGGTCTGCTCGCGGATGCCGACACGAAGCTGAAAGAACTCGGGCTGGTCGCCAACGGGACTGACGGGGTGCTGGGCAGCTTTGACACCGCCCGTGTCCAGCGGCTCATCGACCGGCTGGCGCCGGTCTTCGAGGCCAGGGGCACCAAGCCCAAACCGGGGCTGAGACCGGCGGATCTGGTGACCAATGACTTCCTGGACAGGTCGATCTCCCTGAAGTAGCGAGCTCTGGAGCCTGTGGCCGCCATGCGCCGCAGCGACATTCGAAGCTCACGGCCACCCCGCGCGACGCCACCGACCGTCCCGGAGATGGAGTCACTTTCATGAGCGACTACCCGCCCCCCACTTTTGACATCACCAAGCCGCACTCGGCCCGGGTCTGGAACTACTGGTTGGGCGGTAAGGACTATTTCGAAGTTGACCGTGAGTACGGGGACCGGTACTTCGAGATGTATCCGGAGATTGTCGAGATCGCCCGCGTGGGCCGGGCCTTCCTCCGCCGTGCCGTCACCCACCTGGCCGGTGAGGCAGGCATTCGCCAGTTCCTCGACATCGGTACAGGCCTGCCCACCATGGAGAACACCCACGAGATCGCCCAGCGGATCGCCCCGGACGCGCGTGTCGTCTATGTCGACAACGACCCGCTCGTGCTGCTCCACGCTCGTGCTCTGCTGGTCGGTACCAGCGAGGGCGCCACCGCTTACATCGATGCCGACGTCCATGATCCTGAGAAGATCCTCGCCGGTGCCGCCGAAATCCTGGATTTCACCCGGCCGGTGGGGCTCATGCTGATAGGAATCATGGGGAATGTCGCGGACGTCGACGAGGCGTACGCGATTGTGCGACGGCTTCTCGACGAGGTGCCATCGGGCAGCTACCTGACTCTGGGGGATGGCACGGTCCTTGACGAGGCCGTCCGGGCCCTCAGCGAAGGCCCCGATGGGCACGGGTACTACAACCGCAGCGTTGAAGAGATCGTCCGGTTCTTCGACGGACTCGAACTGCTCGAGCCCGGTGTGGTCTCGACCCCTCTTTGGCGGCCCGCTCCGGGAAGCGCTCCCGCTGCGCTGGATGCGTTCTGCGGTGTCGCGCGTAAGCTCTGAGTATCGTTGAGGATCAATATCATGCTCAGGTATTGAGCACACACGGGGAGCACAGTGACGGGGCATCCGGACCGGGGGTCGGCCGTGGGCCGGATGCTGCTCGGCATTCAGCTGCGCCGTCTTCGGGAGGCCCGAGGCATCAGCCGCAAGGCCGCCGGGTACGAGATCCGCAGCTCCGAATCGAAGATCAGCAGGTTGGAGCTGGGGCGGGTTGGCTTCAAGGAGCGTGATGTAGCCGACCTGCTCACCCTCTACGGCGTCACCGCTGAGGCGGATCGGGCACCGCTGCTTGAGCTGTCCCGGCAGTCCACCCAGCCGGGCTGGTGGAACGCCTCCGCCGATGTCCTGCCGAACTGGTTCGAGCTTTACCTGGGTCTGGAGACCGCCGCGACATTGATCCGGACCTATGAGGTCCAGTTCATCCCAGGCCTGCTCCAGACCGAGGACTACGCCCGTACCGTCATTACCCAAAGCGATGGTCCGGGCGCTGTTTCGGTCAAGGACGTCGAACGCCGGGTCGACATGCGGATGAGCCGGCAGAGGATACTGGACCGCCCGGATCCGCCCCGGCTGTGGGCCGTGCTGGACGAGGCGGCTCTGCGGCGCCCGATCGGCCAGCCCGCGGTGATGCGCGCCCAGCTGGAACGGCTGATCGCGGTTTCCAAGCGGCCGAACATCATCGTCCAGGTGATGCCCTTTGCCTTCGGCGGCCATGTCGCGGAAGGTGGCGCCTTCAGCATTTTGCGTTTCGCCGAACCGGATCTGTCCGATGTGGTCTATTCCGAGTATCTTACGAATGCGCTCTACCTGGACAAGCCATCGGACGTGTACCGCTATTCGGAGGCCATGAACCGGCTCGGCATCGACAGTACAGCGCCCGACCAGGCCGCCGATTTTCTGGCCAGGGTCATCGCCGAGATGTAAGGACGGGGGGCCGGCTTCCCCGAC
Organism: Protofrankia sp. CiT1; assembly: GCF_917627385.1. Taxonomy (GTDB): domain Bacteria; phylum Actinomycetota; class Actinomycetes; order Frankiales; family Frankiaceae; genus Protofrankia. Next base: position 13,178 of record NZ_CAKJTL010000093.1, read on the forward strand.
GGTATTGTCTCCCGGCAGGCGATATTACCTCACCGGCGTTGCCCCGGCTCGTACCAGGGCCCGACGACCAGGTGAGCCGCCAGGCCGAACAAGCAGAAAACAACGAAACCAAAAAGGGCGGAAACGATGATCGCGGCAAACAGCGGCCCGGACTCCAGGCTCCGCGTGTAGCCGTCGATGAGCCGGCCGATCCCTGGTTCCCCCTGGCGGAAGAAGAAGTCGCCCACGATCGCGCCGATCACCGACAGGCCCGCGGAGATACGTAGCCCGGTGAAGACGGCGGGAAGAGCGCCGGGAAACTCCAGCCAGATAAGCCGCCGCCACCGGCTGGCTTGCCGCAACGTGAACAGGTCGTGCTGGCCGGTATCCGCCGAACGGAGGCCGAACAGCGTGTTCGTAATGATTGGGAAAAGCGCGATCAGGACACACACAATGGTCCTGGGCCAGAAGCCGTACCCGAACCAGAAGCCGATCAGCGGAACAACCGCCAGGATCGGAATGGTCTGCAGCAGCACCGCCCAGGGATAGAACGAACGCTCGACCCAACGTGCCTGGTTCATCAGGACCGCGAAGGTCATCCCCAGCGCTGACGCGATCACGAGGCCGACGACGGCGACCTTCGCGGTTGCCTCCAGCGCGGAAAGAATCTCGTGGAACGTGGCCCAGTCGAGAAATCCGTCCAGCACCACCTGATGTGGCGGTGGTAGCAGGAAACGTCGGCGCGGGGCGAAGAGGGCATAACTCACCAGGTACCAGGCCCCGACCACCACACACAGGACGGCGAACGGCGGCAGTGCCGTCCGCGCCGCGCCGGCCAGGCGGGAGAACACCCGCGGCAGCGGCCGGGCCACCGGCAGGGGAGCGTTGTCGGCGGTCACGCGAACGACTCCCGCAGAGCCTCGGAAACGGCCCGCGCGGTCCGGGTGAACTCCGTGTCGAACCGCAGCCCGCTCTGCCTCGGGTAGTCGAAGGGCACCTCGATCTGGGCCAGCACGCGGCCTGGCCGAGCGGAGAGAACGACCACTCTCGTGGCGAGCAGGACCGCCTCCGCCGCCGAATGCGTGACGAACAGGCCGGCGAAACGTTCCCGTGTGTACAGCCGCAGTAACTCGTCCCCGAGACGTTCCCGAGTGATCTCGTCGAGCGCGCCGAACGGTTCGTCGAACAGGAACAACGACGGACGCATGGTGAGCGCGCGGGCGAGCGAGACCCGCATGCGCATCCCACCGGACAATGCCTTCGGGCGGTGCCGCTCGAAGCCCGCCAGCCCGGTCAGCGCGATGGCGTCGGCAACCAGGCGCCGACGTTCCTCCTTCGCCACGCCGTCGAGTTCGGCGAGGAGGCCGATGTTCGCCTCGACTGTCCGCCATGGCAGCAGGGTGGGGTCCTGGAAGACGTAGCCGGGGACGGCCGAGCCGACCGCCACCGATCCGGACGACGCTTCGGTGAGGCCCGACGCGATGCGCAGCAGCGTGGACTTGCCCGAGCCCGAGGGCCCGACCACCGCCACGATCTCGGTATCACGTACCGTAAAAGACACCTCCCGCAACGCCCGGGTACCGTCCGGGAATGTCTTCCCCACCCCCCGGAACGACAACGCGGTACCTACCGGGGCTGGCCCCGGCGACGACGCCTGCCTTTGTGCTCGCCTTTTTGTCTGTTTCATCCGATCTCCGGCCCAGTGGCGCGCACATGTGGAGGATCCGCCTTTGTTCGCCACGTCAGGTCCCTTGGCTGAAAATTGGAAAATGATTAATCGTACCGGTTTGATCGCACCGTGGCCGCGTCCGCCGTACTCCTGGTAGGCATATCCACCGGAACGGTGACGGCGTGGTCGGGTGGCCGTGGGAAAGCGGCTGCCATGGCGCAGGTGCCCGCCGCTGGCCGTGCCGGCCCTCACAGGCCGCGGGCGACGACGTCGAGGACGGCGCCCAAGGCGCGTTCGCGCTCGGCATCGGGGAGGTCACGCAGCGGCCCGTCGTTGAGCAGTGTCGACAAACCGTGTACGGCTGACCAGGCGGCGTACTCGGCCCCGGGGCGGCGTTCGGGTGGGATCGCGCCGGTCTCAACCAGCTCGTCGAGCCGGCTACCGAGCAGCTCATACGGGCCGAGCCCGCTGGCGCCTGTTCCCTCGCCCGCCGCGAAGGCGCGCGTGGTACGAGGCACGGCGAACGCCGTCTGGAACCAGCCGGGTTCGGTGGTGGCGAACTCCACGTAGGCCCGCCCGAGCGCGTCGAGCCGGGCCCAGGCGGTCACCATCGGGTCGGTGTCGCTGGGCAGCGCGTCGATCCGTTGCTCCATGAGCAGCGCCAGCTGGCTCATGCAGCGTTCGCAGACGGCGCGCAGCAGCTCGTCCCGGTCGGCGAAGTGCCGGTACGCCGCGTTGTGCGAGACGCCGGCGGCGCGGGTTGCCGCCCGTAGCACCACGGCTTCGGGGCCATCGGCTCGGGCCAGTGCGACACCGGCGTTGACGAGCGCCTCCCGCAACTGGCCGTGGTGATAGGGGCGTGGGGGGATGGCAGCCAACATGTTGACAGTGTCCACTTTGGGTGGCACGCTCGTCAATGTTGCCGCTGTCAACTTTAGGAGATGTGCTCTCGATGGCTTCCCCGCGCTCCCGCCGTCGGCTCGCGCTTCTCGCGACCGTCTGCCTCGCCGTGTTCGCGATCAACCTCGACACCACGATCGTCAACGTCGCCCTGCCCGAGCTGGCCCGTCAGCTCGGCGCGACCACCCGCGATCTGCAGTGGATCGTCGACGGGTACAACCTGGCCTTTGCCGCGCTCGTGCTCACCGCCGGGTCGATCGGCGACCGCTTCGGCCGTCGCCCGGTGCTGATCGGCGGGCTCGCTGGCTTCGCCGTCGCGAGCGCGGTCGGGGCGGTGTGTACCGGGGCCGGTGCGCTGGTCGCGGTGCGTTTCGTCATGGGCGCGTTCGCCGCGCTCATCTACCCGACGACACTGTCGGTCATCACGAACGCCTACCCGGACCGCGCCGAGCGCGCCAAGGCAATCGGCGTGTGGGGTGCGGTCACCGGCCTCGGGGTCGCCGTCGGTCCCGTCACGGGTGGGCTGCTGCTCGCTCACTTCTGGTGGGGCGGCGTCTTCCTCGCCCTCGTCCCGGTCGCGCTGGCCGCGGCGGCCCTCGCCGTCGTGCTCGTGCCCGAGTCCAGCGACCCCGGCGCGGCCCGGCTGGACCTGCCCGGTCTGGTCACCTCGTCGGCCGGCATCGGGCTCCTCGTCTACACGATCATCGAGGCGCCGCACCGCGGCTGGACGTCCTTCTGGACGATCGCCGGTTTCACCGCAACGGCGATCATCGTCGCCCTGTTCATCACTGTTGAACGGCGCCGGGCGAACCCGATGCTTGATGTGAGCCTGTTCCGTACGCCGGCCTTCTCGGCCGCGAGCGGCGCGGTGACCGTCGCGTTCTTCGCGCTTTTCGGGTTCATCTTCCTGATCACACAGTACTTCCAGTTCATCCGCGGCTACGGCACCGTCTCGACCGGTGTGCGGATCCTGCCGGTGGCCCTGACCATTGCGGCCGGATCGGTGCTCGGCGCGTGGCTGGCCGGCCGCCTCGGCACCCGCGTCATTGTCGTCACCGGGCTGACGCTGTTCGGCACGGCGTTCGCCTGGATCGCGGTGTCCGCGACCTACGAGTCCTACCTGCGGATCGCCGCACAGATGCTGATCATGGGTGCTGGTCTCGGCCTGACCACCGCACCGGCCACCGAGTCGATCCTGTCCGTGCTGCCGGCGGCGAAGGCCGGTATCGGGTCCGCTGTCAACGACGCCACCCGGGAGGCCGGCGGCACGCTCGGTGTCGCCGTCATCGGCAGCGTCTTCACCTCGATCTACGTCCACCAGCTCGCCGGTACGAGCGTCGCCGCGTTGCCAGCGCAGGTCGCCGGCGCCGCCCGCGACTCCGTCGGCGCGGCGATCGCGACAGCCACCCACGCCGCGCCGGCGGTCAGCCAACAACTTGTCACCGATGTCAACGCATCATTCATGAGCGGCCTGCACATCGCCTGCCTGGTCGCCGCTGGCGTGTGCTGGCTCGGCGCGCTCGGCGGCCTGGCGTTGCCCGGCCGTCGCGACATGGGCGTACCGCGGCCCGGTCGAACCGTCTCGTCCGACGCTGAGCCGGCGCTGGCCGGTTGAGACAGCCGTCCCGTCGTGACCGTGCGGCCGGTGGGCTCCGGCGTCGCGGCGTCGCGGCGTCGCGGCGTCGCGGCGCTCGATGGCGCGTAAGAGCGCCCGGCAAGCGGGACGTAGATCGAAAAGCGGGGCTGGGGCAGGCGCATCGCGCGGCCATGGACAGGGATCGATGACGTGCCTACCCCAGCCCCGC
>NZ_CAKJTL010000093.1:18331-29301 GCF_917627385.1 Protofrankia sp. CiT1
GGCGCATCGCGCGGCCATGGACAGGGGTCGATGACGGGCCTACCCCAGCCCCGCCTCCCCGGTCCCCGGTCCGCGGTCGCCAGATCGCTCTGGTGTCGGTGTTTCTCGCGGCGGGTTTTCAGCGGTGTACGGGTAGCCCGGCGGCGGCCCATGCGTGGAACCCGCCGATGATGTCGGTGGAGCGCCGCAGGCCGAGATCGTGCAGGGAGGCCGCGGCCAGGCTGGATGTGTAACCCTGCGAACAGACTATGATGATCCGCTGGTCGTAGCCGGTGGCCGCGGGAAGCTTCGCGTCGCTGGCGGGGTCGAAGCGCCACTCCAGGACGTTTCGCTCGACAAGCAGCGCGCCTGGAATCTCGCCCTCACACGCGCGCTGCGCGGCCGGGCGGATGTCAACGATGATCGCGCCCTGCCGCCGGGCTTCGGCTGCCTGCGCGGCGGTGAGCCGGGTCAGCCTGGCGCGGGCGTCGGTGAGAACCTGTTCGATCGTCCGCGCTCCCGCCGGGGGTGATGGGACGGAAGTCACCAGTCCACTCCTGCCTGCTCACGACCTACCTCGACCAGCCCCGCCCGCGGATCCACGACGTAGCGTCGCATGAACTCCAGGGCCGGTGTGTAGACATGGATGCTGACCGCCGGGGTGGTGCCGGTATTGCCGATGCGGTGGACGTGAGCTGGACCGAAGGAGCGGACCCGGCCCCTGGCATGTGTGTCCGGGCGGGACGGTTCGTACCGGCCGGAACCAGCCGCCCACTCGGTCAGGACGCCGGCCACGACCGCGAACGCACCCGTGCTGCCGCCATGGTCGTGCAGGTCGGTGGACTGGCCGGGGAGCCAGGTCAACAGCCATGCCTGATGGTCGGTGGTTGTCTCCAGCAGCGTGTACCACCGCCGGTCCGGGTCGAAGCGGACCAGCGGAACCCATCCGTCCCGGTGCGTCGTGAGCCGTCGGACGATCAGGGCGGCGGCTGTCGGGCTGTGCCTCCTGCCCGTGCGGGCACGCGACCGGGAGCGGGATGCCGTGGTCATCGTTTCCCAGCCAGATCGCTGGTTTCGGTGGGTGTGTCCAGACCGAGGCCGACAGGTGAAGCGGTGCTCATGGCTGGATGCCTCCAAAGACGGGACGGGCGACCGGGAGAGGAACGGCGTCAGGCGCCGGCGAGGTGACGGCCGGCCGTCGTGACGGCCAGTTATGGCGATACGGCAGCGGGAGCGGGTCTGTACGGCGCGTAGCCGCGGCACGAACCGGCGGCACGAACCCGTGGAGAAGCGGGGATGGCGTTGCGGACCTGGCTGCGGATGCGCCTCCGGCGGAAGCACGCTGCTCTCACGCCATCGGTCAGGCGCCTGCCGCCAGCCAGGCCGCGAAAGAGAACCCCGGCCCGGTATCTGGTACCCACCCATAGAGATCGGGTGGGCCGCCGCCGTCGGCGACGGTCACGATGGTCAGCGACAGAGCGCGCTGGAGGTAAGCCGGTAGTCCATGTAGCGACACGCCACGAGGAGAAATCTCGACCTCATGAGTCGACAATGCCTGGTCGGCTGGCGTGGCGTCAACTGGCGAACGGGAGGCTCAGCCGTTTCGCGAAAGATCATTTTTTTGGGCAAAGCCGGTGCCGGCGCGGTCGAACGTCATTCGTCGGCGGGCGGTGGCTGGGCGGCGAGCAGGGAGCGCAGGGCCGCGCCTTCGGCGGGGCTGAGCTGTTCGACGAACCGCTGCAACACCGCGGTCGGGGTCTCACCTCGGCCCAGCAGAGCCTTCATCTGCTGGGCGGCAAGCTCCTCCCGTGCGGCCAGCGCCCGCCAGGCGTAGCCGCGACCGGTCGGTATCCGCTCCGCCAGCCCCTTCTCCGCCAGTCGGGTGAGGATCGTCGTCACCGTGGTGTAGGCGAGATCGCCCCCGAGGGACTGCTGGATCACGGCTGGGGCCACCGGCTCGTCCGCGGCCCACAGCGCGGCCAGTATTTCGCGCTCCAGCGCGCCGCGCGCCCGACGGACCCGCCGGTTTTCCGCCCGGTCGCCCATGCAACCCCCGGTCTCCCGTAGCAGCGACGTCTCGTCGTAGCATACGACAGTGTTGTAGTAGTCTACCGCCGGTAGTAACTCCAGCGCATTCGGCGCATGCGGGGGCGCGATGTGATCGTTGATGATGACTGTGCCGAGGTCAATGTGACCCGATATGTCCGTCGTCCGGATTATGCGCCAGGTTCCCGGCCGACGGCCATCGGCCATCAGTTGTCCGTTGTGGTACGGCTGCCGGTCGCGATCGGTCGGCATCCCTGCACCCATGAGCGCGCCCGGCACGAGGGGCGTGCCCCAGCCCCGCGATGCCGCGTCCCCTCTTGCCGGTCGCCCGTAGCCTGGAGACGAGAAGAAGTATGAGTGATCTTACCTATATGCAGTCGATTGTCACCGGGCTGCTGCAAGGTGTGACCGAATTGTTCCCGGTGTCCAGCCTCGGGCATTCCGTGCTGGTCCCCGCGGTGATTGGTGGAAGCTGGAAGCACCTTGTTACCGAATCGGCGTCCTCAACCAGTGAACAGTCGCCCTATCTGGCGTTCATCGTCGCGTTGCACGTGGCGACAGCCGGCGCGCTGCTTGTCTTCTTCCGGTCCGACTGGATCCGTATTATCCGTGCCCTCGCGGTCAGTCTACGCAGCCGTACCGTGACGACCTCGGACGAGCGGCTGGCCTGGCTGCTGATTATCGGCACGATCCCCGTCGGGCTCACCGGCTTTCTTCTCGAGCACACCTTCCGGACGCTGTTCGCCAAACCGCTGGCCGCCGCGCTTTTCCTCACCCTCAACGGGGTCATCCTCCTTGCCGGAGAGCGGTTGCGCCGCAACGCGAAAGCCCGCCGCGCGCATCCCGTGCCCACGGCTCGCAGCGGCGATGCCGATGCCGATGCCGATGGCATCATCGAGCGTCACGGCATGGTGGTCGCCGAGCGGCGTGGTCTCGACCGGCTCGCCTACCGGGAGGCCGGCGTCATCGGGCTGTTCCAGACCTTCGCGCTGTTCGCGGGCATTTCCCGGTCCGGGATCACCATGGTCGGCGGGCTGCTCCGCGGCCTTGACCATGAGGACGCCGCCCGATTCTCCTTCCTGCTCGCCACCCCGGTCATCCTCGCCGCTGGCCTCCTGAAACTCCCCACCCTCGCGGGCAGCGCCGGAAGTCACATTCACGGCCAGGTCATCGTCGGGATGCTTGCCGCCGGGACCGCCGCTTACCTCTCCGTGCGTTTCCTCACCAACTACTTCGAGACCCGTACCCTCACCCCATTCGCCGTGTACTGCCTCGTTGTCGGTGGACTCGCCACCCTGCGTTTCGGTATCGGCGGCTGACAGCGATTTCGCTCACCGCCGTCGACGATCGACCGGACGGGCTGCGCGCCGGGACCCAGGCGCGCAGCGCATGATCGTTGCTTTCGCGGCGTGCGGCGCGAAACCGCTCCCGGCCATCCCGGCCATCCTGGCCGACGCCATCCCGGTCGATGCCATTGCCGACGGCGGCAGCCAGCGTATGCGGCTGGTGCTGTCGCGCAGGTGGTTCCGTTTGCCCGTCAACCGGCTCCTTATCACATTGGCGGGGCAGCCCATCCGGCCGGCGGGCGCCAGGCCAGCCATGCCCGGAAAATACATTGACCTGAAGCCGGGTTCAGCTCGTAGTGTTCGTATGCGTCGGCGGCGCTGCGGCCCTTCGTCACTCGGGCGGCAATCCGCCACCGGCCGCTTCGGGTATGGGTCAGCGCCGTGGCGCTGACCCGTGCGGATACAGCGGTATGAAAGCCTCGCGCCACCGTCCGGACTTCGTTCCATCTGCCCTGCTGCCGAGAGAGACCGCATGCTGATCCGAATCCTGCGGGCCCACCTTGGCCCCTACACCAGGCCGATCATGATAACGGTCGGCCTGCAGCTGGTGGCGACGATCGCCATCCTGTATCTACCGACCCTGAACGCCGACATCATCGACCACGGGGTGATCACTGGCGATGTCGGCTATATTGTGCGCACCGGCGGGATCATGCTCGGGGTTGCCGCTGTGCAGATCGTCTGTGCCGGCGCCGCCGTGTATTTCAGTGTCCAGACGGCGATGGCTCTCGGGCGCGATCTGCGGGCGGCACTGTTCGACCAGGTGCAGTCGTTCTCCGTCCGCGAGGTCGGCCGGTTCGGGGCACCCTCTCTGATCACCCGGGCCACGAACGATGTCCAGCAGGTCCAGATGCTGGCACTGATGAGCTTCACGCTGATGGTCTCCGCGCCGATCATGTGCCTGGGCGGAATCGTGCTGGCGCTGCGCCAGGATGCCAGATTGTCCGCCCTGCTGGTCGTGATAGTGCCGGTGCTCGGGACGATCGTCGTCCTGATCGTGAGCCGGATGCGGCCCTTGGGCCGGGCGATGCAGGAACGCCTCGACACTGTCAACCGGATCCTGCGCGAGCAGATCAGCGGGTTGCGAGTGATCCGAGCGTTTGTCCGGGACGACTACGAGCAGCGCCGGTTCGGGGCGGCCAACGCTGACCTGACCGACGTCTCCCTGCGGTTCGGCCAGTTGATGGCGTTGATGTTCCCGCTGGTGCTTACGGTGGTGAACGTTTCCAGCGTCGCCGTGCTGTGGTTCGGCGCGCACCGCATCGATGCCGGCCAGATGCAGATCGGCGCGCTCACCGCGTTTCTCAGCTACCTCATGCAGATCCTGATGTCGGTGATGATGGCCACCTTCATGTTCATGATGATTCCTCGTGCCGAGGTGTGCGCGGAACGCATCCAGGAGGTGCTGATGACCGGCTCCACCCTGCTGCCGCCGGCGAACCCGGTGCGCTCCCTCGACCGGCACGGCGAGCTGGAGCTGCGAGACGTCGGGTTCCGCTACCCGGGGGCGCAGGAGCCGGTGCTGCGCGGGATCAGTGTGCGGGCCCGGCCCGGCCAGATCACCGCGATCATCGGCGGTACCGGTAGCGGTAAAACGACGTTGCTCGGCCTGATCCCGCGGCTGGCCGACACCACCGAGGGGAGTGTCCTCGTTGACGGCGTCGATGTCCGTGCGCTCGACCCGGCGTTGCTCGCCGCTACCGTCGGGCTGGTCCCGCAGAAGCCGTACCTGTTCTCCGGCACCATCGCGACCAACCTGCGCTACGGCAATCCGAACGCCACCGACGCCGACCTGTGGCTGGCCTTGGAGATCGCGCAGGCGAAGGAGTTCGTCGAGGCCATGCCCGACGGCCTGGACACCGCGATCGCCCAGGGCGGGACGAACGTGTCCGGCGGCCAGCGCCAGCGCCTCGCGATCGCCCGGGTGCTGGTCTGCCGTCCGCAGGTCTACCTGTTCGACGACTCGTTCTCGGCCCTCGACTACGCCACCGACGCGCGGCTGCGGGCGGCGCTCGCCCGGGAGACCGCCGCCGCGACGGTCGTGATCGTCGCCCAGCGGGTCGCCACCATCCGTGATGCCGACCAGATCATCGTGCTGGACGGCGGCGAGGTCGTCGGTACCGGCACCCATCACCAGTTGCTGGCCGGTAACACCACCTATCGGGAGATCGTGCTCTCCCAGCTCACCGAGGAGGAGGCCGCATGACCGACCGGGCAGTGGTGCCAGCCCAGCCGGCCTCGCCAGCCCAGCCAGCCCAGCCGGCCCAGCCGGCCCAGCCGGCCCGGGCGGTGGCGCCGCGCCGGGGGCCGACGCCGATAGGTGGTCCGGGCCGCTTCTTCATGAGTCAGGGCGCGGCGGAGAAGTCCATGGACTTCGTCGGGTCGAGCCGCCGGCTACTCGGGCTGCTACGCCCGCAACGGCATCTGTTCGTTGTGACGATCGCGCTGGCGATGGTGAGCGTCGGGCTCACCGTGCTTGGTCCGCGGCTGCTCGGGCATGCCACCGACCTGGTGTTCGCCGGGGTCTTCAGCCGACGGCTGCCGGCCGGTATGTCGAAGGCGGAGGCTGTCGCACAGCTGCGCGCCGCCGGCCATGACACCCAGGCCGACCTGCTCGCCTCGCTCGACGTCACGCCCGGTCATGGGATGGACTTCGACGCGGTCGGATCCGTACTGCTGGGAGTGCTCGTCGTCTACGTGCTGGCGGGGCTGTGCGGTGTCGTGCAGGCTCGGCTCGCCAACCTGGCCCTGCAGCGGGTGATCGGCAAGCTGCGCGGGGACGTACAGGCCAAGATCTCTCGGTTGCCGCTGCGCTACTTCGACGACCAGCTGCGGGGGGAGGTGCTCAGCCGGGTCACCAACGACATCGACAACCTCGGGCAGAGCCTGCAGCAGAGCCTGTCACAGGTAATCGTCTCGCTGCTGACCATCGTCGGCGTGCTGTCGATGATGATCTGGATCTCCTGGGTGCTCGCGCTGATCGCGCTGGTCACGGTGCCGATTTCGATCATGATCGCGACGCGGATCGGGAAGTTCGCGCAGCCGCAGTTCGTCGGCCAGTGGGAGATCACCGGCCGGCTCAACGCGCATATCGAGGAGATGTACACCGGGCACGCGCTGGTCCGGGCGTTTGGCCGGCAGGAGGAGTCCGCGCGGATCTTCCAGGAGCACAACGAGCGGCTCTATGCGGTCAGCTGGCGCGCGCAGTTCATCTCCGGACTGATGCAGCCGGCGATGATGTTTATCGGGAACCTCAACTACGTGCTGGTCGCGGTCGTCGGGGGGCTGCGGGTCGCGTCCGGCACACTGTCGATCGGTGACGTGCAGGCGTTCATCCAGTACTCCCGGCAGTTCAGCCAGCCGCTGTCCATGGTCGCCAGCATGGCGAACCTGGTCCAGTCCGGGGTGGCCTCCGCGGAGCGGGTGTTCGACCTTCTCGACGCCAGCGAGCAGGAACCGGACCCGGTCGCCCCGGCGCACCCGGAGCGGCTGCGTGGCCGGGTGGCCTTCGAGCACGTCGCCTTTTGCTACACGCCGGACAGGCCGCTGATCGAGGACCTGTCGCTGACCGCGGAACCCGGTCACACCGTCGCGATCGTCGGTCCGACCGGCGCCGGGAAGACCACGTTGATCAATCTCCTGATGCGGTTTTACGATGTCACCAGCGGCCGGATCACACTGGACGGGGTCGACATCGCCACGATGTCACGAGAGGAGCTGCGGGCAAGCATCGGCATGGTGTTGCAGGACACCTGGCTGTTCGGCGGCACCATCGCGGAGAACATCGCGTACGCTGTCTCGGAGCCCACCCGGGAACAGATCGTCGCGGCCGCTACCGCCGCGCACGTCGACCGCTTCGTGCGGACCTTGCCAGCCGGCTACGACACGGTGCTCGATGATGATGGTGCCGGCGTCAGCGGTGGGGAGCGGCAACTGATCACCATCGCCCGTGCCTTCCTCGCGGAGCCGCTGATCCTTGTTCTTGACGAGGCGACCAGTTCGGTGGACACCCGTACCGAGGTGTTGATCCAACAAGCTATGTCGACTCTGCGGGCAGGGCGGACCGCGTTCGTGATCGCGCACCGGCTGTCCACCATCCGGGACGCTGACACCATCCTGGTGATGGAGAACGGCGCCATCGTCGAACAGGGCAACCACACCGAACTGCTCGCCGCGGGCGGCGCTTATGCCCGGCTGTACCAGGCCCAGTTCGCTCAGGCCGTCGCCGAGGTCTGAGCACCTGGGGTGATTCCGCGCTGGCCGGGTCAGCCGCGGCCGGGGGAGCTGTTTCAGCCGTGGATGGGGCCGGCCGTGGTCGACAGCGGTTGGCCACTGCGTTGTGAGCGGTTCTGGATGATCTCTGCCGCGATCGATATGGCGGTCTCCGCCGGGGTGCGGGCGCCCAGGTCGAGGCCGATCGGCGCGCGGATGCGGACGAGCTCGTCCCCGGCCAGGCCGGCCTCCCGCAGGCGGGCCAGCCGATCGGCGTGAGTGCGCCGGCTGCCCAGCGCCCCGATGTAGCCGGCGGGCGTGCGCAGCGCCGAGACCAGCAGCGGTACGTCGAACTTCGGGTCGTGGGTGAGCACGCAGATCACTGTCGACGGGTCCACCGTGGTACGCCTGAGGTATCGGTGCGGCCATTCGACCACTACCTCGTGCGCCTCGGGGAACCGCCTGCGGGTGGCGAATACCGCCCGAGCGTCGCAGACGGTGACGTGGTAGTCGAGGAAAACCCCGACCTGGGTGACCGCTCGGGCGAAATCGATCGCGCCGAAGACAAGCATGCGCGGGGGAGGGAGGAGGGACTGGACGAACACGGTCACGGTACCGCAACGCCGTTCCCCCGCCGGCCCGTAGCGGCGCTTGCCGGACTGCCCCCGCGCAAGCAGAGCACGCCCGTCGTCGGTGACCGCCGTATCGAGGTCCTTGGCACCGAGCGTGCCGAGAGCCCGGTCCCGCCATATCGCGCGCCGCGCTCCCAGCCGGGCCGAGCCGGCTATGGCCGTGGCCACCGCGACCGGCTCCGCGGCCTGAACCGTCGTCGCGACGGCGGGGAAGTCCGGCGCATGCGCGCGGTCGATGCGCTGCACGAAGACGCTGATTGTCCCGCCGCAGGTCAGGCCGGCCGCGAACACGTCGTCGTCGCTCAAGCCGTAGGTCTCCAGAACTGGCTCGCCGGTGGTGAGCACGCGCCTGGCCGTGTCGTACACCGCCGCCTCCACGCAACCACCCGCGACGCCGCCGAGCGCCTCGCCAGCGGCGTTGACGGCCAGCACAGCGCCAGGCTGCCGCGGCGCGGACACGCTGGTCGCGACGACCGTCGCCAGCGCGAACGGTGTTCCCGACTCCCACCAGCTGAGCAGCTCCGCCAGCGCCTCACGCATAGCAGATCACCACGTGGGTGTGCCGGATGGCCCGAAGCGCCCAGGCTCCGCCGGGGGCCGGGCATCCCGCGGCGGAGCCTGGGCCGGGTCGTTCATCGCGACAGTTCCGCTTGCACGTCGGCGTGGATCTCCCGGGGAACGATGGCGGGCTCGTAGCGACGGATCACCGCTCCGTCACGGCCGACGAGGAACTTGGTGAAGTTCCACTTCACCTCGTCCGTACCGATTGTCTCCGGCCTGGCGGCCTTGATGTGCTCGTAGAGGGAGCCGGCGGAGGGGCCGAAGTCGCCGGGTGCCTGCGCGCGCAGGTAGACAAAGAGGGGGTCCGCGGCTGGGCCGTTGACGTCGATCTTACGGAAGATCGGGAAAGTGATGTTGTACTGGGTCGAGCAGAACTGTTGGATCTCGGCGTCGGTTCCCGGTTCCTGCCCGCCGAACTGGTTGCAGGGGAAGCCGAGGATGTCCAGGCCGCGGTCGTGGGTGTCGCGGTACAGCGTTTCCAGTTCCTCGTACTGGGGGGTCAGCCCGCACGCACTGGCGACATTGACGATCAGCAGCGTACGACCGGCGTAGTCGCCGAGCGACCGCGTTTCGCCGTTGCTTGTCGTGACGGTGAAATCGTAAATCGTCATTGGCTTCCCTGAATCGTGACGTGGTCGGGGGCGATGTCGAGAGCGTCGAGCGTTCGTTGCCGGCTGCGCTCTGCCGGCCGGGTGCTGCCGGCCGGGTGCTGTCGGGCGTGGTCTGCCGGCCGGGCGGTCTGACCGTTTCGGGTGGCCGGGCGAGGCGCTGTCGGTCGTTCTGGTCGGGGTTCGCTCCTTCCATATTTTTAGAGCGACCGGCAATAGGGGACGCGGCGTCGCGGGGTCAGGGCATGCACCTCGCGTCGTTGTCGTCAGTCGGCGCCCAACACCAGGGAGCCTTCCTCGGGTGCTTATGCAACCCCGCTGGGGACGTTAATCGCTGCCGTCGAATTATGCAACGACGATCGTTGCATATATGCTGGGGCGGTGGTGGCAGCCGAGCCTCGTCCGCGCGGGCGGCCCCGCGACGAGTCGGTGGACGTACGGGTGCTGGCCGCCGCCGTACAGGAGCTGGCCGACAAGGGGATCGCCGAGTTCTCCGTCACCGCGGTGGCGGCCAGGGCCAAGGCCGCCAAGCGCAGCATCCACGCCCGCTGGCCGCGGCGGGAGGATCTCATCCTGGCCGGGATGTCCACGTTGGCGGCAGGCCTGACCCCGCCGCGGACCGGCACGATCGTGGCTGATCTGGCGGTTCTGCTCGACGGGATCGCGGCGGTGTTCGTCGAGCCCCGGCGCAGTATCCTGCAACGCTGCGTAGCGGAGATCAAACAATTTCCGGAGATCTACCAGGCGTTCACACGCGACTCGATCGACCGCTGCCTGGCCGCGATCGAAGATGCCGTCCACGACGCCGCCGCGCGCGGGGAGATCCGCGGTGACGCCAATGCCGCGGCCACCGCCGAGGCGCTCATGGGCGCCGCGGTGCTGCGCGCGTCCTTTTCCCTCGACCCGGTGCTACCGATCGCCGTACGGGAGGAGATCGTGGGTCTTCTCCTTGACGGCCTGCGTCCACGCCGTACCGGCTGAGCTCCAGCCGTGATCGTCGGGCAACGGCCTTGCCGACCGCGGTTGTGGAGGCCCGGCGCAGGCCGTGACAGTCTTCCCGGGGAGGTGCGTATGACGTCGACAGTGCGGGCGGCCGTGCTCACGGAGGCCGGTACGGGCCTGGAGTTATCCGAGATCGTTCTTCCTGATCCGGGCCCGGGCCGGGTCCGGGTGCGGCTTGTCGCCGCGGGTGTCTGTCACTCCGACCTCTCGCTGGCGAACGGGATGCTGCGCCAGCCGCTGCCCGCCGTGCTCGGGCACGAGGGGGCTGGCACGGTCGTGGCTGTGGGACCAGGGGTCACCCGGGTCGCCGTCGCTGACCCGGTGCTGCTGAACTGGGTTCCCGCCTGCCGGGAGTGCTGGTTTTGCCGCCACGGCGAGCCCTATCTGTGCGAGCGTGCCGCCGATGCCAGCGCGGCGCCCTACGCGGCGTTGCCCGACGGGCGCCCGCTCTACCCGGGGCTGGGTACGGCCGCGTTCGCCGAGGAGACAGTCGTGCCGGAGAACGGCGTGCTCCGGTTGCCGGCCGATGTCCCGTTGGCGCAGGCCGCCGTCCTCGGGTGCGCGGTGCTGACCGGGGTTGGCGC
>NZ_CAKJTL010000094.1:0-1743 GCF_917627385.1 Protofrankia sp. CiT1
GGAGTAGGTCCACCGCCCCACCGCCCGCCCCTCCCCGATCGGGACCGGCGGCGGGTTGCCCACCAGATCACGGTTGAGCCGGTCAGCGACGCCCCTCGGCCCTCGCCTGCTCAACCAGACGCCGCGCGAGCTCCTCGTCGAGCACCGCAGCGTCGCTCTCGGCGCTGGCGGCTGCTGGTTCGCCCGCGATGGTCTCCGCTGCCGGATCTGTCGTCATGCTGGTCATCTGGCGCCTCCTCTACCTGCACCTATGCACAGAGTGCGACAGGAGAGTTACACCGTTGTGTTTTACAGTCCCGCACGGTGCTCAGGCCGAGGAGTTCGCCAAGAAGGCCCAAGGGATGCCGTCCACCACCGTCGACCGCTTCATGCGGGGTCTTCCACGGTTGCCGTGGGGCTACTGTTCGACCACGCGGAGGGCCGGGTTTCCCGCAGGGCGGAAGGCGCGCCACGCGGCCTTGCCGGGCGGGTGGTAGAGCGTGAGCTTGGCGGCGTCGGTGCCGGTGAACGCGGTGGGATCCTGTGCCGGCGGCTGCGTGCCGAGGTACACGGCGCGCAGCGCCACGTTGTTCGTGAACACGTGCGGCCCGAGCTTGCGCAGGCCGGGCGCGTACACCGACAGCAGCTTGGGGTTGTTGGTGATGGAGTAGTGCCAGGCGGTGGTGAGCATCGGTGCCCAGACCTGTTGCAGGGTGGCGAAGCCGGTAATGGCGTTCTTGTCCAGCGTCTGCAGCTTCGGCAGGCGCAGGACCTTCACTCCGGTCCCCTGGGCCGCGTCGCCGTTGAGGTCGAAGCAGTTGATCCCCATGTATGTGAGGCTCGGCAGATGCACGGCGCGCAGCGCGTGTGTGTCGTTGAGCCCGTTTCGGCCGATCGATTCGAGGTTCGGGGCGGCGAAGTACTGCAACCGTGAAGTGTCGTCGAACGCGAAGTCGCCCACTGTCACCGCATGTGGCAGGTTCACCTTCAGCAGGTACTGGTTGCGTCGGAAGGCGTCCCTGCCGATGGTGATGGCGCTGGGCAGGTACACGACGGCGAGCCGCGCGTACGGGGCGTGACCGAAGGCCATCACGCCGACTGTGCGGGCGCCGCGCAGACTGACGCTGGCGAAGTTGTGGTTGCTGAAGGTGCCGTCCTTGACCTCGTCGAGGTCGTCGAGGACGAGATCCTTGACCCAGGTGTCCCACCAGCCGTTGTACCACAGGTAGGGCCAGTCGCCGCCTCGTGCGGTCTGGCCGGCGCAGGCCAGGCCCGAGGTGGGTGTGCACTCCCGGCCGCCTTGCAGCGAACGCAGGTTGTACACGTGCAGCCGGCGCAGGTTGGTCAGGTCGAGACCGCCGCTGGTTTCGGGCTTGTGCAGTGTCTGTAGTGCCGTCAGGTCCGTGTCGTTGAGGGCGGTGCCTCCGGTGAGGTAGAGGGCCAGCCCGCTGCCGCGGGCCAGCCGGTCGCGGATCTGCGCCAGCTGGCCTTTCAGCGGCGAGGCGGCAGCTTTCGACACGTCATACTGCACGGCGACGGTGCCGGCCGGGAGTGTGTGGTCGCCGGGCTTGGTCACCTGGTAGCGGTACGTCTCCGAACGGTTCAGGTCGGGGTCTCCGATGAAGACAGGATCGACGCCCGGATCGGCCCCAGGATCGGCGGCTTTCGGTGACGGGCTGCGTGACGGGGTCGCCGATCCGGAAGCAGAGGCGCCCGAGGTCGGCACCGCTGTGTCGGCAGCGGCGCCTGTCGGTGCGGTGCCGG
>NZ_CAKJTL010000094.1:1768-15541 GCF_917627385.1 Protofrankia sp. CiT1
ACGAAGCCCGGCACCTTCTCGCGCCGTCCGCTCAGTACGGCGGCGGTGACGGCGGCGACCCCGCCGGCGGCCGCGACACCTATCACCGCGACGGCGCGCCGCCTACTCAGCGCCATCCCCCTGGGCTGGGCGCGGAGGAGCGCTGCGTCGGTCGTGCTGCCGGAGCGGGCGCTCGCATTGTCGCCGCCCCCGCCGACAATGCCGCCGCCCGGTTGGCCGAGAACCTTCGCCGTCAATCCCGCAGGGACAGGCACGAGCATTGCGCCGACCAGCAGCCGCTCGGCCGGGACCAGTTCCGCGCACCAGCGGTCGCACTCCAGGCATTCCCGGGTGTGGCGGGCAAGGCGTTCGCGCCACAAGCTGCTCGGCCGACCCTCCCAGCCCAGAAGGAGTTCGTCGAGAACGGAGCACCGCGCTGTGGCGTGCAACGCGCGTATCACCGCTCGGGCAGCGTCGAGCTGGGCGCACATGCGGCGCACCCGGAGCGTAAGATCCGGCGTGCTCAACCGCAGCGCGTCGGCCAGCTCGCCGCAGGTGAACTGACCGGCCGACTCCAGCCACCACAGCGACAGCAACTCCACATCATCACCGTCAAGCCAGCGCGCCGCTTCCGCGAGCTCCCTGCGCTGCCCGGTCAGCTGCAGGCCGGCGATGGCGAGGTCCACGAAGTCGGCTCCCGGACCGGCGACATCGAGCAGCTCCGCGGTGTCGGCGGGGGCTCGCCACCGTCCGCGTACCTGCCGCATCGTGATCGCGATCAGCCATGGGTGGAACCGCTGCGCATCCCGCAGCCCGGGTAGACCACGGATGACCTGCAGCATCGTCTCCTGGACGACGTCATCGACATCGGCGTGGGCCGTCATCGCCCAGCCCACGATGTTGTAGACCAGCGGCAGGTACGCCTCGACCAACTGGTCGAGCGCGCGCTCATCCCCGGCAGCCGCCGCGGCGACCGTCACCTGCATCTCTCGCATTGCCCGTGCCACCCGACGCAGCATGCCATCGTGCTGAAGAGGAGATGCCCGGTGGTAGCGGGACATTACGAGAAGCTGGGCGGTGACGTATGGGATGTGTCGATTATCACACGCCGCCGATTCGCCCAGCCCAGCTCCGGGGTGAGCGGAGCCGACCGAGGGTCGAGACATCCATCGGCCCGCCGCATACACTCAGTTGTCTGACCGCCAAGGAGTGGCTCATGCCTCGGTTGTCCTGCGCCGAGCATGGTTCGAGTAGCGGAACAACACCCGCATTGTCCTGGCGACGGTATGAGTGAGCTCGCGGCCGCCCCACGCGAGATCGCCGACTGTGCTGGCCCGCGTGGACTGCCGCTGTTGGGTAATCCGCACCAGCTCGACCTGACCCGTCTCAGCGCGGTGCTGGAGGGCTGGGCCGACCAGTACGGCCCGCTGTACCGCATCCGCATGGGCCGTCGGGACGCGCTGGTGGTGGCCGATGTCGAGGCCGTCAACACAATGCTGCGCCAGCGCCCGGACGGGTACCGGCGGCGACCACTAAGCGCGATCGAGTCGGTACTGGCCGAGTTGGGTATCACTGGTGCGTTCTCCGCCGAGGGCGAGCAGTGGCGGCGGCTACAACGGCTGGCCATGCAGAGCCTGCACGCCGATTACCTGCGCAGGTACTTCGATACCGTGGCGCGGGTCACCACCCGGCTGCATGAGCGGTGGACCCGAGCCGCGGCCACCGCCACCGCCACCGATGTCGATGTCGATGTCGATGTCCAACAGGACATGATGCGCTACGCAGTCGAACCGGACGAACGCCACGGACCCGGCGGCGAGCCGCTTCCCGCCGGTACCTTCCGTCGGCGGCCAGGCAACCACCGACCTGCGGCGATCACGCTCTGTGGTGTCCGAAACATCAGGAATGATATGGGCGCGCTGAGGACGGGTAGCTTTGATGACTATTCACCATAAATACGACTTTGAAAAAAGAGGCATCCAAAGGCATGTGTCGCCTTGACCGCTTGATTCCGCCTAGCTCTGCTGCGCGCAACGCGTCCCACAGATACTTTCGCGGATCAGGCCGCATACAGGGTTTCCCTGGTCCGCATCACCCGGTCACGGAAGTACGGATTACGGATAGCCGTGACGCTGACGACATCCACCGGGCGGCCGAGGAGCCGCTCAAGCCCTTCCTTCAGACCGAAGTACGACCCCAAATAGTCGAATCCCGGCCGGACATCGAACTCCACCAACACATCAACATCACTGGAGTCGAGGTCGAACGAGTCACCCACGGCCGAACCAAACAGATCGAGGCGGCGAATGCCAAGCGTCCGACACAAGGCCTCGATCTCCGGCCGACTCTCCTCGATCACCTCATGCACGGCCCACCTCCCAGTGCCATTCTGCCCGATCTGCGGCACGACCTCGCGAACGAGACCGTACCGCCGGGGCACGTGACCACGTACACCTACCGCCTATCACCCCTGCCCGGGGCTCCCTCGCGGTTCCGCGGCCCCATACACACAGGTCGCCGTGCCGTTACGACCAGATCGAGCGGGCCGCGATGCAGTGTGGATGCTGTACGAGCCTCCCCGGGGGCACGGACAGCATCCACGCGGTGAGGGTGCCGGGTGACTGTTCTACGGGGCGTGGGGGTGTCGGCGACTGTGTCGAGGTCACTGACTGGAATTCTGATCACCATCAGGATCTCTTAACTCTCGTGGCCGATATGGACGGCGAGCCGCGTGATCTCGTAGAGACGTCGCTGCAGCTCTTCCTTGACCTGGATTGCTGTAGTGAGCACGCTCCGGCGCACCGCGTGCCCTAACGTGACAGATCCATATCGTAGTATGGCTTCTAGCGACTGATCGCGACAGGCGACGGCGTCGATTGGCCCGGTCGAGCTCCGGGTGATCCGCTGCGAGATCACGGTGACCACCACCGCTGGCACCCGGCGCACCGAGCACTACCTGCTGGTCACGACCGCGGGCGACCCGTCGGTCCCGGCCGCCGAACCGATCCGCCTCTACCATGATCACTTTGAGGTGGAGATGAGCCACCGGTGGTGCCCCTCAAGCCGTGGTCGTTTCTCATGTCTGGGTTCCTTCCTCGTATGGTCCTGTCCGCTCGGCGGGAAGTGCGCTCCAGCGGGCGCGGGTGTAGTAGCCGGGCGGGCGTCGCGGCGTTCGTGTAGCCGTCGCATCTCGGTGTCGTCGGCGACGACGACCCAGGACCTGCCGTCGGGGTGGCGCCGAGCGGTGATCCATCCCCGGTAGATCCAGGTATAGATGGTGGCGGTCGGCAATGGCACACCTCAGCCGAGGATAGGTCACCTACGAGCTGGACACTATCAACACCAAAAGTTGGCCAACAGAGTCAACGCCGGGGCCGTGCATCCCCCGCCGGGAGAGTTCGGCGACGCTCGTCACGTGCTGTATGTGTCGCGGGTAAGGGTGGATAGTGCCACTCGTAGATCGGCGTTAAGCTGGTTGCGTGCCGCGCTAATCGCGTGTTCCTTCTTCGTCCGCTCCGCGCCATACAGGTAGACGGGGCCGACCCGGAGACTCTCCTCCTCCCACCTGTAACGCGCGTGTACATGGCCGTGGAGATGCGGCCAGAGGTTCCCCAACACTTCGTAGGTGATTCGCAGAAAGTCTTCGTCGCGAGCCGCGCATACCTGAGCGACAGCCTCACCGAGAAGAGACAGGTCGAAAAGGAAGTCCATCCGTTCTGGGTAAGGAAGGTCAGTCAGATGGTTTGCCGATCCGGCGTAGACGAGCAGGCAGTAGCCAGGGAGATGCTGCGTGCTGCCCAGCACCGCCCATCCAGTGCGCATTCGATGGAGAACGTTGGGTTCCTCACCGCGTTCCAACGTGGTAAGCTATTCACCGCTCATATCCACGTATGGTGGTGCGGCAGGTGGAAGACCATGGCCGCTGGGGTGTCCGAGCGCACCGTCCTTCCCCCCGGACGAGTCCCTCGACGACCTGGTCGCGTTCGTCGGGCGGATCAGCCGTACGGAGAACCACGCCGAACTGGTCGGACCCGACGGATCGCGCGCCCTGCTTCCCTCAGCCGTCTACGAAGTGCTCCAGCATGTTGTGCTCGCGATGGCCCGCGGCCAAGCGGTCACCATCGCCCCGCACCACCAGCAGCTGACCACCCAGGAGGCGGCCGACATCCTCGGCGTCTCCCGCCCGACCCTGGTCAGGATGCTCGACGAGGGGCGGATTCCCTACACCCAGCCCGGTCGCCACCGCCGGATCCTGTTGCCCGATGTGCTGACGTACCAAGAACGACACCAAGCCGCGCGCGAAGCCGCCATGGACGAACTGGTCACCCTCTCCGAGGAGTTCGACGGCTACGGCGCGACCGACAAGCCGTACCACCGAGCACAAGCGCCATGACTTTCGCCGCGCTGCTCGACACGTGCGTCCTGTTCCCCATGCACCTGCGCGACAGCCTGCTCCGCCTCGCGACGCATCCACCTGGCATCCGACAGCCCCCGAAGGACTTCCAGTGCTAACCACTAAGCGTCACGGCGATCGTCTGCGGCGATAAACTGGGACGCATGGCCGACACGCCTCGCACGGCGACGCCCCGCTTCGAGCGGCCGTACACGGTCGCGGGAGACCTGGACCTGCCGCGTGGGCGTCGTCCGGCATCGTCCGCCTACCCGCGCATCTGGACTGGTCGGGCAGCGCGGAATACGATCTCGGCGCTCCCGGCAGGATCGTCGACCTCTACCGTGCTGTCCTGATCGAGGCAGCCAGCCCGCTGGACCTCTACGCCTACCTGGACGGCGCGATGCTGCGGCGGTTGTGGGCGCTGTTGTGGTTGCCGGTACCGCTCAGGGCAGCCTGGGAGCAGAGGTTCCCGGTTCTCGCTGACATCAGTCGGGCTACCGCCGCGTAGACCGTGGAACCACGGCATGAGAAGATCGCGAAGATTGCCCTGGCCGCCGGGGCGCGGTACGGGCTCGCGCTCGCGGGTGGCTACGCGGTCCAGGCCCACGGAATCGGCGCCCGCCCGAGCGGCGACGTCGATCTGTTCACCAGCTGGCACCACCGCGACGAGTTCCCACAGCTCGCGTCCGCGGTCATCGCCGCGCTCGACGAGGCGGGGTATACGACCACCGTCGCGATGCGGGCCGAGACCTTCGTGCGGCTGATGGTGACGGACCGTGCTGACGGCGCGGTCGAGAAGGTGGGACCCTCGGCGGACTGGCGGGCGCACGATCCGGTCCTGCTGGACATCGGGCCCGTCCCGCACGCGGACGACGCCATCGCGAACAAGATGTGCGCCCTGTTCGGACGGGCCATGCAACGCGACTTCCTTGACCTCGACGCAGCAATCATGAGCGGTCGCTACACGCGGCGGGAATTGCTCGACCTCGCCGCCGCGACCGACCTGGGCTTCGACCCGCTGGTCTTCGCGGACGCGCTCGGCGCGCTGACGCAGATCACCGATACCGCGTTCGCCGAGTACAAAGCCGATCCCGGCTCGGTCGCTGAGATGCGCCGACGGTTCGCCGACCGGCGAGCGCAGCTCTTGGCAGACACGCTCCGGCCGAGCTGATCCGCAGTGCTCATCGACGTCGACGGGCAGCCGCGCATGTGTATGACGGCGAGGGGCAACGATAGCGCCCGCGAAGTGACACGACCGCTTCGATCCTGCGGAGACTGTCGTAGAACTACAGCCCAGCCTCGCGGGCCGCCTGGCCGAGGCGGACCGCCGGCAAGACCATGAACGTCGGCGACCAGGTAGAGGTGATGGGGTGCTACGTCGACGCCGGCTCGGCCGAGCCGTGCGGGCTGCCCCGATCACGGTCGCCAGACGGGCCGGAGCGTCCGGAACCGTCAGGCTGGCGAAACACATGTTCGATCCAGCTATCATCGATTATCGTCCGCCGGCCCCCGCTCCGGACGCATCCAGTGACTCCGCATCAGATTTTCCCGGGCGGGGTCAGCGGGATCGCGTTCGCCCCTGATGGAGCCCTACTCGCCTCGGTCAGCAACGATGAACCGGTCCGAATCTGGGATGCCCTCACCGGTGATCTGCAAAGCACCTTCACTGGCCACACCGGTATGCTGACAAACCTCGCTTTCTCTCCAGACGGCGCTCTGCTTGCCTCTGCCGGGAACGATGGCATGGTGCGAATCTGGGAAGTGAAGAGCGGCACCATACATGCCACACCAAGCAGGCATATCGGCGTGACTGCCGTGGCATTCTCGCCGGACGGGCTCCGTCTCGCCTCCGCTGGGGGCGACGAGACTGTGCGACTCTGGGAGGTCACCAGCGGGGCCGCCCGTGCCATCCTGACCGGTCACGCCGGCTGGGTACACGGCGTGGCATTCTCTCCTGACGGAACGCTACTCGCCTCCGCAAGCAGCGATATGAAGATCAGAATCTGGGATGTCGCCACCAGCGGACTGTTAGCCAGCCTAGCTGGTCACACCGGCACGGTGAACGGCCTGGCCTTCTCGTCAGACGGATCCCTGCTTTCATCCGTCGGCGAGCATGATCATTCAATACGGGTCTGGGATGTCGCCGGCGGCACATGTACAGCCGCGCTCCGCGTAGCGGCGCCATTGTTTGGCTGTGCTTGGCACCCCCGCAAACAGACCATCGCCCTAGCGGGGGCCGCAGGCATCTACCTGCTCAACTACCAGAGTTGAAAAGGCACGATCCGGCCAAAAAGGCGAGAACCTCCAGCACCCAGGAATGCCACAGTGAGCACGCTCCGGAGCGCCGCGCGCCCTAACGTGACAAATCCATACCGTAGGCTCGCTTCCAGCGGCCGCTCGCGGCGGGACGGCCTCATTTTCGATGAGCCGATATCCAGGCTTCCTGCCGTACGT
Source organism: Protofrankia sp. CiT1 (assembly GCF_917627385.1). GTDB lineage: Bacteria > Actinomycetota > Actinomycetes > Frankiales > Frankiaceae > Protofrankia. The sequence goes on from NZ_CAKJTL010000094.1 coordinate 8,595, forward strand.
TTGCGGACGCCGCTGTCTGCTGGGGTCGAGGGAGAGGGGCCAGCGACGAAGCATCGCGAGGTTCTCACCGGTTCTGTGCCGTCCGCCCCGACATCCCTACCTACCGGTGGTAGGTCCAGGGGTTGACGAGTGGGACGCCCATGGGGGCGAAGTCGGACTCGTTGCGGGTGACGAGCGTGAGCCCGTGGACCCCGGCCGTGGCTGCGATGAGTGCGTCGTGAGCTGGGCGCCGGTTGGGCACGTGGAGCCGCGCCGCCGAGTCGGCGACGGCCTGGTCGACGTCGAGCAGCCGGCCAACATATGCCGGGAGCACGTTCTGATCGAGCCACGAGTCCAGGACGGTCGCCTGCCGGGCGTCGTGCCGCCGCTTGTTCTCAATGCCAGCCCGAAGCTCCAGCAGGGTGATGACAGAGAGGAAGGTCGCCGATGGCGACAGGGTCTGGGCCCAGGTGTTGAATCGGTCATCCCGCCGTTTCGCGGGCTTGCGGAGCTCGGAGATGATGTTGGTGTCGAGCAGGAAGCTCACAGGTCAACCTCGCGCGGCGAGTCCCGCGGACGCACCGGCTCGAAGTCAATCTCCTCATCCAGGACGAACGCGTCTCCCAGGATGCCCGCGGTGCCCGTGAGCCGCTGATAGTCCTCGAACGACAGCAGGACGTGCGATGGCCGACCGTGATCCGTGATGATCACCGGTCCGCTGGTAGCGGCCCGCTTGACCGCGCTCACGTCGCGGTTGAACTCCCGCGATGAGACCATGGTCATCACGATCACCTCCTCGGTAGGTACGTACCTACACTACCTGTTTCCGCATATCCCGCCCTGCCGTCCATGAAGATCGACTCAGCCCTCTGGCCAGAGCAGAGCGAGACGGAGCGAGACGGACAGCAACAGGATTCCGACGGAGAACGACGGCGGGGAGCCCTCCGGACCCCCGCTGCTGGCCAGCGGCGGACAGATCGACCTTGCCGGCCCCGGAGTCGATGTCTACTCGTCCTGGGTGACGCCCAGGAAGTACAACGTCATTTCCGGGACAAGCATGGCCACCCCACACGTTGCCGGCATCGCCGCGCTCTGGTACGAGAAAACCGGGCAGGGCGCACTCGAACTGTGGGGTAATCTGACCAGGGCGAGTTTCCGGCTTCGCGCGTCGTCGCTCGACGTCGGCGCCGGACTGACGCAGGCTCCGCAGTAGGTTCCGCAACGGTTTTTTCGCCGTTGGCCAAAGAGGTGACCCCCATGGCGAACAATGTTCATGTCACTGTTGATGACACATATCGGGGCAGTTTGGCAGAAATCGCCGCCGCGCTCCGGGCCAGGGGGATGCACGTCGATCAGATTCACGAGGCCATCGGAATAATATCCGGTTCCGTGCCGGATGCCGACTGGCGGTCGCTGGAGGCTGTGGCAGGGGTGCGGGCCGTCGAACCCGACACGTCCTTCCACCTGCCGCCGCCGGACGCACCCATCCAGTAACTCTCCAGCGGCCCCCTGAAGCGCCCTCAATCCACAGGTGCGGCCGGGCGCGAGCATGGCAAACATCCGTACCCGCCCGGCCGGCCCGCCCACGTCGCACAGTGCCGGTCTGCGCGACGTGGGCGGACAGCAGCCCAAGGGTGGGATCGTTGAAGCCCACGGGCGTCTCAGGGTCGAAGGCTGGGCCGTCTGGGAATTCCGTGTGGCACGCAGTGCGTACCGGCGAAGACGACGTCGAACGCGCCGGCCAGCCGGAGGACATCGCCGCGGCCTGCGCGTTCCTGCTCTCGTAAGGAGGCCGGGCACGCACCGGACAGCTTCTGGGCGTGGACGATAGGCGGAATAGACGATGGGCGGAATACCTGGAACCGCATCCGCACCTCCGAGAAAGCAGGCAGGCGATGAGGGCGATCAGATGAGCACTCTCCGGTCAGCCGCGTCCGGGCACACCTCGGGCGCACCCTCCGGTACGGACGGGGCCGGCAACGCGGCGGCGCACCGCGCGCTGGTCGCCCACCTGCGCTCCGCCTTGGCCACAGCCGCCCAGGGCGGGTCGCGGGAGGCCCGTGCCCGCCACGTGAGCCGGGGCAAGCTGCTGCCTCGCGAGCGGATCGACACCCTGCTCGACCGTGGCAGCCCGTTCCTGGAGCTCTCGCCGCTGGCCGCCTGGGACATGTACGCCGACGAGGCGCCAGGCGCGGGGATCATCACCGGTGTCGGGCGGGTGGCTGGCCGGGAGTGCATGCTGGTGGCCAACGACGCCACCGTCAAGGGCGGCACCTACTACCCCATGACCGTGAAGAAGCATCTACGCGCGCAGGAGGTAGCCCTGCACAACCGGCTGCCCTGCCTCTACCTCGTCGACTCCGGTGGGGCGTTCCTCCCGCTGCAGGACGAGGTGTTCCCCGACCGGGAGCACTTCGGGCGGATCTTCTACAACCAGGCGACGATGTCGGCGGCGGGTATCCCGCAGATCGCCGCGGTGCTGGGCTCGTGCACGGCCGGTGGGGCCTACGTCCCGGCCATGAGCGACGAGGCTGTGATCGTCCGAAACCAAGGAACGATCTTCCTGGGTGGGCCGCCGCTGGTGAAGGCCGCGACCGGCGAGGTCGTGTCGGCGGAGGACCTCGGCGGCGGGCTGCTGCACAGCAAGGTCTCCGGGGTCACCGACCATCTCGCCGACGACGACGCCGACGCGCTGCGTCGGGTCCGCGCGATCGTGGCCAGCCTCGCCCCCCGCGCGCCCCGCCCGTGGGAGGTCGTCCCGACCGAGGAGCCGGCAGCCGACCCAGCCGAGCTGTACGCGCTGGTGCCCACCGACAGCCGGATCCCCTACGACGTGCGCGAGGTGATCGCCCGGATCGTCGACGGCAGTCGGTTCACCGAGTTCAAGCGCGAGTACGGACCGACGCTGGTTACCGGCACCGCCCGGCTGCACGGCCACCCGGTCGGCATCATCGCGAACAGCGGGGTGCTGTTCAGCGAGTCCGCGGTGAAGGGGGCGCACTTCGTCGAGCTGTGCGACCAGCGCCAGATCCCGCTGGTGTTCCTGCAGAACATCACCGGGTTCATGGTCGGTCGGGAGTTCGAGGCGGGCGGGATCGCCAAGCACGGCGCCACGATGGTCACCGCCGTCGCCTGCGCACGGGTCCCGAAGTTCACCATCGTGATCGGTGGCTCGTTCGGCGCCGGCAACTACTCGATGTGCGGTCGCGCCTACTCACCCCGCTTCCTGTGGATGTGGCCGAACGCGCGGATCTCGGTGATGGGCGGCGACCAGGCCGCCGCCGTTCTCGCGACCGTCCGGCGCGAACAGCTGGAAGCCCGCGGAAACGACTGGAGCGTGGCGGCTGAGGATGGGTTCAAGGCGCCGATCCGCGAACAGTACGAGCGTCAGGGCAGCCCCTACTACTCGACGGCCCGGCTGTGGGATGACGGTGTGATCGACCCGCTGGACACCCGCACCATGTTGGGGCTGGCCCTGTCGGTGGCGGCAAACGCGCCGCTGGGACCCGTCCGCTACGGCATCTTCCGGATATGACCGATACGGGCCCGCTTTTTGACGCCGTACTGGTCGCCAACCGGGGGGAGATCGCGGTCAGGGTCATCCGCACCCTGCGGGCGCTCGGCATCCGCTCCGTCGCCGTCTACAGCGACGCCGACACCGACGCCCGGCACGTCCGCGAGGCCGATGAGGCGGTGCGGATCGGCCCGGCTCCGGCGCGGCAGTCCTACCTGTCGGTGCGGCACCTGGTCGACGCGGCCCGGCTGACCGGGGCGCAGGCGGTCCATCCCGGGTACGGCTTCCTGGCCGAGAACGTCGCCTTTGTGCGCGCCTGCGCCGACGCGGGGCTGGTCTTCATCGGACCGTCCGCGCACGCCGTCGAGGTGATGGGCGACAAGATCCGCGCCAAGCGGACGGTGGCCGCCGCGGGCGTCCCGGTGGTGCCCGGCCGCGCCGAGCCGGGGATGAGCGACGACGACCTCCTCGCCGCCGCGGACGAGGTCGGCTACCCCGTGCTGGTGAAACCGTCCGCCGGTGGGGGCGGCAAGGGGATGCGGCTGGTCACCGGCCCGGCCGCGCTGCGCGGTGAGCTTGCCGCCGCCCGCCGCGAGGCGGCCGCGTCCTTCGGCGACGGCACCGTGTTCCTCGAGCGGTTCGTCGCCCGGCCCCGGCACATCGAGGTGCAGATCCTCGGCGACGCCCACGGCCACGTCATCCACCTCGGCGAACGCGAGTGCAGCCTGCAGCGCCGCCATCAAAAAATCATCGAGGAGGCGCCGTCGCCGCTGCTCGACGCGGCGGCCCGGGACCGCATCGGCGCGGCCGCGGTCGATGTCGCCCGCGCTGTGGGCTACACCGGCGCGGGCACCGTGGAGTTCATCGTCGGGGCCGACGACCCGGGACGCTTCTACTTCATGGAGATGAACACCCGGCTACAGGTCGAGCACCCGGTCACCGAGATGGTCACCGGGATCGACCTGGTCGCCGAACAGCTCCGGATCGCCGCCGGCCGGCCGCTGACGATCATCCAGGACGGCGTACGCCTGACCGGGCACGCGATCGAGGGGCGCGTCTACGCCGAGGACCCGGCCCAGGGCTTCCTACCCACTGGCGGCACCGTCGTGGCGCTGCACGAACCGGCAGGTGACAGCATCCGCGTCGACTCCGGCCTGGCCGAAGGCGCATGGGTGGGAACAGACTACGACCCCATGCTCGCCAAAGTGATCGCCTGGGGGCCGGACCGGACGACGGCGCTCGCCCGGCTGGACGCGGCGCTCGCCCGCACCGCCGTCCTCGGAGTCGGGACCAACGTGGCGTTTCTGCGGGCGCTGCTTGCCCACCCCGGCGTGATCGCCGGTCGCCTCGACACCGGCCTGGTCGAACGGGAGCTGGACGGGCTCGTCGACGGCAGCGTCCCAGCCGGCGCGCTCGTGGCCTACGGTCTGGCGCGGCTGGTCGAGGCACAGCCGGCCGGGCCGGTGATCGACCTGTGGGACACCCCCAGCGGCTGGCGGGCCGGCGGCCCACCGGCTCCTCTGATCTGGCGGGTGGCGCTGCCCGCGGGCGGCAGCGCCGAGGTCGCCGTGACCCCCGTCGCCACGCCCGGGGCCGCCGGGACCGCTCCACCGCCTGGACCGCCCGGCAGACGGCCATCCCACCGGCTGGCTGCCGAGATGGCCGCTACTGTCAGCATCCGCCGTGAGCCCTCCGCGACCGGGACGCTCCGCCCGTTGTCCCGGCCGCTTGGGGCAGGCGGCGTTGGGGCGGGCGCCGTTGGGGCAGGCGCCGACGACGGCGAGCCCCACCCCGCCACGGTACGCACCCTCGGCGACGGCTGTGAACTGCTGGTCACCGTGGACGGGCACAGCCGGCGCTGGTGGTACGCCCGCGATGGGCAGGTCCGCTGGCTCGGGGCCGGCGGAGCCGCGTGGGCCCTCACCGAGGCCGGCCCCGCGGCCCGCACCGGCGCCGCCTCAGCCGGCGTCGCCGAGGTCCGCAGCCCGATGCCCGGCACCGTCATCGCGGTCCACGTCCGTACCGGCGAACAGGTCACCGCCGGCCAGCCACTTATCATCGTCGAGGCGATGAAAATGGAGCACAGCCTGGCCGCGCCTGTGACTGGCCAGGTCAAGGATCTGCTCGTCAGCCCCGGCGAGCAGATCAGGATTGACCAGTTGCTCGCCGTCGTGGACGCGGCCGAGCCTGCCAGCACACCCGCAAGCGGGGAGCCGCCCGATGCCTGACACCCGCCTCACCGACGAGCAGGAGTCCCTGCGCCGCACCGTCGCCGAGTTCGCCCGCGAGGTCGTCGCCCCGGTGGCGGCCAGGCACGACGAGGATAGAACCTTCCCGTACGAGGTCGTCGCTGGGATGGCCGCCATGGGCCTGTTCGGGCTCCCCTTCCCCGAGTCCTACGGCGGGATGGGCGGTGACTTCTTCACCTTGTGCCTGGCCATCGAGGAGCTGGCCCGGGTTGACTCCTCAGTCGCGATCACGCTGGAGGCCGGCTGCTCGCTCGGGGCGATGCCGATCTACCGGTTCGGCACCGAGAAGCAGAAACGCGAATGGCTGCCGATGCTGTGTTCCGGCGCGGCCCTCGGCGCGTTCGGCCTGACCGAGCCGGCGGCCGGCAGCGATGCCGGCGGCACCCGTACCACCGCCCACCTGGACAGCGGCATGTGGGTGATCAACGGCTCCAAGGCGTTCATCACCAACTCCGGCACCACCATCACCCGCCTGGTCACCGTCACCGCCGTCACCGGCACCAGCGGCGATGACCGGGACGCGGACCGGACGAAGGAGATCAGCAGCATTGTGGTGCCGGTCCCCGCCCCCGGCTTCACGGCGGAGCCGGCGTACTCCAAAGTGGGCTGGCACGCCAGCGACACCCACCCGCTGGCCTTTGTCGACGTGCGGGTACCCGAGGCGAACCTGCTCGGCGAGCGGGGGCGCGGCTACGCGAACTTCCTGGCCATCCTCGACGAGGGCCGCATCGCCATCTCGGCGCTGGCTGTGGGCCTGGCCCAGGCCTGCGTCGACGAATCGGTGGCCTACGCCAGGACCCGCCATGCGTTCGGCCGGCCGATCGCCGCCAACCAGGCGATCTCCTTCAAGATTGCCGATATGGAGGCGCGGGTCCACGTCGCCCGCACCGCCTACTACGACGCGGCCGCCCGCATGGCCGCGGGACTGCCGTTCAAGAAGGAGGCCGCGATCGCGAAACTGGTCAGCAGCGAAGCGGCGGTGACCAACGCCCGGGAGGCCACCCAGATCCACGGCGGCTATGGCTTCATGAACGAATATCCGGTCGCGCGGCACTGGCGGGACAGCAAAATCCTTGAAATCGGCGAAGGCACCAGTGAGGTGCAGAAAATGATCATAGCCCACCACCTCGGCCTTTAGAGCGTGTTTGAGATCGTCATTCCGGCTCACCGCGCCCAGGTGCCCCCTGGCCGCGTTGTCGGCCACA
>NZ_CAKJTL010000094.1:16043-39187 GCF_917627385.1 Protofrankia sp. CiT1
GATCTCACACACGCTCTTAGATCGAGACCAGACGCACGGCGTCGGTAGACCCGTCAAGCGTGCCCGTCAACCAATGCCCGGCCGCTGAGCACGGCCAACCGACGGAGATGAGACGATGCGTGACGAAAGTGACCAACGCCGTCGCGTGGAACAGCGCGGCCTGTGGTTCGACGAGCTGGAGGTCGGCGTGGTGTACGCGCACCGGCCTGGGCGAACGGTGAGTGAAGCCGACAACACGCTGTTCACGACGTTGACGATGAACGCGCAGGCGCTGCACCTCGACGAGGCATGGAGCGCCACCCAGCCCTTCGGCCGCCGCCTGGTCAACAGCCTGTTCACGCTGTCGACCCTCGTCGGTCTGTCAGTCAACCAGCTCACTCAGGGCACGACCGTCGCCAATCTCGGTTTCGCCGAGGTCCGCTTCCCGGCGCCGGTCTTCCACGGCGACACGCTCTACGCCGAAACAGTGGTCCTGGACAAGCGCCTGTCACGCAGCCGGCCGGGACAGGGCGTGGTCACCCTTGAGCACACCGCGCGCAACCAGCATGGCGAGGTGGTCGCGGTCGCCGTGCGCGGCGCGCTGATGCTGCGCTCGGACACAGCGGGCCCGAACACAACGGGCCCGAACACAACGGGCCCGAACGCGGGCGGCGGATCCACCGCCGCCGATTCGTCCGATCCGCCGACAGGCCCGGCCCCGGAGCTGGACCCGGACGTGGCCCGATGACCGCGCGCCTGCCCGGACCGGCGCTGCTGTTCTGTCCCGCCGACCGTCCCGACCGGTATGCGCGGGCCGCCGCGGCGGCCGACGGCGTCATCCTCGATCTGGAGGACGCCGTGGCACCTGAGGACAGACCGCGGGCGCGCCAGGCGCTGCGCGAGACCCCGCTCGACCCGGCGCGGACGATCGTGCGGGTCAACCCGGCCGGCACCGACGACCACGCCGAGGACATCGCGGCGCTGGCGGGCACCCCCTACCAGGCCGTGATGCTGGCCAAGACCGAGACCGCCGAGCAGGTGGCCGCGCTCGCCCCGCGGCAGGTCGTCGCGCTGTGCGAAACTCCACGCGGCGTGCTCGCCGCACCCGCCATCGCCGCCGTCAGCAACACCGTCGGCATCATGTGGGGAGCCGAAGACCTGGTGGCCGCGCTCAGCGGACGTTCCAGCCGGGACGCCGACGGCCGCTACCACGACGTCGCCCGCCACGCCCGCGCCAGTATCCTGCTCGCCGCCGGCGCCTACCTGCGCGTCGCCGTCGACGCGGTCTACCTCAACATCACCGATCTCGAGGGGCTCGCCCGCGAGGCGCGGGACGGGGCGGCGAGCGGGTTCGCCCTGAAGGCCTGCATCCATCCCAGCCAGGTCGCCGCCATACGACAGGCTTTCCTGCCCGCACCGGAGGAGATCGACTGGGCCAGCCGGGTGCTCGACGCCGCGGCCCGCTCCCCCGGCGTGTTCAGGTTCGAAGGCCGCATGGTCGACGCCCCGGTCCTGCGCCACGCCGAGCGCATCCTCGCCAGCCGGGCGCGCTAAGGGCGAGGTGCGTGCCCTGGCCCCGCGACGCCGCGTCCCCTATTGCCGGTCGCCCTAAGTAGTTGTCGCCGGAGGTTCGCCCAGGGTCGGCCGGCTGCGACCACCAGGTCAGAGCGCCAGTCCCGCCCGCGGGCCTTTCCAGCTCCTCGGCTCGGGAGAAGCCCGCGGGTTTCGGCATCAGCGTGGCGTGACCAGACTCGGCACACCGGACGTCGGGCGCAGCGTGATGTGGTTGGTGTAGGGGGGGTCGTCGACGGGTGCGGTGAACGTGAAGTTCTGGACCAGCCCGGCCAGCGCGATCGTCGATTCGAGCATCGAAAAGTGCTGACCTATGCAGCCGCGTGGCCCGCCCCCGAAGGGGAACCAGGCATAGCGGTGGCGCGCCTTCTCCCGCTCCGGCGTGAACCGTTCTGGCTCGAAACGCTCCGGCCTGTCCCAGAACAGCGGATGCCGATGGGTGACCCAGGGGACGACGAGCAGGTCGCTCCCAGCCGGGATGCGGTAGCCGCACACGTCCTCATCCGTGAGCGAACAACGACTGATGATCGGTGCCGACGGGTACAACCGCATGGTTTCCTTGAGCACCATCGTGCTGTAGGGCAGCGCTGGAACGTCCGCCACGGTGGGGATACCGGCGATCGCGTCGGCCTCGTCACGGACGCGCTCCTGGACCGCGGGATGCCGGCCGAGCAGGTGCAGGGCATAGGTCAGCGCGGTCGAGGTCGTCTCGTGCCCGGCAAGCAGGAAGATGAGCACCTGGTCACGCACTTCAGCGTCAGTCAGGGCGTCATCGCTGTCACGGGCGTCGAGCAGCAGCCCGAGCAGGTCGCCGTACCTGGCACCGCTGGCCCGCCGCTGCGCGATTATCTGATCGCAAACCGAATAGAGCTCGCTCCGCGCCTGCGCGAGTTGCCGGTTGACCGGCGTGGGCCAGCGCAGCGGCATGCGGATCGGCGCCAGTCCGCGACGTAGTACCGCCTCCGCCAGCCTCCCGAACTCACGGCGGACCACCGGTAGCGCCTGATCAAGATCATCGCCGAACAGGACGCGACACACCACCCGCAACGTCAGCCCGGTTATCTCGTCATCCAGATCGATGGTGCCCGCGCCGCGCCGGCGCCATCCGTTCACCAGGCTCTCGACCTGTCCGCCCATGGCGGCTGCGTACTCGGCCACCCGCCGGGTGGTGAACAGCGGTTGAAGAAACCGCCGCTGACGGTGCCAGTCGGCATCCTGGCTGGTCAGGATGCCGTTGCCGAACGCGCCGCGGACCTCCCGGTAAAAAACGTTGTCCTTGCGATAGTTGGCCGAGGAGCTGGCGAGCACGCGCTGGGCGGCGTCGGGATGAAATACCAGGTATATCTCGCGTAGCCCGGGTGGCCCGACACGGAAGCAAACAGCGTCCCCGTACCTCTCGAAAGCTCGCAGAAAGGCTCCGAGCATGTCGCCGCGTAACTCGGCCGCTGATCCCAACAAGAAGGAGCCCGCCGCAACGGGCGGTGTGCGCGCGGGCGGACTACTTGGTGCCGAGGTGGATAAGCTGCTCATGCCCGTGCCCTTCGTCGACGGGACCACCCAGTACAGATCATTAATATTCACTCATTCAGATCCGCTCCAGCCGCATCTTATACCAACACCGCCCCGCGGGATACTTACCAGCGTTTCGTCTCGCGTTCGCCCACGGTTGATCTAGCCACCATTTTTGATCTTGTCGTTTGTTATTGCTTATTGTCAATCGCGAGACGCCGTCAACAACGTTGACTATCTTGTGGATAGCAACGCGCGGCCCGGCTGTTCCGACCACTTAGAGGCTCCGGCAATAGGACTGTCCGGCTCGCGGCTTTCCGCATCCCGCCCGGCCGCGTTGTCCTCGGTCGGCGCCCAAAACCAGGGCGCCTTCCTCGGGCGCTCCTAGTTTTCCACGGTAACCGTGCCCGCGCCGCCGTCAACGACGAGCAGGCGGCCGTCAGCGATCATCAGCACGTCCGCACCGACACCGGTCACCGCGGGCAGACCGATCTCCCGTGCGACGATCGCCGCGTGGCACAGCAGGCCACCCGACGCTGTGACGAGACCTGCCGCGGTCGCCATCAGCGGCAGCCAGGCGGGATCGGTGGTGGGAGCGATCAGGATGCCGCCCGGCTGCCAGTTCCCGTCATATGGGTCAAGCACAACGGCTCCGGTGCCCCGCGCCACACCGCCAGCGGCGGCGAACCCCTGGAGCAGTTCGGCCCCGTTCGCGGCACCCTCGGCAGCGGCACGGATATCACGACGGCCGGGGCTGGCCGGTCCTCCCAGGGGGCGCGTCACCGGTCGTGCCTGCAGCCACAGCAAGGCATCGGTCGCCATCAGTACGGCGAACTCCAGATCCAGCGGCATGCCAGCCTCCCGTTGCAGGCTCAGACACGCCGCCCCGACAGCGCCCGTCGAGCTGGTGAGCGCTCCCGCCGGGGCCACCGGCCCGGCCTCGCGGTCCCACTCCTCGACGGCCGGGATGACCGCCCCCGAGACCAGGCGCTCGCCAGGCCCCGCGCACCACTCCAGACGGCCCGCGGCGGCCGAACGTCCGATCCACACCCCCGCCGCGGTGGGCTCCTGGTACTCCTGCAGCACGACAGCCATCCGCGGCGGCGCGCCGAGCCCGGTGCGGTCCAGGTAGGCCGCTGGGCCGCGGTCAGTGGCACTGGCCACGACCCGGCGGACCGCCGCCGGAACCTCCGCGGGCGACAGATCGAGTTCAGTGCGGAACTGACCGGCGAACGAGAACCGCGCGCCGTCCTCCACCGAGGCGGAACTACGCACCGCCCACCGGCCGACCTCGGCCGGCAGCTGGACGCCCTCGGCCGCGACGCTGGCTGCCGCATCGACGCTCAACAGCCAGGTGGCCGGTATCCGGGCGCCGAGGCGGACCAGGCCAGCCAGCCCGACTGCCTTTCCGCCCCACCTCGATACAAGATTTCCGGGGGCCCCGAGCTGATACCCGGCGGACAGCTCCTGAACGAGGAACGACAAGGGAGTGGGCAGTATCATGGAACGCTCCGAAAAATGCTCGAACAAGGCGCTGGGCACAAGGCGCTGGGCGCTGAGGCGTGAGAGGATCCCGGCGTATCCGCTGAGAACACTGATTATTTCCGTCGAAAGAGCTGAGGAGGGCGCATGGGCCGCGTCGTCGTCGTCAGCGGCGGCGGCACCGGAATCGGTGCCGCCGCCGCTGCGCTTTTCGCCGGTGACGGCGCCGAGGTCTACCTGCTGGGCCGCCGTGAGAACGTCCTCACCGCCACCGCCGAGAAACTCGGGCCCCGGGCTCACGCGGTCACCTGCGACCTGCGTTCCCCGCGCAGCGTCGAGGCCGCGGTCCGCACGCTGCCCGGCACGGTGGACGTATTGGTGAACAATGCCGGCGCCCGCGGCGTGGCGGCCGGCGGAGACGACCTGACCGCCGTCGCCGAGCGGTGGACGTCCGACTTCCGCAACAACGTCCTGGTCGCCGTCCTGCTGACAGCCGCGCTGACCAGGCGTCTGCGGTCGCCCGGCGGCAGGGTCGTCACCGTGAGCAGCCTCGCCGCGGTACGCGGGAACGGTTCCTACGGGGCGGCGAAGTCCGCGTTGCATGGCTGGAACCTCACGCTCGCGAGCGAGCTGGGCCCGCGCGGGGTGACGGCGAACGTGGTCGTGCCGGGATTCATCGCGGACACCGAGTTCTTCGGCCAGGACACCACCGACGACGAACGGACGCGGCGTGCCGCGCAGACCCTGGTGAACCGTGTCGGTGAACCGGGCGACGCGGCCGCGGCGATCCATTACCTGGCCTCGCCCGACGCGGGCTACGTGACCGGGCAGTTCCTGCACGTCAACGGCGGCGCGCTGCCGGGCCGGTGAGCGGTGACGCCCGATCCCACCGGCCCGAGCGCCTCGTTCGCCGATGTGCTCGAGGGGCTGCGCCACCGCCACGCGGTCCTGCGGCGCATCGTCCGTTCGCTCTCCACCGGCGATTGGGACACGCCCACGCCCGCCGCTGGCTGGGCGGTCCGCGACCAGCTCGCCCACCTCGCCGACACCGAGGAGGTCGCGTTCGACACGCTCACCGGCGGTCCGCGCGCCTTCGCGGCCGAGCTGCCGGCCTTCCCCAGCGCTGACGCCTTCACCGCGGCGGGATGCCACCGCGGTGCGGGCATGAGCACGGCGGAGCTCGTCGGCTGGTGGGAGCGCGGCGCCACCCGGACGCGGGAACGGCTCGCCGAGCTTGCCGCCACGGAGCGCGTGGCCTGGGGCTTCGGTATGGACGCGCGGACGTTCGGACTCGCCCGGACCATGGAGCACTGGGCGCATACCCTCGACATCACCGATGCGGTCGGGGCTGACGCCGAGCTGGTGAGAGAAGCGCCGCTCGTCGCCGAGCTCGGCTACCGCACGATCCCCTGGGCGTTGCTGCGGGCGCATGCCACCCATCCGCGACGGTCGCTGCGGGTGGAGCTGCACAGTAACGGCGGCACGGACAGCTGGGGCCCGCCCGACGCCACCGACGTCGTGTCCGCCCACCTCCTGCAGTGGTGCTGCCTGGTCACGCGGCGAACACCCCGGCCTGGGCTGCCCGTGCCCAGAGCATGCGGGCCGATGGCGCACGACGTCGTGCGCCACGCGCGGTGCTACCTGTGAGCAGGCCGCCGGTGAACGGCTGACGCCGCGCGGCGGGCACGCGGTCACCCCGGTCACTCGTCCGCCGCGCCGCGTTCGGCCCCGCCCGACAGCAGCAGGTCACGATGCAGTTCCATCCACACCTCATGGAAGGAACCGCACAGGACACCGGTCACCGCGCGGACCTCACCGGCGCGGGCGCGGGCGAGCGCGCCGGTGAGCCGCGCCGGGTAGCGCGCGAACCGCTCCTCGACGACGGCCAGCGGGGCGAGCAGCTGCGCGCACCGCACCGCCAGCGGCTCGAGCTCCTCGATGATCCGGCTGTCGTAGCCGGCGTCGTCGTGCGGGTTGGGCACGCCATCACGCAGCTGCCACCGCGTGCAGCGTTCCTTGACGTCACGGTTGACCAGCCGGAACGCGTCGAGGACAACCGGCAGCGGCCCACGCAGCGAAGCGGTGGCCACCGGCAGCCAGCGGGCATGACGTTCCCGGCCGGCTGGGGTGAGGCCGTAGCGGTCGCTGGGCGGCCGGCACATCGCAAGCCCACGATCCACGCAGGCGTCCAGCTCAGCGGCTGGCCTGCCCGTCGCTTGGACGTACTGCGGGGGCGTCGCCGTGCCCATGACGGCAAGCGCGTGCAGCGCCCGGTCGACACCGGCCGCGCCGTCGACACCGGCCGCGACGATTTCCGGCCCGGCGGTGCCGCCGGAGCTCCGTGTGTCCGTCACGCGTGCTCCCCTCGTCCGTCTGCTGTGTCCAGGGACGCCATCCGGGCGCGCAGCCGCGGCATGAGGCCGCCGTCACGCAGCAGATCCAGCAGGAACGGGTCCAGCACCGTGCCGGTGGCCACGCTCCCGTCCGCGCCCGACACGGTTCCCGCCGTGAGGTCCACCAGCAGGGGGCCCTCGTCGGGGATCAGGTCGACCCGGTCGATCTCCAGGACCGGCAGCCCGATGTTGAGCGCGTTGCGGAAGAAGATCCGGGCGAACGAACGGGCCAGGATGACGCTGATGCCGAGATCCTTGAGCGCCGCCGCCGCGTACTCCCGGCTGGAGCCGCAGCCGAAGTTGCTGCCCGCGACGATCGCGTCACCCGGGCGGAACCCGTCGGCGATCTCGGGCAGCAGCATCGCGAGGCCGCTGAGCGCGACATCGGCCTTCGCGCCGGTCAGGGTCATGAAGCTGCCGGGGAACAGGACGTCGGTATCGAGGTTGTCACCGAGCCGCCAGCGGCGGCCGGACACCGTGATGTTCACCGGAGCACCTCGTCGGCGGCTAACAGGCCCCGCGGATCAGTGATCATGCCAGTCGTCGCGCTGGCCGCGACCGTTGCCGGCGACGCCAGGTAGATGCTCGCCCCCGCGCTGCCCATCCGGCCGACGAAGTTACGGCTGCTCGCGGTGATCGCCGTCTCACCGTCGGCCAGGACTCCCGCCTGCAGGCCCGCGCACGGGCCGCACCCGGGCGGCTCGACGATCGCGCCGGCCGCCGCGAAGATCTCCAGCAGGCCCTCGGCGAGCATCGCGCGGTAGATGACCTTCGAGGCCGGCGTGATGATGAGCCGTACCGAGCTGGCGACGCGCCGATGGCGCAGGATCTGGGCCGCGGACCGGTAGTCGGTGAGCCGGCCACCCGTGCACGAGCCTATGTAGGCCTGCTGGATAACGACTCCGGCCACATCCGCGACCGGCCGGACGTTCGCGGGGCTGTGCGGGGCCGCGCACAGCGGCTCCAGCGCGGACAGCTCGACTGTGATCCGGCGGCTGTAGTCAGTGCCGTCGTGCAGGGTCAGGTCGAGGCCAGGCTCGGGCTCGCGCCCGACATAGCGCCATGTCGTCTCGTCGACCTCGACAAGGCCGACCTTGGCGCCGAGCTCCACCGCCATGTTCGCGAGCACGAGGCGCTCGTCCATCGGCATGGCCCGCACGCCGGGACCGCCGAACTCCAGCGAGGCGTAGGTCGCGCCGTCCATGCCGAGGTCCCGCAGCAGGTGCAGGACGACGTCCTTCGCCGACACCCCCGTCGGTGGGCTCCCCGTCAGCCGCACCGAGATGGCGTGCGGCACCTTCAGCCACAGCTTCCCGGTCGCGAGGACCCCCGCCATCTCGGTACCGCCGATGCCGGTCGCGAAACTGCCGAGCGCACCCGCCGTGCAGGTATGGGAATCGGTCCCGACGACGACATCGCCGGGACCTGCCAGCCCGCTCTCGGCGAGGGTCTGATGGCTCGGGCCGTCGTAGAAACCGGTGTGGGTGATGCCGTGCCGCTGGACGGCGGCGATGATGGCGCGGTTGTTCTCCGCCTGCGCGACCGTTGCCGCGGGCACGAAATGGTCGATGGTCACGTACACCCGGTCGGGATTCCAGAGCGGCACCCCCAGCGTCTCGAAGGTGCGGAACGTGGGCGGTCCGAGCACCTCGTGGGTCAGCGCCAGGTCGATCTCGAATTCGTCGACCTGGCCGGCCCGCAGGGAACGGCCCGCCTTCCGGGACAGGATGCGCTCGGCAAGCGACGGGAAGCCCGGCATGTCAGGCCGTTCTCTCGGCCGTGGGCCCGGCGCCGGAGCGGATCACGGCGACCAGCTCGAGGATGTCCCCGATGGTCGACAGACCCGCGATCCTGGGGTCGGCCACGATGCTGATGCCGAGCAGCTCCTCGACACGGACGAGCATCTCTATCGCGCTGATCGAGTCGATACGCAGATCCTCCACGATTCGATCGGACGCGCGCAGGTCCCGGCGCACCCCTTTGATACGGCTGTATTCCGCCGCTAACGCCCCGATGATGTCGGGCGCGGAATTATCGCTCATGAACCCGTACCTCTCCTGATGTTCCGTCCACGGTCATGAATGTGCCGGTGGGAATAGCCGCCGCGCTCTGGTGGCCGACGACGCAGGGAATCCCGTACTCCCGGGAGAGAATGGCGATATGCGACAGTTCGCTGCCCCGCTCGGTCACCACTGCCGAGACAAAGGGCAGCAGCGGCGCGACATCCGCGTCGGCCGAGACGCATGCGAGCACCACGGGCTCGGCGGGGATAGCGGAGATGTCGGAGATGTCTGGATGGATCACCAGGCCGGTCGCCCGCCCGGGTGAGACGCCCTTGGCCGGCCGTACGCCGCGGCCGAGCCATGGGCGCGGGCTCGCCGGGTCCCGCAGGTCGAGGTGCTCAGGCATCTCGGTGGCCAGCGCCTTCTCGCACGCCTCGCGCCGGTCGTCCCACCGCCGTTCGAGCACGTCCAGCCGGCCCGTCCCGCAGATCTCCGCCACGGTGAGGTATGGCCAGGCGTGGTCGGGCACCCCGCGCACCACCGCCCACCGCGGGAGGACCCGCCGGAAGACGTGCAGGGTGCGCATCACCAGCGACTTGCTGTGTTCCCTGGCGGCCATGGTCTCGCCGACGGTGGACGAGAGCGCCGTGACGATCCGGCGGTTGTGCTCGCCGAGCATCTCCACCGCGGCGACACCGGGATCGAGCACGTCCACCCGGTCCTCGGCCGTCCCGGTCACGACCTGCTGGCGCACGGCGTAGCTGGCCCAGGGCGCGTGGCCGTCCGCGACCTCGTAGAACGACGACGCGAGGAAGTCACCCGAGCCATCTGGCCCGGCGAGGGCGGCCGCGTGCAGACGCCGCCAGACCAGCTCGCGCGGGCGCGACAGCCACAGCTCGACCTCGTCGCCGTGGCGGACCAGCCGCCGCAGCGCCCGGCGCAGCGCGACCCGCGCCGGAACGAGCCCGGCGGTGCTCAGGATGTGGACCGACCAGGCGTCGACCAGCACCGCACGGGCTCGTTCGAGCACGAGGGCGAGCATGCCGGCCGTGTCCGCCCCGCCACCCGCGGTCCGCCGGGCGTCGCGCTCGAGCTCGGCGACACGGGCTTCCAGCAGCCGCAGCCGGGGGCCGGTGCCGGCGAGCTCGAGCAGCACCCGGCCGGGCGCCCGGGCCCGCGCCCACCAGGGAACGGTCACGCCCGCGATGCCCGGTGGCGGTTCGATGTCCTCGAAGTAGGCCGCGGTGACATCGGACGCTTCGACGCCGGGGATGCTGTCGGCGAGCGCGCAGTACGACGACAGGTTGTGGTAGGGCCGACAACCGAAGTACCCGACGAACACGTAGCAGCTTCCCTCCGCCCAGGCGCACCGTCCCCACACCCGGCGGCTGAAGACCCGGGTTGCCCGCTCCATCGGCTCGCCCACGAGGGACCATGACATCGGGGAGAGCCGCTGTGGCGCGACCTCGCCGAAGTTGCCCGCCGAGTAGAACCGGAAGAACGGGTGGACGTCGGTGTCGACGCCGCTCACCGCATCGCCCCGGCCATGACGCGGCCCCGGTCGCGAAGGTGCCGCCCGGTCGTCGTGACGTAGTCGCCGCCGCTGACGGGCCGGTCGCCGGGCAGATCGGACAGGATGTCTGGAGCCAGCTCGAACCACGGCCGGCTGTAGTCGAGCAGTTCAGGGATCACTCCGACGCGGCGGCTGGCCAGGCGGAGCACGGGCCGCAGCGCGGGCACGTCCACCAGGCGGGGAATCCGCCCCCAGGCCGCGCACAGGTCGGTGTAGACCTGCGCGAGCGTCGGGAGATCCGGGTCGTACCAGCTCCAGGTCTGGCCGGTCGAGGGAGCGTTGAGCGCATTCATGATCACCTGTGCGGCTGATCCGACCTCGCTGACGTAGCAGGGGTAGTGGCCGCGCCGGTCCAGGTGCACCGGGCCGCCGGTCAGCAGGTACGGCAGCGCCGCCAGCAGGCCGTGGGAGGTGTCGAGGGCAAGCCCCGCCGGAGGTGCCCCCAGCACCGGCCCGAGCCGCACGATGTTGACCGGGAGATCGCCCGCGTCGCGGGCCCGCCGTTCAGCGCAGTACTTCCCGTACTCGTACCAGTTCCGGAACCGCTGGCCGACGAACAGCTCGCGGTTACCGACCAGGCCCTCGGCGCGGCCGAGCACCAACAGGGACGAGACGTGGACGACCCGGGTGAGCACCCGCAGCTGTCGCAGGCTCGCCAGCACGGTGCGCATGCCCGTGTCGTGGACGGCGAGTGCCTCGCTCGGCGGACAGTCCCAGCGCACCGAGCCGAAGGCGAGCACCACATGGGTGACCTCCTCGCGGACCTCCTCCAGGGCCGCGCCGGACAGCCCGAAGCCCGGCCGGGTGGCGTCACCCACCAGCCCGGTCCCGGCCGCCCCCGGGCCAGCCGGGTGGTACCCCGACCTTGACAACGACAGCGTCTGGGCTCCGGCCCGGTCAGCGGCCACCGCCACAGCGCGGCCGAGATAGCCGCTGCCGCCGACTACCAGAAGCTTCACTCGAACCTCGCCATTGCGGGATCGCCGGGCAGCTCAGCTGCCACGGGGCTGGCCGGCAGGCCGAACAGGATCCGGGCGAGCAAAGCCGGTTCGACCTGGGGAACATCTGTGGCGGGCAGCAGGGAACGCAGCCGCGTTGTTTCGTAGACACGGTCGAGCGCCACGTACCGCAGCCCGGTGAGCGAGTTCGTCCACGCCTCATCAGGCCGATAGAAGCGGCCGGGATTCTGCGACAGCCAGAGAATCCTCTCGGCCGATGTCGGTACCAGCCGCAGCATGTGCCGGAACCGGTGCGGCCCCTGCGACCGGGCGAGTTCCAGCAACGCCCGCAGCGTCGGCGCGCTCTGTCCGCCCGCGACGTGCACGACGGCCGGGCCGTCGTCGTACGCGCCGGTACCGCCGGCCGTGATGCGCCGGGCCGCGGCGAGCAGCGCGCGGGCCGCGACGTCGCGGGGAAGGGCGTCCACCCGCGCGTCGCGCATGGCGGGAAGCATCCGCAGCGGCAACTCCTCCCAGCGCGCGGCGAGCAGGTAGAGCGAGTTGCGGCGTCGGGTGGTACCGGTGACGGAGTCGCCGACAAGCGCGGCGAACCGCGCGATCAGTACCGGTGGGTCGCCTGGCCGCCACTGCTCCACGAGCGCCTGCTCGCCAAGCCACTTGCTCTCCTCGTAGACGGTCCGGTGCCGGCATGGCCCCAGTGGTGTTTCGGGCACGACACCGAGCCGGCCGCCCGCGACGTAGACGGTGGACGCGTAGATGTAGGCCACCCGCCGGCCGTGCGCCTCCTGGAGGCGGCGAGCGAGGTTCAGCCCCTCGACGGCGCCGACCGTGTTCGCGGTGAAAAGCGCCTGCTGGGCAGCTGCCCAGTTCGTCTCGGCGGCAAGATTCACCACCACGCCGACGTCGGACAGATCGGCGAGAGCGCCGGCATCGAGGCCCCAGCCGGGCTGGCGGACATCGCCCGGTACCACCCGCCCGCCGCGGTCGGGGCTACCGCCGACAGGAGCACCGCCGACAGGAGCACCGCCGACAGGAGCACCGCCGGCCGGGCCGCGACCGGCCGGGTGCGCGCGGGCAACGACGCGCGTGAGCCGGACCAGGCCAGTGGCATCAGCGGCATCAGCGGCATCAGCGGCATCAGCGGCATCAGCGGCATCAGCGGCATCAGCGAGGACGCTGGCCAGGCCATGGCCGAGCTGGCCGGACATGCCCGCCACGAGCAGCCGGATCACCGGAGGCTCACCGCCGCGCGATAGGTCTCGCCGTCACCGCCGAGGCCGCCCGCGACGAGCTCCCACATCATCTCGTCCGTGCCGCCGCCGATGCGGGCAAGGCGCGAGTCCCGCCACATCCGGCTGAGCGGCGTCTCGTCCTCGAGATAGCCGGCGCCGCCGAAGACATGCATGCACTCGCTCGTGCACTCCTCCGCGAACCGGGCCGCGGTGACCTTGAGCGCGGCGACCTCGCGGACACCGGGACCGCCCGGCGCGAACAGCCCCGCGGCCATCGCGAGCACCGCGTGCCGCAGGACCGTGAGCCGGGATGCCAGCTCCGCGATCCGGATGCGCAGCGCCTGGCACTCGAACAGCGGGCGGCCGAACTGCCGGCGGTTGTGCAGATGGGAGACGGCAAGGTCGATCGCGTACTCGCAGCAGCCGACGACCTGCCCGGCCACGGACAGCCGCTCATAGGTCAGCCCGTAGGTCACCGCCAGCAGCCCCAGCCCAGGCCGGGCGACAACGGCGTCCTCACCAACCGTGCAGGCGACATCCATCCAGGTGGTGTCGAGCGACTGTGTGCCGGTCTTCACCAGCCGTTTGCGTACGGTCAGCGCGGCCGCCGGCACGGCGACAACACCCAGTCCCCCGGCCCCGTCACCGTCCATGCGGCAGAGCAGCAGGGCGAAGTCGGCCACCCGGCCGAGAGAGAGGAACTTCTTCTCCCCGCGCACCTGCCAGCCGTCCAGGATCCTCGTCGCGGTGGTGCTGACGCTCATGAGGTCCGAGCCGCCGCCGGCCTCGCTCGCGCCCAGACAGCCGACGAGCCTGCCGTCCCGGACCCCGTCGAGATACCCGCGCAGCAGCTCGGTGCGCCCGTAGCGGTGCAGGATGCTCGCGACGGTCTCCACCTGAAGGCTGATGCCGACGCTGAGCCCGGCGAAACCGAGCCGGCCGCTCTCGATGGCGAGCAGCGCGCCCCAGCCCGTGTCGCCGTCGCACCCGGCCGGCCAGCGCCGCGCGATGACGCCCGCCGCCGCCAGGCCCGCGAGGACCTGCCGGGGAAAGCGCCCCGCTCGTTCGGCCTCGTGCGCCCACGGACGCACGACGTCGGTCAGGACCGCCCGGATCCCGTCCGCCGCGTCGGTCAGGTGTTCGCCGAACAGGCCCTGGCCGAACAGTGGCTGCCCGGTCCGCGTCGGGGTGGCCGCGTGTTGCTCGATGACGTCGGCGGTGTCCGAGCTCATGATCTCACGGCCTTCGAGGAGTCAGCCGGTGCCGGCGGGCCGGTGCCGGCGGGGCTGTCGGTGGCCGCGCCGGCCATGGCAAGATCCCGGCGGATGCCGCCGCGGATGACCCGTAGCGCGTAGACAAAGCCGCCGAAATAGAGCGTCGCCTGCATCACGACGCCCGCGGACAGCGCGACCGGTACCGAGAACACGGCGGCGAGCGCGGTGTGACGGACGTATTCGCCGAACTTGAACAGGCGCATGTCCGCCATCCGCCGCAGCCGCCCCCGGCCGGGCTCGCCGAACGCGGCCAGCGTGCGGCGGTAGCAGAGCGACATGATCAGCGCCGCTGGCGCCGCGACGGCAAGGCCCCACCAGCCGCCCGGGACGACCGCGGCGAGTATCACGATCGGGACGAAGGCCAGCGTGGCCACCCGGGCGGCGAGCTGGAAGGCCCGCGTGGCGCCGATGCGGACCGGCACGGTCATGTTCCCCACGACAGGATCAAGGTCGACGTCGCGCAAAGCGGCGAGGATATTGTTGGAGACGCAGGCGATCAGCAGGTAGGCAAGCACCCCGACCAGCCACCACGGGTGCTGGCCGCCAGCGAGGTACCAGCCCACCACCGCCGGGATCGTCTGCGGCACGCTCACGACGAAGCTCGCGACGACGCCCTCGTCCTTCACCGTCGAATACGCCATGGAGAAGACGACCGCGGCAATCGTGAACGCGAGCGCGAGCCCCGTACGAGCGACACCGCCGCACGCGATGAACAGCGCGCCGAGCGCGACGGCGAAGTAGCCGGCGGCCGCGGCCCACGCCTCGCGCACGGTGAGCAGCCCCGACGGGAGCGGCAGGTAGGGCGCGGTGATCTGGTCGCCGTCCGCGTCGAGGATGTCGTTGACGATGAACAGCGCGCCGCCGGCCGCGGCGACATAGCCGGCAAGCCAGACCAGCGGCCACGGGTCCGGGGACGGGTCCGCGACGGCCCAGCCCATGAAGACCGGCCAGATGTTCATGTTGGACAGATGGATCCGGGTCATCCACCAGGCTGCCTCGGTCTTGAGGGCCGCCAGGCGCAGGGCCCTCATCGGTCCGCGCCCGCGGGTACGGGCGCGGGTACGGGCGCCAGCTCCTCGCCTGGTCCGATCCGCACCGGCTCAGACCCGAGCGCGCCGTCGCGGTAGAGCCGCCAGGCTTCCCGCCGCCGCGGCTTCCCGCTGCTGGTGAACAGGCGCCCGACGGCCTTGGTGGTGACGACCTCGACCGCCACCTCATCGCCGGCAAGCAGCACCACCACGTCGCGGACGAGCGGTGCGAACGTCTCCGCCGGGGACGCGGTGACAACCACGACGACGGGTGTCGTGGCCAGCAGGCCGCCGACCGCCAGGAGCAGCACACCCGGTGCGCGTCGCCGGATCTCCAGTTCGACGTCCTCCATGAAGATGGTGCGGCCACGCAGTTTGAAACTGTCACCGAGGCGTCCCAGGACGTAGAGCTCGCCGTCGTGCAGGAAGCCGGCGTCTCCGGTACGAAACCATCCGTCGGCGCCGAACCGTTCGGCGTCCGGTGGCGATGCGACGCTGTAACCGTCGGCGATGGACGGGCCGCGCACCGACAGCTCGCCGAGACAGCCCTCGGGCAGGGGCTTGCCATCAGCGCCGACAGCCCGTATCTCCAGCCCCGGCAGCGGCGGCCCACAGCTGACCAGACGCGACGCGGCGGCGTCGGCAGCGCCCCCCTCGCCCTCGCCCTCGAGCGCGGAGCCGAGCACGGTGACCGGGGCGTCCATGCGGGCGGTGTCCTGGTCGATACGCACGATCGTCGGAGCGACGCCGAGCGGCACCCCGCAGATCGCGAGCGTCGCCTCCGCCATCCCGTATGCCGGCTGGAAGGCCCGCCGGTCGAACCCGGCCGGCGCGAGCCGGTCCGCGAACGCCGCGAGCGTGGCCGGGTTGACCCGCTCGGCCCCGCTCACCACGGAGCGCACGCTGGACAGGTCCAGCCCCTCGACGCGCGCGGCCGGGACCATCCGGACGATGTACTCGAAGCCGAAGTTGGGCATGAACATGTGGCTGTACCGATGCTCGTCGTACTGCTGGAGCCACCGCAGCGGGTTCCGGAGGAACTGGGTGGGCGGCATGTACGCGTGCTCGGCCTGCCTGGTGACCGCGGCCAATGAACCGCCGACAAGACCCATGTCATGGTAGAGCGGCAGCCAGCACACCCCGCCGTGGGAGCGGACGTCCACCCACGTGTGGATCGCACGGATGTTCGCCGCGAGATTCGCCCGGGTGATACGCACCCCGCGCGGGACGCCGCGGGAACCGGACGAGAACTGCAGGACCGCGAGATGCCCTGGCCGCCGGGGGGGATGCGGCCCGGTCTCGGCCATCCACGGCGTCACGACGCGGACCGCGAGGCCCGTCTCGCGCAGCGCGTCGGCAAGTCCCCCCGCGCCGTCCGGCCCGGCGAGCGCGAACCGCGGCCGGAGCTGCGCGGCGATCCCCCGCAGCTGCTCAAGCCACCCGGCCCGCTGGTTGACGGCCTCGGGCAACGGGACGTTGGACGGGACCGCCCCGATCCACAGGAGGGCGAAGAAGCAGGCGAGAAACTCCGGGCCGGTGGGCAGGATCAGGGGAACGATGTCGCCCGGCTCCACCCCCTCCTCCAGCAACGCGACGGCCGTGCCCAGCACGGCGGCGGCGAACTGGCCGTAGTCGATACGGGTCCAGGTGCCGTCGATGAGAAACCGCAGCCCCCGGTCGGCACGCGGCTCGGTGATCCAGCCGAGCAGCAGCTCCTCGGGCGTGCCGGTCGCCAGCGCGTTCACGGGCGCACCACGGAGTAGTAGAAGTCCTGGAGTTTCAGCCACTGGGCGCACCCGCGCCGGACGAACTGAGGCGCCTCGGCGTCGAACTCGGGCACCTCGTGCGCGTATTTCTCGATCAGCAGCCGCGCGCCCAGCGCGTGGCCGCCGTCCAGCTGGCTGTGCACCGTGAACCACTCGACGTCCACATCGCTGATGTGCCACGACGAGGTGAGGAACACACGCATCTTCTCGACCGCGGCCGGGGTCTGCCGCTCGTTCACGTAGAAAGCGAGCAGCCCCCAGACGAAGTGGTTCTCCCGGCAGGTCCGCAGCAGGTAGTCCAGAAAATCTGCCACCGGCGTCGCCGGCTCCTTATCGAACATTTCCGGACCGGCACCGAGTACTTCCGCGAAGCGCCGCATCAGATTGTAGTGCGCGTCGGTCCCGTCAGCGAGATCGGTCTCTTCGGCGATGAGCTGCATCATCTCGTAGCGACGGACGTCCGCATAGCGCGTATTGGCATGGATGGCACTGAACCCGCGGTTCTGGCCGTATGTCTGATGGTATTTCTGTACCGCCCAGTCGCGCATCCGGTCACGCGATACCTTGCCGGCGGTCAGCGCGGAGATGAAAGAGTGCCGCGAGTAGCTCTCCCGGTCGATGATCTCATCGAGCAGATCGAGTGTGGTTTGGGTGGATCGAGTGGCTTGGGTGGACACATGGTCTCCTATGAAAGGGCGACCGGTAGCTCGGCGTAGCCGCGCATCGCGAAAAGTGGGCTCCTGACCACCTGGGCGCCCAGTGACATTCTTGGAAAACGCTCGACCAGCGCTCGGAAAACCGTCTCACACTCCATGCGCGCAAGCGCGGAACCAACGCAGAAATGGATGCCGGCACCGAAGGAAAGCGGTTGGTTGCGTGGCCGGAAAATGTCGAAACGGCCCGGCTCGGCGAAACGCTCCGGGTCCCGGTTGGCGGCCCCGATCAGGCCCATCAGCAGATTCCCCTCGGCGATCCGGGTACCGCCCAGGACCAGCGATCCCATCGTCCGCCGGCCGATGTACTGCACCGGCGAGTCCCAGCGGAGCGCCTCGGTGGTGACGTTGCCGGCGAGGCCGGGGTCGGCGCGCAGGGCAGCCCATTGATCAGGGAACCGCAACAGCGCGTATACACCGTTGCCGATGAGGTTGCTCGTCGTCTCATGGCCCGCGCCGAACAGGAAGAGGCTGTTGTTCACCAGCTCCAGCGGACTGATCGTTTCCGCGGTCTCCGCGGCGGTGATGAATGCCGACAGCAGATCTCCGCCCCGCTCGGTGCGCCTGCGTTCGACGAGCCGGCCGAAATAGTCGAGGAAGAATGCGCTCGCGTCCTCGGCGGCGGCCTGCTGCTCGTCGGTGATGATCGGGTCCAATAACCTGATCAACGCTGATGAGTTCTTCTTGCACTCCTCGTGGTCAGCCGCTGGAATACCCAGGAGCTCACAGATGACCGCGACGGGCAGGTGGTGGGCCAGGCCGTCCATCAGGTCACCGCCGCCGGCCGCGGCGAAACCGTCGAGCAGTTCGTCCACTTTCGTCACTATATAACCACGCAGGCCTTCCACCCGGCGTTGGGTAAACGCTTTCGCAAACAGCAGCCGCAGCCTGGTGTGCTCGGGCGGATCCATCCCGAAAATCCAGCCACGGCTTGCGCGGTCAATTGCGGAGTCGGGCTCGAAGTGCCCGAAGAAGCGGGTAGCCTCACCCCGGCCCACCCGTGGTTCACGCAAGATCCTGTCAAGATCTGCATAACGGGTGACCAACCACTGTCCAAGCGCCGCGTGAAAATACGGGGATTGAGTTTCCCGTAACCGGTCATAGTGGCTGTACGGGTTCTCCAGGAATCCCTCGGTGAACGGATTGAACAGCGCGAGGGAGGCCTCCTTGGGGTCATCCTGGTTCATGGGGAGAGTTGTCATCGGGCCTCCTGTGAGGTCAGGTCGGCCGGCCGTAGCGCCCACACTTCGGCCGGCACGCGCAGCGCGTTCGCGGTCTGTGCGACAAGGCGGTAGAAACCCGCGATCGTCAGCAGCTCAAGGATCTCGTCGGTCGTCCACAGCGCGGTGAGCCGGCCCCAGAGGCTCGGGGGGACGCTGGCGTGGTCGTGCAGCTCGTCGGCAAGTTCGATGACGGCACGGGTCGCTTCGTCCGTGTCGGTGAGGTCCGGCGCGGCCACGAGGGTGCCGGCGATCCGGACTGGTGACAGACCGATCCGGCCCTGCGCCACCGCCGCGTGAATGCCCCACTCCGACCAGCAGCCCGCCCGCGCGCAGACGCGCAGAACGAGCGTCTCCCGCACCGCGGGGTCATGCTCGATCAGCCGCAGCATCTCGTCCATGACGGGTGCGAGCGCACCCGCGACCGTGGGATGGGCCGCATAGGCGCGAACGAGCGCGAGCGGCGGGCGCGGACCGTCCGGCGGCTGCCCGATGCGGGTGAGCAGGGCCTCGGCCTCAGCCGTGTAGGGCGGGCCGATGAGCGGGATCCGCGGTGTATCCGCCGGTAGCGATCCATCGGGCCGGGCCGCCGCGAGAGCCGGCGGCGCGCCGTCGATGCCGGGCGCGGGGGCCGGCCCGCTCCGGGTGCTCACGAAACGGCTCTCCCGGCCGCGCCGCGCCGGACCGGCAGGCTGTTCAGACCGCGGAGGAACATGTTGACGCCCCAGTCCGGCTCGGTTGTGGCCAGTTCGAGATCGGGCAGCCGCCGGGCCAGCTCACGGAAGGCGACATCGCCCTCCAGGCGCGCCAGCGACGCGCCGAGACAGAAGTGGATCCCCGACCCGAACGCCAGGTGCGAACGGCCGTCGGTCCGGTCCGGGTCGAAGGCCGCCGGCTCGGCGACCACCGCCGGGTCCGCGTTCGCCGCCTGCGACAGCACCACGACAAGCTGCCCGCCGCGCACGTCGGTGCCGTGCAGGTGGATGTCCTCGCGCGCAAACCGCGATGTGGTCCGCAACGGGCCCTCGTAACGCAGCACCTCCTCAACGATCCCGGGAGCGGCGGCGGGGCACGCGACGAGCCGCTCGTAGCGTTCACGCCGCCGTAGCAGCGTGAGCAGGCCGTTACCAAGCAGGTTCATCGTTGTCTCGTGGCCCGCCCACACCAGCAGGGTCAGGTTGGCGGTCAGCTCTTCCCGGGTGATCGCATGCTCCTCCTCGCATGCGCGGATCAAGCTGGTGAGCAGGTCGTCGCCGGACCGGTCGCTGCGCGCGACACGGTCGGCGAAGTACTCCTGGAACCTCTTCACCGCGTCCTCACTACGGCGCAGCGACTCGCTGTCGACCGTCACGTCGAAGATCCGGGCGAGGTCCGCCGACCACGACCTGAATACCTCCCGGTCCTGCGGCGGGATGCCGAGAACCGCACAGATGACAATCGCGGGCAGCGGGAAGGCAAACCGGCTCATGAAATCAAACTCGGGTTCGCCGGCGGCGATGATCTCGTCGAGAAGCTCCCTGACAACATGTTCGACCCGCGGGCGCATCATCTCCACCCGGCGCGGCAGGAAGGTACGTCCAAAGGCGCCGCGGACCCTCATGTGGTCCGCCCCGTCAAGCTGCGACATCCACAGCCGGATGACGGCGAAAGCGCTGTTCTCACCACCCCGGTCGGCGGCGATCTGATCCCAGTAGCCAGCTTTACCGAATCTCGGGTCGCGCAGCACGTCGCTTGCTGCCGCGTGCGACGTGACAATCCAGCAGCCGGGTGCCGGCAGCTCTGACCAGATCAGTGGCGACGCGGAGCGCAGCATGTCGTAGGCGGGTCGCGGGTTGTCCAGATAGGCGGGCAGGAAGATCTCGAATGGCGATATCAGGCGGTCCGGCCCAGCCGTGGGGAGAGCCGCGCCAACCAGACTGTCGTTTTCGGCTGGCGCCTTGTCGGCACACACGTTCGGTTCACCTCTCGAAAAACTGGCCGCGCCAGAGAATGCAGTCAGGCATGCCTGAACCGCTCCCAGCGCATACATCTGAATCCGATCCCGAAGATGACGGTTGTGAAAACCGCGAGAACCCCCGTGTCAAGCAGCAGTTTTTCCATCGATGCGCTGCGGGTCATGGTGTCCTGCAACATCTGCATCGCCCAGTACTGCGGGAAAACCGGGGCGATCGTCTGCGCCCATCCCGGCAGCGCGACGGACGGAACCATTGCGCCGCCGACCGCGCCGCCGAGCAGCACCAGAAGATTATTGAACTGCGGGACCTGAAGATCATTCGATGCGATCGCCGCGACGGCCGCACCGACCGCTCCGAGACACAGCCCGATAAGAACGTTCGCGACGATGAACATACCAGGATTGTTGATGGGAACGCCGAGAATCAGCGACCCCAGGCCGATCAGCAGCAGGCCCTGCGCCATGGCCATGAGCGCGATCGGCAGCAGCTTGCCCACCAGCAGCGAGAACTTTCCGATCGGGAGCGAGAGGAGCCGGTTCCAGGTGCCCCAGTTCCGCTCCCGGTGCAACGCCTGGGCGGCATGCGCCGCGCCGAAGAAGGCATGGAACATGACGAAGCCGGGAAGAGTCTGCGCATACGGGCTGGAGTTCGACAGGTAGGACGCGCCGCTGGGCGTTATGACAGCCGGCGGCTGGCTGTCGAGCGCCGCGAGGAACGGGGACAGCACGATCGGCGTGGCCGGGTCCGCGATCACCGTCCGGTGGCCCGCGTCGTCGGTGACGAGCGCGACGGCGATATCGCCGTTCGCCACCTCCTGTCGGGCCTCGTTCTCACTGACCAGACGTTGTGGCGCACCCAGCCGATGGGCCAGGGCGGGGTCCACCGGCCCGGCGCTCACGTACGCGGGTGGCTGGCCTGTGCCGAACGCGCCGCCCACCGCGCCGGTGAGGAAGGCGATCAGGACAACCGGAACGGCGAACATCATGATGAGCAGCAACGGATCACGCCGGTTGATGAGCAGTTCCTTGCGGAACACCGCGTCGAATGCCGTCAGCTTCCTGATGGCGCCGCTGGACCGTTCAGCGGCCATCGCGCTCAATCCCGAACCTCCCGCCCGGTGATGCTGAGAAAGACACTTTCAAGATTTGGTTCCAGGCTTTCGACGTCCACGACACGCGATGCGGTGAACGCCGCGGCGGAAAGAATCCGCCCCACCGCGTACGCACGGTCCGCGCTGGTGGTGACCCGCACCCGTTCGACGCCGGCCGTGCGCGGTGCCGCTGTCACGGTTGTGTCGGGCTCCAGCCGCAGGACCGCGCACAACGGCGCGGCATCACCGTCAACCGTCACGAAAATAGTGCGCCGCGCATAGGAGCGCAGGAGGTCTGGAACGTTCTCGTGGGCAAGAACCGCACCCTTGTGCAGAACGTATAAATCATCCGCGTACGACTCGATCTCCGCCAGGAGATGCGTGCTGTAGAGGACGGCCTTCCCCCGCTCCACCTGGGCGCGCACCAGGTCGAGAAGCAACGCGCGGGCCTGCGGGTCGACACCGGCGGTCGGCTCGTCCAGGAGCAGCACCGCGGGGTCCCCGATAAGCGCCGCGGCAAATCCGAGACGTCGCCGCATACCGCCCGAGAAAGTGCTCGCCCGCTCATCCGCCCGGTCGTGCAGATGCACACCTGCCAAGGCCTCGTCCACAGCCGGACCGATTCCGCGGCGCGGCAGCCCCTGCGCTCGGGCCACGAAACGCAGGTTCTCCCGGGCGGTGAGCATGGGGTATACGTTGTCCTGCTGCGGAAGATAACCCACCGACAGTCCCGGCGCTTTCACGACGTCCCCCGACGTGCTCTCGAGAACTCCCGCCGCGATCGCCATGAGCGTGCTCTTTCCCGCGCCGTTGGGACCGAGGAGACCGGTCATACGCCCGCTGGCGGCCACTACGTCGACGCCAGCCAGGGCCGATATCTCACCGTACCTCTTTGTAACGTTACGTAATATGAACGAAGCCGGCTGGGTAATGCTCTCGTCAGCGCGCCGGACACCGACGATGTCAGAGATCATCGTTTCAAAACCTCCACGCGATACGAGGCGGCGGCTCAACCGCGGCGTTGGTTGATTGGAGCACGAAGCACAACAGACCGGCAACTATTCACGTAAACATGCATGTCAGCGATGGGTCGGCCCTTCTGAACGGGAGTCGAGCCGTCTCGCGGGCGGAGATTCCGCCGCAAAAAAGATCATTTAACCTGGACACAGCATATTGCCGGCGGTGGCTCGATACATGGCCGTATGCATGGTTTGACAATCCCGCTGACCCGCCCTGACGGGCCTGGCTGGCAGCCGGGGCAGGCGCGATGACGGACACCTCGCGTCGTTGTTGTCGGTCGACGCCCAACACAGGGCGCCTCCCTCCGCCGCCTCGCGATGCACGCACCCCAGCCCCGCTCCTTGACCCACACCCCTATTGCCGGGCACTCTTACCC
>NZ_CAKJTL010000094.1:39212-39810 GCF_917627385.1 Protofrankia sp. CiT1
TCCCTCCGCCGCCTCGCGATGCACGCACCCCAGCCCCGCTCCTTGACCCACACCCCTATTGCCGGGCACTCTTACCCGGGGCTGGCTTCCTTCTTTGACGCCGGCTCGGTTTGGTGGTTCTTCGGCGGTGAACGTCGTGCCGGCGCCGAATTACTCCACCGCGGCCACTGCTCTCGCCGCGGAGCGCAGCCCACCGCCGGCTCGGCTCAAAGATCGAGACGGCACGCCACCCGGTGGCCGGCGCAAGCCGCCGGTAAGCGACGATCCTGGCGTGACCGCGGCTCGGGCTCTCGCGCTGTTCGCCGCCGCCGGCCTCGCCGAGATCGGGGGCGGCTATCTGGTGTGGCGATGCCTCCGGGAGGGCGCGTCCATCATCACCGGTGTCGTCGGCGCCCTTGTCCTTGTCGTCTACGGTGTCATCCCGACCGTGCAGCACAGCGCGAACTTCGGCCGGATCTATGCCGCCTACGGTGGAGTGTTCGTGGTCGCGTCGCTGCTGTGGGGGTGGGGCGTCGACGGCCTGCGCCCGGACCGCTACGACTGGATCGGCGCGGCCGTCGTCCTCGCGGGCGTCGCAGTGATCTATTTCGCGCCACGT
>NZ_CAKJTL010000094.1:40199-42843 GCF_917627385.1 Protofrankia sp. CiT1
GAGAGCGCCTGTCCGGCCACGGCATCCACATCCAGCTACACCCGCTGGGACCTCGACGATCAGTGATCGAGCCCCGGCCTCGGCGCTGGCCGGAAGAGCCGGAGAACCGAGAACCGAGAGCCGAAAGCCGAGAGCCGACACGCACCGTCATCGCGGTATTGCCGGCCCGCCGTCCACCGGCCCGCCATCCGCCGGCCCGGCCGGTTGCCACCTCTCGTGATGGATCGCCTGCCGCAGGACGCGGCGGTATGCCCAGTTGTGCCGCTCCAGGTCGGGGACAACCTCATGATGTGTCACCGGCCCCAGGCACAGCCAGGCGACCGGCCGGATACCGGCGGGGATACCGAGCAGCCTGCGCACGACCTGTTCACGGTAGAACGACACCCAGCCGACGCCGAGGCCTTCGGCTGTCGCGGCCAGCCACAGATTCTCGATCGCCAGACACACCGAGTACAGCCCGGTGTCCGCGATGGCATGGCGTCCCAGGACCGCCGGCGCGCCACGCCGCGGATCATAGGTCACCACGACGGACAGCGTGGACTCCAACACTCCATCGATCTTGATCGGGGTGAAGCGGGCAGCCTGGTCCGCGGTCAGGGTCGCGGCGAAAATCGCCCGCTCCGCCTCAACGTGATCATGAAATGCCCGCCGAGTCCGGATGCTCTCGATCACGATGAAGTCCCATGGCTGGCTCAAGCCGACGCTGGGTGCGGCATGCGCCGCCGCAAGCACCCGCTCCAGGACGCCCGGCGGCATCGGCGCCCCCGTGAACTGGGCACGTACATCCCGACGCCGACTGATCACGTCGTAGAGATCTACCAGCATGGCAGGACTCCCACCGACCGACCACCCGACCAGCGGGTGGCACACACGCGAGACCGGTCTTCAGACTCTCGGATCAACCTCTACCGCCCGGCCTTCACCGGCTTCCCGGTCCTCCCCGATTCCCCAGGACACCTCGCGAACGATGCCGTCTCGATCATATCCGCCACCCAAAAAACCGATCATGCTCCTCAATGGAAAAAGTAATCTTCATCAACGCGGCCAGAACAATCACGATGACCTTCCTCGTCGCCCTCCCGTACCGCCGTGCCGCCGCGCGCACAGATCGTCCCGGTGCGCATCGGTAACTTGTATTGACAACGATTGTCACATCCATGAGGCTGGCATGTGTCCTGATCGCCTCTGCCCAGGAGGTCCCGTGTCTCTGACCGTCTCCCCGGAACTGCTTGCGCAGGCTGAACACGGCAGCGTCGACGACGATGCCTTCCTCGCCTGCGTCCGCGCGTCCCTGCCCTACGCCTACGGCCTGGTCGAACGGCTCGCTGGCGAGCTGCCGGCCGCGGACCGTGACTTTGTCGACAACCAGGTGCCACCGGCGGATGACGCCGAGCAGGGGCAGCTGCTGCGGGCGCTGGCAAGCACCGCGATCCGCGGCGCGCTGGAACGCCACTTCGGGGTGGCCCTGGCGTTCCAGAACTGCCATCGGCTGGCCGCCTTCCGCCCACCGGCGGTGGCCAGCGAGCAGTACCGGCGGTTTGTCTCGGCGGAAAGCCAGGTCCTCAACCAGCAGCCAGGATTCGTCAACTGCTGATCGGCGCCGCCCGTCCACCGGATGTGCGGCACCAGGCCCTAAGAGCGCCCGAGGATAGGACTGTCCGGCTCACGGCTCCCCGCATCCCGCCCGGCCGCGTTGTCGTCAGTCGGCGCCCACCACCAGGGCGCCTTCCCCCGCCGCCTTGCCGGACCGGGCACGGATGAGCCGCTCACTGATCGAACGCCCTATCCTCGGGCGCTCTAACGGTCGAGGAGCGGCGAGGGCGCGTTGCACCCGCGACGGTCCGCCCCGCGGCTGTCCTGGCTCCCGCCCTCACCGCGTCCTCGGCCGCGTCCTCCGCCGCGTCCGCGGCGAGCGCCCGCACAGCCCGGCGCTCGCCGCCATGCCCGCGCTCCCGCCAGCGGGATCGACAAACCAAACTGACGATCATCTACCACTGTTATCTTCCGGACGTGCCAGCAGCCGAGCCCGATGAGGACACAATCACAGCGTGGGCGCTGGCGGCCGGTGCCGGCGACCCCGCGGCGCAGGTCGCGTTCATCCGGGCGACCCAGCGGCAGACCTACCGGTTCCTGCTCCATCTCACCAACGCGAACGACGCCGAGGACCTCTGCCAGGAGACGTACCTGCGGGCCGTGCGTGCCCTGCCCGCCTTCGCCGGGCGTTCGTCGGCCAGGACATGGCTGTTGGCGATCGCCCGCCGGGTGGTGGTCGATCACATCCGCGCCGCCGTCCGCCGGCCGCGCGTGGCCCCCAGCGCATACGCGGCCGAGGCCGAGGCCTCCAGCGGCGGGGCGTCGTCGCTCGAGGACGCGGTCGTCGTCCGCCAGCTGCTGCGTGGCCTGCCGTTGGAACGGCGTGAGGCGTTTGTCGCCACCCAGCTGCTCGGGCTCAGCTACGCGGAAGCCGCGCAGGTGTGCGGCTGTCCCGTCGGTACGATCCGCTCCCGGGTCGCTCGTGCGCGGATCGACCTGGTGGCCGCCTTTCATGATCGCAATGATCCGCCCCGATGGCTGGAAGCGACCAGCTGACCGGGGAACTATTCACCGTCCCGCCGACGACTGACACAGCATCAGGCGCGGGAAC
>NZ_CAKJTL010000095.1 GCF_917627385.1 Protofrankia sp. CiT1
TTTTCAGTGCGCCCAGCAGACTGGAGGTGACGCCGTGTAGACGGCTGATCTGCCTTTCGTAAGTTCGTCGTCGCTTGCCGGTGGAAGTCCGGTCCGGGTAGCTGCCAGGAGGCCCGGTAGCAGGCTGGCGGCTTCGTCTGGAAACGGGCGGGGTCGAAGCCCAGCGTCAAAAGCCCTGTGAGGGGGAGCGACAGTGCGGTCCGTAGCATAAAGCGAAGCCTGCGGCGTCGTTACTCAGCCCGTTCTTCGAACGGGACAAGGGAGTGCCGAGCCCTTCTGGATCGGGGCGAAGGCCATGGAAGCGGCGAAGATCCTGGAATTGCAGCCGTGAGGAACTCCTCGGCGTATGGGGCGCGGAACGTACTGATAGTGGCGGCGGGAACTGGGGAGGCCCTCCCCGGCCCGGCAGGCTACGGAGATCTGCTGGAGAACCGTGCCCTATAACCGGTGATCCCGGGAAGTGGGTGGCGGGCCGGGTGGGCGTCGGAGGCGGCCATATTACCGATCGAACTGACCGGACAACATAACCGGCGGTGAGGGAAGGGCCGCTACTTCGTCGATGCGTGGAGTTGGAAAGGAGGGGCCCGGTGAGTGCCATGGTTGCTAGTCCCGCCGCTGGTGGATCCCGTGGGGATTCGGTCCGTGCCTTGCAGCACACGCTTTACCGGACGGCCAAGGCCGATCCCGGACGGAGGTTCCATGCGCTCTCGGACAAGGTCCACCGTAGGGACGTCCTGGAGCGCGCGTGGGTTCAGGTGCGCGCCAACAAGGGGGCATCTGGCGTCGACCACACCACAGTGGCCCAGGTCGAGGAGTACGGGGTTTCCCTGCTCCTGGATGAGTTGGCTGCCGAGCTGCGGGAAGGAACGTATCGGCCGCTACCGCTTCGGCGGGTCCTGATCCCGAAATCTGGGGTGAAGGGTGGGTCGCGGCCGCTGTCGATTCCCGCTGTTCGTGACCGCATCGTGCAGACAGCTACCAGGATCGTGCTCGAGCCGGTCTTCGAGGCTGACATGGCCGAATGTTCGTTCGGGTTCCGCCCGCGGCGTTCGGCGCACGACGCCCTGCAGGTCCTCGTGGAGGAGGCCGCGCGGGGCAGGCGGTGGGTGGTGGAGACGGATATCGCCGACTGTTTCGCGGCGATCCCGTCTGACGGGGTGATGCGGGCGGTCGAGGAACGGGTCTGTGACCAGGGCCTGCTCGGGCTGGTGCGCGGGATCCTGCGTGCCGGCGTGATGCGGGACGGTGAGGTCCGGCGGGAGGTCAGCGGGATCCCGCAAGGGGGTCCTTTGTCCCCGTTGCTCTGTAATGTCTACCTGCATCGGCTGGACCGGTCGTGGGATGAGGGTGACGGGGCGCTGGTACGTTTCGCCGACGACCTGGTCGTGATGTGCTGGTCGCAAAGCCAGGCGGAGCGGGCGCTGGAATGCCTGACCCGACTGCTGGCTGATCTGGGCTTGGAGCCCAAGGCAGCCAAGACCCGTATCGTCTGCCTTCAGCCCGGTGGAGACGGCTTTGACTTTCTGGGCTTTCACCACCGGGTCGTGCGGTCCGGAGGGGACCGCGGCAGGCGAAAGGTGACGTTCCTCGCTCGCTGGCCTTCGGACAGAGCGATGCGGCATGCCCGTGACCGGATTCGGGAGATTACCGACCGGTCGCGGCTGATGTTACCGCCACAGGTGATCGTGGAACGGCTTAACACGTTCCTGCGTGGTTGGGCCGGCTACTTCCGCTTCGGGCATTCTGCCCGGCGCCTTAGCATGATCAGGAGGTTCGCGCAGGAGCGACTGGCCCGGTTCGTACGGGCCCGTCATAAACGCAGCATGGGGTTCGGCTGGCGGGTGCTGTCGCGCTCGCGGCCGGTCGACCTCGGCCTGATCAGCCTGTATGGAATCACTGTCTCGCCCAGGGCTGGGAAGACCTGGCGGGAGAAACCGAATGCTGGCGGTGAACGGCGTCGGTAAGCCGTGTGCGGGAGAACCGCATGCACGGATTGACGGGGGGCGGCTGGAAACGGAGCATGCCATGGACGGCCGGGATGAAAAACGCGGGGGAAACCACGCGGACAAAAGTACCGGACCCTGTGCCTAAAGCGAGATGCCACCGCGCCAGTCGCCTACCCTAC
>NZ_CAKJTL010000096.1:0-2508 GCF_917627385.1 Protofrankia sp. CiT1
TCCCGTACCATGCCAGCGCCGAGGGCATCGGCGGCTTTGTCAGGGATCGTGTCGGACATCGGGTCTGTCGTTGTGGTGGTCATCTGGTGTCTCCTCTACCTGCGTCTATATACAGAGTGTGACATGTGAGTTACACCGTTCTTTTTACAGCCCCGGCTCCACGTATCGGGCAAAGAAGGCAGCGAAGCCCCAGCAGAAGGGGCTGTTCGTCACAACCGTCCCTGTGCGGCGCTGTTGCATTGGGCGGAGGCAGGGCGTGCTGGAGCCGTCTCGGGCGGGCGGTCAGATGGCCAGGGTGAGCTCGGTGAAGGCAGCCGTCAGCCGGTTCCGGAGGTCGGCATCGACGCCCAGTTCGTAGTGGCCGCGGCGGATGTTCTGCACGGACGCGTGCCCGGAGCCGATGGTCTGTGCGGAGCGGAGGCGTTTCAGGCCGCGCATCGGCCGTAGTCGTGCCTTGAACCGGCCGTGGTCGGCTTCGATCGGATTGTTCGCGTACTGGTCGTCGACGTGATGAGCGGCGGGGAGCTGTTCGTCGAGGACTCGTGGGTAGGAGGCGGCCCGGTCGGTGGTCACCTCGACGGGCCGCCGGCCGTGGGACAGGGCGCGGGTGAAGAACCGGCGGGCCGCGGCGAGATCCCGCTTCTCGGAGGCCAGCACGTCGATGACCTGGCCGAACTGGTCGACGGCCCGGTACAGATAGGTCCATCGTCCGGCGACCTTCACATACGTTTCGTCGACGAACCAACGATCACCCGGTGTGTGCCGGCATGGCCGGGCCGCGTCGATCAGCAGCGGGGTGAACCGGCGCACCCACCGGCAGACCGTGACGTGATCAACCTCGAGGCCGCGTTCGGCGAGGAGTTCCTCGACGTCGCGGTACGACAGGGCGTACCGCAGGTACCAGCGGACCGCCAGCATGATCACCTCGAGTGGGAACCGGAACCCGGCGAACTCCGACGTCGGAACCGGTGGACGGACACGACGTCGACACATCACTCGATCATGACCGGTCAGGAGCTGCGGGACAACGGACTCTGCCGATGCAACAGTGCCCACCCCACAGCGCAGTCACCTGTGACGCATGCCGAGAGCGGGGACGGGTGTTGAGCACGCACCCGGATCTACCCGTCGATCATCGACCCTCCGCTCCAGAAAGATCACTCATAGTGTGCGACCTTGTGTCGCAGCGAGTTTTGGCACGCTACACGCCCGCATCGGTGATCTTGATCTCGCCGAACTCGCCCTGCTCCTCGATGACCTTGCGGATGACCTGCGACGCCTCATCACCCGGGATAGAGCTGGTGGTGCTTCCGGGGCAGGACATACAGCCCCTGCTCGGTCTCCTCGCGGCGTCATCGACCGCGACATGCGAAAATGGCGATCGTGACCCGCGTTGTTCATGTGCCTTACGCCATCGACCAGGACGAGGACGGCGTCTGGTGCGCGTCCGCCCAGCTCCGCCCAGGCGTCGGCGCGGTCGGCGACGGCCTGACCCAGGAAGCCGCGATCGCCGACCTGCGGGAGGCACTGGAGGTCCTGCTCGCCGAGATCGGTCCGCCGGACGAGCTGACCCTGACCCTCGACGTCGCCTGATGCCCGCCACCGTCCCGGTAGTACCAGGGGCGAAAGTGGTCAAGGCACTCGAACGCGCCGGATTCATCGTTACGAGAGTCAGTGGCAGCCATCACGTCATGCGCCATCCCGACGGCCGTACGGTGATCATACCCGTTCACGCAGGCAAGGACGTGCCCAAAGGAACCTTGCGCAACATCCTGTCCATCATCGGCATGACCGCCGACGAGTTGCGGAAGCTGCTATAGCCACTCGATGCCGGCCGGGGCGTCGCCGCGCGTCGGCGACCGCTTCGCGCCGTCGGCGCCGGGAGAGAGCGGGGCGCGCCGACACCGCCGGGCGGGCGGCGCGGCCCCGGCCCGCCGTTCGCGCCACCCGCACCGCCATTCGCCCGATCGGCGTCGCATTGCTGGGATTAACCGAATACTGTGGGTGACAAACGTAATCGCCCGTTATCCGAAGAAACGATGGGTGCTGTGGGCTCATTCTGGGTGCGGACGCTGCGAACCTGGCCGACAGCGTCCGATACTCGCGGGCATCCGTAATTGCCGCAGCCTGCACGTTCGGGCATTCCCTGGTACGGACCGGCATGTTCCGGTAGGTATGCCAAGGTTCTTTTAATCTCTGGGTTCAGGGTTCGAGCCCCTGGCGGCCCACCAAGATTGCCTGCGGCACAGGAACTTCTCGTCATCTGGTCGGGCGTCCGAGGCTCTGAACCCCGCGTTTACCCCACGGTTTCAATGCTTGTCATCATCCGTTGATGTTGCTCGATGGTAAGCATCGGCGGACCTGTTCGGCCACGTCGCCCCCCATTCATGATCTCCGCTGGTCGTCTCGAGGCCGTGCCTCTTTTGGGGCGTGGTCACGCGGAGTCTGACGGATTATCTTGATTGTCCGGTCCAGGGTGCTTGCGGCAGCGTACGGGCCTAGGGTGGT
>NZ_CAKJTL010000096.1:2877-6137 GCF_917627385.1 Protofrankia sp. CiT1
GCTCGCTCGGCTCGGGGTCGGGACTCCACCGGAGCTGAACCTTCTCCGGTTCGGGGAGAACGCGCTCTACGCCTACCGGGACCGGGGCCTCGTGCTGCGCGTGGCACGCCCGGAGACCCTCGCCGAACAGGTCGCGCGGACGGTGGAGTTCGTGGTGCGGATCGCCGCCCGAGGGATGGAGGTGGCCGAACCTGCCGCCGTTCCCGACGTTCGCCAGCCGGTCGTCACGTCGACGGGTGTCGTGACCCTGTGGGTCTACTACGAGACCGATCCGGACTGTCGGGTGACACCGCGGGAACTCGGCGGGCTGCTCCGCCATTTTCACGCTCTCGCCATCCTGGAGAAGGATCTTGTTGAGCCGTGGGAACCTTTCGCGCTCATCCGCGCCCGGCTGGACGGTGCGCGCCGGGACGGCATCGAACAGGATCTGGTCGACCCTCTCGGGGCGCTGCTGGCATCGCTGGAATCACGCGTTCCCGACCTGACATCCGAGCTGGGAACCGGTGTCATGCACGGCGACATGCACTACGGAAATGTCATGTGTCTTCCGAGGCACCGGTTGCTCCTCATAGATTTCGATCAGATATGTCGTGGTCCGCTCGAGTGGGATCTTGTACCGAACCTGGTAACCTACCGGCGGTTCGGAATGTCCGACGAGGCCTACGAGGAATTCTCCTCCGCGTATGGGTATGATCTCCGCGTGTCGCCGCATGTCGGGACGTTCATCGCGCTGCGAGAACTGGGGATGGTGACGTGGCTGCTCCAGCAGTATGGGACGAGCGCGAGTCTCGACGAA
Source organism: Protofrankia sp. CiT1 (assembly GCF_917627385.1). Taxonomy (GTDB): domain Bacteria; phylum Actinomycetota; class Actinomycetes; order Frankiales; family Frankiaceae; genus Protofrankia. The sequence goes on from NZ_CAKJTL010000096.1 coordinate 3,674, forward strand.
GAAATCCGTTGTCGGATCGGCTCCATCAATGAGCCTGGTGCGCGTGCGACCATGTGGAGAGCGCGTTGACGCTGCCGGTGCCACCGTTCGATCCAACGGTGGGACGGTCGGTGCACAGGATCTCGACTGTCATCGCGACGACCGCGGAGACCGTCGACCTTTTACGGGCGGAAGGCCGGCCACCATCCGAACTTCTCCGGCTCGGGCGGCTGGAACCCTTCTACATTGCCGCGGTCCAGCAGCTTCCGCGTGTTCTGGCGTGTCGAGACATCGACGCGGATTCTCTGACGTTCCGTCGGGGTGCGTCCACGGCGGCTACCGTGCGTAAAGCGCGGCTCTGGTTGTTTGACGTCCAGGCAGGGCCGGTCGTCGCCGTGTTTTCCGTGGATGTTGAATGTGCGCCGACGGTACTCATCCCGTTTCTCGAGGACTGCTATTACGATCATGTCACCGCCGGATCCTCCCCGTTGGAACGCTACGTGGCCGGGACGCTCGGCGAGGCCGACGTCCAGATCATGGCAAGCGCGAGCATGACAGCACTCGGCCCGCAGCGGCACCAGATGGTGTTCACGTCCGCGACGCTGCCCGAGGATACGATCCAACGGATCGTCTACCGGGCGGACCTCGACTGGAATCCCGCGTATTCGTCCATCCGGTTTCCCGCTGAGCTCAACCGGCGGCCGTCCAGTGGCGCGGCTGTGGGCGCCTACGTCTCGGTGCTCTCCGCTCAGCAGGACTATATCGAGAACTGTGCCCTCCTGTCCGCGGTGCAGATTGTCGCCGCGACTGGTAAGGTCCGCCAGATTCGTCTGGCCGCCTATGATGCGCTGTTACGCGTCCGCGACCTTTCCCGTGACCGTGGCGCCCTGAGTACAGCAGAGCGCCGCGCGGAACTCGCCAGGATCAACGAGACCATGGCCGAACAGGAATTACAGCTTACCTTCGGGGTGGAGACGGCATGCGAGATCGGAATTCTGATTCCCGCGCTACGTGTGGAGAACTTCCACCGTCAGCTTATCGACTGTGCGGGACTTACCGACAATGTGTCCACGGTGTCGGCGATGCTGGCCCGTCTGGCGTCGGTCCTGAGCGCTGAACAGGCGTCGCAGGAATCGATCGACGCCCGAAAACAGGATCTTCGACGGCTCCGGTACGGCGTGGCGGTTGGTTTTCTGTCCGTCGTTGCCGTCCCGATCGGGATCATCCTGGGATTCTTCGGTGGTTCATACCGGGAAGTGGATGCTGGAAGATCCATCTTCGACTGGCGACACTACTATCCGATGTACCTCTCGGTCTCTGGCCTGGTGTTCTTCGCCGGCGCGGTCTTTCTGTTTCTCTTCTGGCGTGAGCGCCGAGAACTGGGCCGAGTGGCCGGTACAGTGACCCCATAAAATGGATGCCAAACCCGCATACCGGCCGGACGCCTCGCGCTATTCGTCGTCCACCTCGGGTGAGCTCATGCGTCGCAAGGTCTCTGCCGCCATATCCCGGGACGAACTGAACCGGTCTGGAAAATCCTCGGCAAGCTGCGTGAACATCTTCACCGCTTCGGTGGCGGGGGTGAGGGCTTCTGCGCGGCGGCCCACCTCCGACAGCGAGAGCGCCAGGGTGTTCAGCGACATGGCGAGGTCGGGGGTGAACGCGTCCGGTCGGGCCTGGGTCAACCCACGCCGGAGACGGACGGCTTCCTCGACCGCGGCCAGCGCCTCCTCCCGCCGTCCGAGATCGGACAGGCGGTTGGACAGGTTGTCCAGCGACATGGCGAGGTCGGGGGTGAACGCGTCGGGCTGGGCCTGGGCCAACCCACGCCGGAGACGGACGGCTTCCTCGACCGCGGCCAGCGCCTCCTCCCGCCGCCCCAGGCCGGACAGGCGGTTGGACAGGGTGTTCAGCGACATGGCGAGGTCGGGGGTGAACGCGTCGGGCCAGGCCTGGGCCAACCCACGGTAGACGGTGACGGCTTCCTCGACCGCGGCCAGCGCCTCCTCCCGCCGCCCCAGGCCGGACAGGTGGACGGACAGGTTGTTCAGCGAGCCGGCGAGGTCGGGGGGGTAGGCGTCGGGGGCGGTTTCGGCGAGCCGCCGGTAGACGGTGACGGCTTCCTCGACCGCGGCCAGCGCCTCCTCCCGCCGCCCCAGATCGAAGAGGCGGACGGACAGGTTGTTCAGCGACATGGCGAGGTCGGGGGTGAACGCGTCGGGCTGGGCCTGGGCCAACCCACGCCGGAGACGGACGGCTTCCTCGACCGCGGCCAGCGCATCCTCCCGCCGCCCCAGGCCGGACAGGTGGACGGACAGGTTGTTCAGCGAGGCGGCGAGGTCGGGGGTGAACGCGTCGGGCCGGGCCCGCGCCAGGACCTGGTAGAGACGGGCGGCTTCTTCGACCGCGGCCAGCGCCTCCTCCCGCCGCCCCAGGGCGGACAGGCGGTTGGACAGGTTGTTCAGCGAGCCGGCGAGGTCGGGGA
>NZ_CAKJTL010000096.1:6604-7869 GCF_917627385.1 Protofrankia sp. CiT1
GGCCTCGGCGGCGTGACGGGAGTGGGTGACGGCTTGCCCGGCGAGGATCGCGGCGAGCTCGGCTAATGCCCTGCTCGGGTAGGGCAGGCTGGCCAGAGCGCCGGAGGCGCTGAGGGGTCGGGGCGCGGCGGTGAGCGTACCGGCGAGAGCCCCAGGTAGCACAGTAGCCGGATTGTCGTTACGGTGAGCGACAGCGGTGGTGATCAGGTTGGGTAGGGTGGTGTCGAGGAACCCTTCGGTCGCCGCACGTACCGGCGGCCGGCCGGCGGCCCGGGTCAACTCGTCGAGCAGCCCGGCGAGGGACCGGTGGGCCTGCTCGGGCAAGCGGCCCGCTCCGTCGGTACGGCCAGCGAGCAGGATCGAAACAGTTGCGGCGGCGAGGTCGGCGAGGCCGGCGGTCTCGGTGAGGAGCTGTTCGGCCAGGAGGTCCGGGCGTAGCGGGCCGACCCCGTCACCCGGCGCGGGGTACACCGACCGGAGCCACCGGTAGATCGCGGTAATCGTGCGGGCTGGTTCGCCCCGCAGCCCGGGTACCGCGCCCAGCACGGTGACCGTGTCTGTTTGGGATCCCGGGGCGGTGAGTGTGGTCGCGACGACCGCGTGTACGGCCGCCGCGTCCGCGGGATTGTCGTCGGCCTCCACCGCGAACGTGTCGAGCGTGAGGCGGCGGAGGCCTTTCGACCAACGCTTGCGTTCCAGGTTCAACACACCGTGCAGGATCTTGCTGCGGACGTCCCCGGTGGTGGTGTCGGGCAGTGCGCCGCGGTCCATGGTCGCGAGCAGCATCGTCATGTGGACCAGGAGCGCGTTGTCGAACGCCGCGGCGGACAGCCCGGGTATCGGGGCCGGCTCGGTACCCGGGCCAAAGGGGGCGAACGCGGCGGCGGCTGCGGCGGCGTGCTGGTCGCGGGCCTGCGCGTCGAGCGGCCGGTCAGACAACGGGACGACCCCGTCCAGCAGCCCGTTGGCGGCGCCGTCGGTGTCCTGGTCGAGGGCGTGCCACCAGCCGGCGGTCCGGTCGAGGTGACGGGCCAGCAGCAGCAGCCGGACCCGCACCCGCGACCGGGTAAGAGCATCGATGAGGTCGACGAGCAACGGTCCGGCGAGATCGGCATCATCGACGACCAGCAGCGTCGCCCGGTCCACCGCCGACCCGGCGGCGCCGTCAGCCTCCCGGACGAGCTGGACGAACCCGGCGTCCCAGTCCAGGCCTGTGCCGGTGAGACGGGCGCATACCTCGGCGGCCAGCCGGGTCTTCCCCATCC
>NZ_CAKJTL010000096.1:8000-21025 GCF_917627385.1 Protofrankia sp. CiT1
CGTGAGGCGGAAACGGTCCCGGCGTGCCGGGATCCCGGCGCCCGGGGTGACACACCAGCCGACCAGCTCCTCGACCAGGTCGTCCCGGCCGACAAACGGCACGACCCCGTGCTCCGGGCGCAGGAGCCGGGCCGGCGTGGCGTCCGGCGATGACCAGTCCGGCAGCGGCTTGTACGGCCCGGCCAACTCGACGACCCGGCCGGCGCCGGCCGCGATGCGCACCGGCCCGGTCAGGTCCTCCAGCGGGGGCGGCGCTGTGCGCGTCAGTTCCTCCAGCCGTGCGCCCAGGCCGGCCGCCAGTAGCCCGGCGACCGGGCTGACGATCAGCCGGCCGTTGAAGTGGAGGGCGTCGTCGGTGACCACCCCGATCAGTAGATCACCGGCGAATACCGGCCCGCCGGACATGCCCGCCCACGCGGACCGCAGCTCGCCCGCCGGCGACGGTTGGCGTAGCCGTGGCGATGCGGACTGCACCGACAAATCCAGCTGGCCGCTTTTGAATTCCCGTGTCACGTACCCGAGCGCCGACTCGCTGCCGCGCACACCGTCGGGACAGGCCTTCGCCCAAGGAAACCCGACCGCCACCGCCGCCACCGGTTCGGTGGCGACCCGACGTTCATCGAGGCGACCCCACCCGACGCCGCTCGTCACCGCCGCCCACGGCCGCCCCGCGACTGCCAGCAACGCACCATCGCACGACGCGTCCGACCAGACGACCGAGGCGTCCAGCCACTGCGCCGACCCGAGCGGGCGGACCTCGCAGGACCTTGCGCCGGGCGCCATGACATGCCCGGCGGTCAGCACCAGCCGGTCGGTTACCGCATAGCCGGAACCGACCTTCCCGGCCGCGTACACCTCGACGACGCGTCCCGCGTCCAGTCCCATCGCCGTTCTCCCGCCAGCCCCGGTGCGGTGCTACGCCGGCCGGCTGGGCAGCGCGTCCGCGACGTGCAAGGGCACCACGCTGCCATCAGGCATCCGCCGTCCCGGGGTCAATGTCACCGCCAGCCGGTGCACCGACCCGGCCTCCCGTTTGCCCGCGGCGTCCGCGGACAGCACCCAGAACTTCGCGCCCGTCGTGACCTCACCCGAGGTCGTCACCGCTACCTGAAACTCAAGGTTGATCTCACCGACCGCGAAATCAATATCGCCGGATACGCCGTCGGCTAACGCCTGCGTGAACTGCGCACGCAGCGCCTTGATCACAACGGCGAGATCTACACCAGGTTCGTTCGGCACTGGCCCCCCGTACATCGATTCGCCCGGACGCCCGGCAACGTGGCCAATCCGCAGCATTCCGTGATGGTATGGAGGGTAACTCATCCGGTTAGAAGCCCCGGGTGCTACCCAGCGCGGGCACACGGTCAGGGGTTGGACCTTGCCGCGGACGGCGGCAGCGCCTCTGGTCTAGCCTGCGATCGTGGTCACCGCCGACGGATCGGGTCGGATGGGTGCTGACGGCGCACGGTTCGGCTGGGCCGACGCGCTCCACACCCTCCGCCAGGCCTGTGCCGTGGTCGGTTTTGACGCTGAGGATGCCCGGCCGATGCGGATCGGCGAGAACGCGATCATCCGCCTCGCCTCGCCATCGGTGGTCGCCCGGATTGCGCGCACAGCCGACTACCTTCCGGACGTGGCGAAAGAGGTCGCGGTAGCACGGTGGTTCGAGAGTATCGGTTTTCCGGCCGCGCGGCTTCTTCCGGGAGTCGATCAGCCACTTGTGGTCGACGGCCGGGTGGTGACTTTCTGGCGTCAGATAGGAAACGGGGACGAGCACGGGAACCTCACCGAGCTGGCCGCGATCCTTCAGCGGCTCCACCGCGCGGCCGTTCCACCGGATCTCACCCTCCCCGGTTTCCGCCCATTCCGGCGAACCCACCGAAGGCTCGACAACGCCCGGATGAGCGCCGACGATCGTCTGTTTCTCCTGGGCCGCATAACAGACCTTACGCGGCGCTATGACGCCCTCACCTTCGTGTTGCCGCCTGGGCCCGTTCACGGTGACGCGGACACCGCCAATCTTCTCCGTGACGAACACGGGAGCGCGCTGCTCATCGATTTCGAGGCGTTCGCATTCGGTCACCCAGAATGGGATCTGGTCATCACGGCGATGAGCGCGGACAGCTATTCTTGGATCTCCAGAGAAGAGTACTCTGAGTTCGCCGAGACGTACGGTTTCGATGTTCTCTCGTGGGATGGCTACGAGGTGCTTCGCGACATCCAAGAGGTCATGATGGTGTCGTGGATATCGCAGAACATCAACGAAGATGAGAACGTCGCCGCCGAGTACAGAAAGAGAATGATATCTCTGCGCTCGGGTGACGGCAGGGAGTACTGGTCGGCGTTCTGACCAGCTACGGGTCTATGCCGCGGGCCGCCAGAGCCGCCGGTCAGCGACTTCGTCGATGAATTCCCTGACGACACGAACACCCGAGAATCGAACCAGCCGTGAGCGGAAATCGGCGACGTACCGGACGCACCGCGCGGACTTCAGCTGCTCGCCTGCCTCAAGGGCCGCACGAGCCGTCGCGCACGCTGGCTCGGGATCGTCACAGTCAAGGTAGGCTTGTGCGCGAACCATGGAAACGAAAAAATCGCTGCGGGGGCACTGGCTGTCTGTTGTCATGAGAGCATTCTCCGCGAACTTCACAGCGTGGTCGGAACGGCCCAGGTCTCGGTGGCAGTGGGCGAACTCGGCTGCAATTTCCGACTCGTCGAAGTAGCCCGCCCAGGCGGGGTCGTTGTCCGGTTTGCGACGGTCGAAAGCGCGTTCCGCCGCTGAGAGTGCGGCATCGCATGAGGCCGCGTCGCCGTGCCGGGCATGGGCGCGTGCCTCCATGGCGAAGAACTCTGCGGTGAGGGTCGGGTTTGCTTCCCGTGATGTTGCGATGGTAGCGCTACGCGCGAGATCTGCCGCATCGCGGAATCGTCCGGTGTAGGTTGCCTGATGACTCATTCGGCCGAGGATCTCACCGGCAAGGAGGCGGTCTCCGGCCGCCTCCGCAAGGCCGAGCGACTGGACGAAATACCGCTGTGCTAATCCGTGCCGGCCGGTATCGTATGCCATCCAGGCTCCGATCAGAGTCGCCTCGGCGGCAGCGGAGAAGAGCTGCTTGCCGATTACATCGGAATATGTTCCATGCAGGAGACCGGCAACATCTCGGTTGAGAAATTCAATGAGTAGGTGCCGTGCATGGCCGCCGCCGAAGCAGAAATCAAGGTCGCTGAACATCCGTGCGGTTGTTCGCAATGCGCATACATCGCTCTGGCCAACCTGGCTGCGGCCGTCGCGCATACGTGCGAGAGTTTCCCGTGTGCGTGAGTCTTCCGACGAATGAAGTGCCCACGAGCGGGAGGCCGCGGACCACAGGCGCGGATCAGTTTCGATGCCTGCGAGGCTGACAGGATCTTTCGAGTCCGCGCGCCAGAGGGCCGAAAGAATCGAGACCAGCTGATCTGCGTCTGCCGTGTAGGTCAGGCCGAGTCGCGTGAAGTCTGTTGTGTCGAGTTCCGGGCCTCCGAACGGCTGTCGGGGTGCGGAAGCGGACAGCCGGAAGCCTAGCTCCGACTCACTCCGCTCATAGACGAGGCAGTACGACCGGCGGTAGCGCGGCCCAGGGTACACCTCGCCCCGTTCGTGGCGGCCGATCGACTGGAAGGTGGCATCCGGTGGTCTGAAGCCGATGCCGGACAGATTCCGGATGGCGTCGGCTGTCTGTTCCAGGGTCATTCCGAGGGCGTCGCGGTGGTGACGCAGCAGATGTGGTCGCCATCCCTGGTGCTGTCGTGCTGCCACTGTCCAACCACTCCCCGCCTGTCGATTCCGGCCAAGGAACTTTGCGAGCAGAGCCTAGCCTGTTGTTAGCCGGCTTGTTAGCCGCGGGGAGGGTGTCGCGGCGATCCTGCCCAAAAATGGATAGCTGGATGGCTAATCGAGGTGACGGTGTGACGCCGCCGGTCGCGAATGAGTAGCTGTTAGAGCTGTTTAGCCCGCACGTGTCCGGCTGGACTTGTCTGTGGCGGTCCGGGCCAGGCTGACGAGGTCCCTGGTCCGGACCGCGCTGGATGGCGGCCTCCTCCCAGCCGGATTACTACGCGGGCGTGTTTTCCGCTGAGGTCGGCTGCCCTCCTCCTGTTGTGATTCGCGAGCGGAAGAGTGAGAGGTGTCGGTGTGAATGGCGTTATCGGAGCGCGAGGGAAGGTCCTGTGGCCATGAGAAGAAGTCGGCCCTTCGCTGTTCTTGACGGCACGAACGAAGAAATAGGAGCCTTCGCTGACTGGCAGAGCGCGCATGCGTGGGCGCACACGATGGCCGGTCTTCCCGGCGCTGTTCTGCCGCTGGATGTGGAGGACCGTCTGGAGCGGACCACCAGACGCGTCACCGCGACCGGTTGCGAGTTGATTGTATGGACGGTTTTCACTCGCCGATCCGGCTGTGTGAACCCTGAACTCGAGCCTTCTGCTCGATCTCAGACGCCGGCTGGTGACGAGCACAGAGGAAGACGATGAATACCGAGGAAATGACCTCGTTGCCGGCGTCTCATGTTCATGTGGAGGCATCGACGCATCCACTGGGTAAGGTGCGGGCTTCGCGGGGATGGTCGTATCAGCAGACAGCGCGGATTATCGCACGTCGCGCCAGGGAGATGGGCGTGCAGATGGCCGCTGAGCGACAGAAGATCTGGCGCTGGGAACATCGAGGGGTCGTGCCCGACCAGATCAGTCAACGTGCTCTCGCTGCCGCACTCGGAGTACCTGTGGAACACGTGGCGCAACATTCCTGGCCGCACTGGCTCCCGTCCATCGATGCCCGCCCATGCATCGAGGAGATCGCTGTCTTACGGGATCGTCTCGCTCTCGCCGTCCGGATCCTCGATCAGCTCTCGCGGGCTCACGAACCAACCACGGCCGCGCGGATCGCAGCCGACGCCCACGCCGCGATTCTCCACGATGTTGGAGATCTTCTGGTTGCCGTGGAGCCGCTTACCGGGTCCCATGTCGGCGAGAGTTGACAGACCCGAACCAGAATCACTGCGGAGGCGCCGGGAGCGCGTTCTTTCACAGTCTCTGGGATGAGGCAGGGCCGCCCCGATCGGGGCGGCCCTATCTCGTGTTATGTACCCGTGGCCCGCTGGTAGAGCGCGAGTGCCAGCTCTGTGACGAACGCCTGTTCATGCTGCTTCTCGCAGCGGAAGGTACCCGGCTGGATACTCAGCATGGAAGCCGCGTGTTCCCGACGTATGGCGAGCGTCATCCGAGATGTCCCGGGCTTGAGACAGAGCATGATCGCCATGATGGTGTTGCTGGGCGCGTCGAGGCTCGTAATCGTCTCGGCGATGAAGGCCGCTGTCCTGATCGCCCTATCCACGATGTGCAGCCCGTCGGGGCCTGCGGGATAGAGGAGGTCGACCAGCCCGGTATGGGCCACCAGCGATGCCGCACGGGTGCCATGACGGAGCGCTCGTTGGAGTTCCGTCCGTAGCGTGTCGAAGTCAACGGCCTGTGTACTCATGTGGCTGCGACGAGGGTCTTATGACCCCCGCGGCGTCCCCCGTCGGTTCGCCTCCTTTCTATGGGCGGTGTCCCGGACGGTTGCCGGGGGACCTGTTCGGTCCGGGACGCAAAGAACTATCCCATATTTGCCCCTTGATCGCCATTTTTGCCCGGGTTTGCTGCCACTGACGGCGCTCTGGGCCTGCTTGTCGGCGATCCCGTATGACCCCCAAGCCGCTTTGATGATCGTCTGGCGACCCGTGGCCTGACCTGCGGCACCCGCACCCGAACCGACGGTCCTCCCTCGGGGTTCCCGCAGTTTCCCAGCACATACCCGTCACATTCGCCGCAGGAACGTCCACCGTAGGGCCGCACAGTTTTCCGCGCGCATCCGGCAGATATTCCCCCTGTTTTCCCCTGTGCATTCCGACACTCGATAGCCCCAGGATGAGCCGTGACAGGAAAAAGCGATCCCAGACGGCAGTTTCGGGCTCTTTCCCGCTCCTGCTGGTCATAAGAAGGAGAAGGCATGAGACGGCACTACTATCGATCACCGCTGGGCACGCTCGTGCGCTGGATACTGGGTACGGGCCTGCTGTTTCTCGTCATGACCTTCTTGTCCTGGGTGGCCACGGTCGTACTCCCCGAGATCGCGCCGTTTCTTCTCGTCGGCGTGCTCGTCATCGTGGTGATCTGGGCTGTCGACCGCCTCCGCGAATAGCCGACCGCGACAACGCGTGACGCGAAAACAGGACAACGAACAGAAACGACATAGTCCTGCGCCAGCTGTTCGTATCGACCGGGACGCCGGGACGCTGTCGTTGTTCGTGATGGGAACGCTCCCCGCTGTCGCGAGCACACCGGGGAAAGCCACGCCACTACAGCCGAGAGCAACAACCATTCCGGAACGGTGAAAACTGTGATGTTGCCGTATAGGGAAAACCCCGACGACGAAAACGCCGATCTTTCGTACCTGTTCGCGGACTGCCTCCCGGATGACCCAGCAGCCGATCTTGACCCTGACCTTGCGCCGGATGAGCTGGCCCGCGCCCTCGGCCTCGACCCGGACGACCCCACGCTGGACTACCCGACCTGCGACAACCCCACCGACCTCCGTTCCCCGTGAACCGTCGCGGCCTCATAAAGGAAGGCTCGATCGTGGCCACAACATCGGTCATTGTTCTTTTTCTTGTCGTCGCTATCGTTGCGCTCTCGCGTTCCCGCACGCTGTCTTTCCTGGCCGCCGTCCTCTGTGTTGTCCTTGGCTATTACCTCGCCGTGGCCGGTGTCGTTCCCATGCTGCGGCATGAGATTGCCGACGGCCTCACTTCTGTCATGGAACAGATGACCCGGCTGATCCCCGGAATCGCCGGCTAACCCATCAGGCGCCAGCACAACCGCTTGTCTTTCCTTCCTCCTTCCTCCTTCCTCCTTCCCCGGGCCGATCGTGCCCGCATTCCGCCGCGCCCTCACCGCGCCCTCACCGCGTCCTGTTCCGCGCGGCGTCTCGTTTCGTTCCGTGTCTCCGAGGAGTCCCATGGGGAACGTCACAGCATTGGATCTGTTTGCTGGCGCTGGCGGGTAGTCGATTGCCTGCGCCCGCCTTGGGATCACCGATATCGGTATTGACCGTGACCCATACGCCTGCCAGACGCGCCGCGTATCCGGCTTCAGCACCATCGAGGGCGACGTGTCCTCGATCAAACCACGTCATTTCCACGGAATCGACGGGCTGATCACCTCCCCGCCCTGCCAGCCGTTCAGCACCGCCGGCCACAAACGGGGCCTTGCTGATCCACGTGGGCAGCTTGTCTACCAGCCAATGCGGTTCGTGCGCATGCTGCGCCCGGCGTGGGTTGCCATAGAGGAGGTACCGGCGGTCCTCCCGATCTGGGAGAACATCGCCGTCGAGCTGGGCGGTCTCGGCTACGCGACATGGACCGGGGTTCTCGCGGCCGAGGAGTTCGGCGTGCCGCAGACACGCCGCCGGGCGATCCTGCTGGCGTCCCTGCGGACCACAACGGTCTTCCCCCCGGCACCGACCCACACGCGGTACCGACGCGGACAGCATCCCGGAGCGCTCCCGACACCGCGATGGAAGAGCATGGCCGACGCGATCGGCCGGGGCCTGCCGGACCGACCCTCCTACACGGTCACCACCCGGGGAAACGGGTGGGGTGGCTCCGGTGCCCGCGGTCCGATCCGCGCGGCGCAACGAACCGGCCGGTGGACGGGATCCCACACGGGGTTAACGGTCGCCGAGTTCGGGGCGCTCCAGGGCTTTTCCGTCGACCACCCCTGGCAGGGCAACACGGACAACCAGCTCACGCAGGTCGGCAACGCCATCCCGCCGGGCCTCGCCTTCGCGGCGCTGTCCTGCGTCGTGCACGGCACAACCACGGCGCCACGCCGGATGAGCAGCCATCCCGCGCAGGTCAGCGACTGCCATCCGGCCGCCGGCCGTTCCCACCGGAAGGACCATGTGTGATGACGCCTCCTGACCGGTCGGTGCCCGAACCATCGGACCGGGACGACGGCTGGATACCCGACGTCAGCGCTTTGCGTGACAGCCCCGCCGATCCCACCCGTCCGGCCGATCCGGCGGATCCGGCTGACAGCGACGGCGACGGCGGGGTGCCGGTCGATCCACCGCTGCCGCCACGGCCGGGCCTGTTCGCACCCGTCGCCGGGCCGGGGCAGCGCCGTCCCGTGCTTCCGGGGTGGGCACGCTCGGCCGCCGGCCTGCGCGCGGCGGCCGGGTGGGTAGCCGGCTACTACAGCCACGCCGTGCTCTTCCACACGGTCCGTATCCCGGTCTACCTCGCCCGGCTTCTCGGCCGGGTACCGCGCGGGATGATCCGCGTTGTCGGCCGAACCAGCGGATGGATCTTCGACGCCGAAGGGCGCGCGGTGCGGGCGGCCGCGGTCCGCCGGGAGGACAGCGAACAGTACCTGAAACTGTCGCGTCAGCGTGACCACCGGGTCCGCCTGCGGCTCCTGATCGTGTTCCTCGGCGCGGTTCCGTTGGGGATCGCTGTCCTGGCACTGGTCGCGGCCCTGCCCGGCGGGGTGCGCTGGTTCGCGTTTGCCGTCGCTGTCGTCGGGCTGGGGATCGTCGGCGCGCCCGCCGGTCAGCCGCTGCTCGGCCCGGCGGTCGTGCCGGCTCCGGTGACCCGGCTGACCGGTGACATCGTTATCCGCGCGTTGGAATCCCTGGGCATCGCCGAGATCAACAAGGCGAAGAATCGCGGCGGGGGCATCACGTTCCCCGCGCCGATCACCAGGGATGGTCCCGGATGGCGCGCGGACGTCGACCTGCCCTACGGGGTCACCGTGTCCGACATCCTCGAACGCCGTGAACGGCTGGCCTCGGGGCTGCGTCGCCCGGTCGGCTGTGTCTGGCCAGAACCCGCCCATGACGCCCATGCCGGCCGGCTGGTGCTGTGGGTCGGGGACCAGGACATGGCCACCGCGCCGGCAGCCCTGTGGCCTTTGGCTCGCCGCGGACAGGTCGACCTCTTCGCCCCCGTGCCGTTCGGTATCGACCCGCGTGGCCGCACGGTGTCGGTCACGCTCATCGAGAACAACCTTCTGATCGGTTCGCTGCCCGGCGCGGGGAAAACCGCGACCGTGCGGGTGCTTATGCTCGGCTGCGCGCTTGATCCCACCTGTGAACTGTGGGTGTTCAACCTGAAAGGCACCGCCGACCTGGATGCCGCGCTCCCGGTCGCTCACCGGTACGCCACCGGCCTTGATGATGCGACCGTCGCTACTGTTCTCGGCGCGTTACGGGATCTGCGTGCCACGGTCGGCCGCCGGGCCAGCGCGTTGAAGAACCTGCCCAAGGATCTGTGCCCCGATGGCAAGACCACCCGCCGTATCGCGGGTGTCCGTACGCTCGGCCTGCACCCCCTCGTGATGATTGTCGATGAGTGTCAGAACCTGTTCGCGCACCCGGTCTACGGGGCCGAGGCGGGGGAGCTGGCGACCGACGTCATCAAACTCGGCCGCGCACTTGGGATCATTCTTATCCTCGCGACCCAGCGACCCGATGCCGGGTCCCTACCGACGGGTGTGAGCGCGAACGTGTCCATCCGGTTCTGCCTGCGTGTCATGGGCCAGGTCGAGAACGACATGATCCTGGGAACGTCGATGTACCGGAACGGGATCCGCGCGACGACCCTGCACCCGCGGGACCGGGGCATCGGGTACCTCGTTGGTACCGCGGACACCCCGTTCATCGTCCGCTCCGCCTACCTCGATGCCCCCGCCGCGGAGCGCGTCGCCGACCGCGCACGGGCCGCCCGTGCCGCCGCTGGCACCCTCGCCGGGCATGCCGCCGGCGAGACGGACGCCGACGTAGCGCCGACCTTCTCGCTGTGTGCCGACATCCTCGCGGTGGTCCCACCCAGCGAGGTCAAGGTCTGGTCCGAGACCGTCGTCGAACGCCTCGCCGAACTCCGCCCGACCGTCTACGCCGGGTGGGGCGCGGAACAGCTCGCCGCCGCGCTCAAACCGTTCGGGATCGACACCATCCAGATCGGCCGTCGTATCGATGGACGGATCGTGAACCGCCGCGGTATCGACCGTGCCCGCATCGCGGAAGCAGTCACGCAAAGCAACATTAGACGTGGTCCCGAGGGCGCTCACTGAACCCGGCTGTTAGCACTGACCCCGCTAACGGTTAGCACCTGTGCTAGCGCCCTCTGGGTGCGCTGACCTCGCGGTTAGCACGTGAGCGCCACCATCGCCGACATCTGTGGGAGGCCCGTATGCCCGGTTCCCGGTACCGCCCAGCCGCTAACGCTCACCCGTTCCCACGGGAGAAGGCCATCACGGACAGCGATAATCGTGCGGGACGTCCTGACCGCCTCTGGACCGTGGACGATCTCTCCCGGTTCCTGGGTGTCCCGGTGAACACCATCTACAAGTGGCGCTCCGCCGGAGGAGGGCCACCCGCCCACCGTGTCGGCAAGTACCTCCGGTTCGCCGCACACGACGTCCACCAGTGGCTGGCCACCCAACGCGAGTCGCACTGACCGCGGAGTCGGGTGGGCCCGCCCGAGTGGTTATGCCACCGATATCCCCGTGGTGGCACCTGCGCAGCAGCGGAGTCCGCGGACGCGCATCCTACCGAATCAGCTCCCGACGAGTATGCGGATCCGGCCACCTGTGGTCACAGTCATTTCATGATCGATAAGATTGGATGAAAAATTGTGACACATAGCGGTGTAGGACGACATGTCAGCGCTACGCGGCGGTCCGGCTATGCGCACTACTCCACGGGGGATCAGGGGGATCGGTGGCACGGGTCTTTATCAGTCATGCCAACGGTGATCTTGCAGCTGCAGTTGAGGTCCGGGACTGGCTGCGGGCGGATGAGCATGTGGTGTTCCTCGACCGTGACCTGGGGGAGCGCGACAGTGTCCTGGATAGCCGTGAGGGGCTGCGGGTCGGGGAGAACTGGAAGCAGCGTCTCTACCAGGAGCTGCGCGGGGCTGATGTGGTGGTCTGCATCATCAGTCAGGCGTTTGTCGATTCATCGTGGTGCTCGGCGGAGGTTGGGATCGCGGACAGTCTGGGCTGCCTGCTGCTCCCGGTCCATATCGAGGCTCGGCCGCCGCATCCGCTGTTGGAAACCTTGCAGTACACCGACTACCAGCAGGACCCGGTCCGTGCCCGCGCCCAGCTGCGGGGGGCTGTCGGGCACCACGACGCCCATGGCCGGGGGCGTTGGCGGGATGGGGACAATCCCTATCCCGGGCTGCGGGCTTTCCCTGCCGGGTGGGCGGAGGTGTTCTGTGGTCGGGATCAGGAGCGCCGGGAGCTTATCCGGATGGTCCGTGCCGCCGCCCATACTGGGCGGGGCTGGACGGTCATCGCTGGGCCGTCCGGCTGTGGGAAATCCTCGCTGCTACGGGCCGGGGTACTGCCCGTCCTGGAGGCCGGTGATGAGTGGCTGGTTCTCCCGATCATCGACCGTCATCATGATCCTGTCGGGGAGTTAGCGCGTGTCCTGACCAGCACCGCGACCGAGGCCCGCTTGGCGTGGACGCTGGCTACGGTCCGGGCGGAACTGACTGTTGACGGTGGGCCGCACCGGTTGGTGCAGGAGCTGCGCGCGGCCCGTCCGGCGGCCCGGCAGATCCTGCTTCCCCTGGATCAGACCGAGGAGCTGTTCACCCGGGCCAGCGCGCAGGCCCGCGCCGCGTTCCTGACGGTGCTGACGGCCCTGACTGGTCAGGAGCCTGTTCATGTTCTGGCGACATTGCGGGGGGAGTTCTGCGAGGATCTCCATGCTGCCCTCCCGGCCGGCACTGTGGGGCTGTTTCCGGTGGCGCCGCTGGGTCGGGACATGCTGCGGGTGGCGATCGAACAGCCTGCCCGCGCCGCCGGGCTGGGGGTGTCGGACAGCCTGGTAGCCCGGCTGCTGGCCGACACCGGTAGCGGCGAGGCGCTGCCGCTGCTGGCGTTCATGCTATACCAGCTGGCTGACGGCCATGCCCGGGGGGAGCGGCTCCGTGACATTGACTACGACCAGCTCGGGGGTGTGCAGGGCGCGCTGGCGCGTCAGGCCGATCAGGCGTTAGACATTGCGGGGACACAGGGCCCGCTGGGGCGGGAGGAGATCCTGTGCCGGTTGGCGGATCTGGCCACGGTGGATGAGGCCGGCCGGTATGCCCGCCGCCGTCTTGCCTACCCGGTCGCTGATCCGGTGTGGGCGGCGGTGCTGGAGGTGTTCATCGACCAGCGGCTGCTGACCAGCACAATCAGCCCCGAGGAGGGGCGCACCGTCACGGTGGCTCACGAGGCGTTCCTGACTGCCTGGCCCCCGCTCCAGGAGGCCTTGCAGGGCCAGGCCGCCCGGTTGCAGGCGCTGCGGTCGTTGGAGAACGCTGCGGCTGAGTGGGCTCGCGCGGGGCGTACCCTGGACTATTTATGGGACGCCGACCGGCTCACCCCTATCCACACCGCCCTCGGGACCACCGCCAGCGCCGACGATGACAGTGCGGACGGGACGGGTGTGCTGTCCGCTCAGGCTCGGGCGTTCCTCACCGCGACCCGGGCACGGATCGCGGCCAGCCGTCGGCGGACCCGCCGCAGGATCGGGCTGGCGTTCACCACCCTGACAGTTCTCCTTACCGTCGCGGTCACCGCCGCGGTGATAGCCGTTGTCCAACAGCACCACGCCATCCATCAGCGGCAACGCGCTGAGGACGCGCAACGGACCGCGATTGCCCGCAGCCTGATCACCCAAGCCGGTGCCGCCCAGAGCACCGATCCCCGTCTCGCCCTCCAGCTCGCGCTTGCCGCCCATCACATCCATCCCGATGCGGAGAGCACCGCAAACCTGGTCAGCACTGTCGCTGCCACCGACGCTCTCCCGCTGGGCACCCCCCTCACCGGCCACATCAGTGGCGTGTCGGCGGTGGCGTTTTCCCCTGACGGGCGTACTCTGGCTACCGCCAGCGGCGATCAGACCGTCCGGTTGTGGGACGTCACGGCCCTGACCGGTCCGCGCTCGTTGGGTG
>NZ_CAKJTL010000097.1 GCF_917627385.1 Protofrankia sp. CiT1
GAGCCGGGGTGGGCGACGGCACAGGCTGGACCACGGTGAACGTCGCCGAGGCAGAGACCGCGGAACACGCGGCGGTGACCGAGTGTGAACCAGCGGCCGCTCCCATCGGTACCCGGAAGGTGAGGCTGAAGCCGCCGGAACTGACCGACGCCGTCCCCACGGCCTGGGTCCGGTCCCAGGACACGTCTACTGCGGGAACCCTCGTGCCGGTGCAGCCGAACCCCGTCCCGGTCGCTGTCACGGAAGCCCCGGCCGGCCCGGACACAGGGGTGAGCGCCATCGACGGTCCCGCGGCCGCGGCCGCGGCGGTCCGCACGGCCGCGTTGGCTGGCGGCACCGACCCCCAGCCAACCGTTGCCGCCACGCCCAGTATCGCGAGGAGCACGGCAAGCAGCCATGTCCCTGTCGGGCTCCGGCCACCAGCGACATTGCGCACTATGTGCCTTGTGTCCACGCCATCCTCCGCCCCGACAGGCCGGCGCCGCTCGCCTCATCCGCGGCCGGCCATGGGGGCATTCCTCGGCAGCCGCTGATCAGCGCTTTACGGCGTGTTTGGGAAGCCGTCAGCCATCGCCGCGCGACGCACGGGTGCCCCGGCTCGCCGGTCAACGCCCACCACCTCCGGCGCATCCCCGCGCCGCCTCGCGATGCACGCACCCCAGCCCCGCTCCTTGATCCACGCCCCTATTGCCGGGCGCTCTTATTGCCTGATGCGTTGCCTGGTTCGGCCGACTACAATCAGCAATATGCCAACGCGTGGCTGAACATCGAGTGACGTTACGCGATCCGGGCTGGCGGCGGGTTCGACGGAGGTGGTTACGCGGTCAACACGCACCGCCGCTAGTCTGGCCGGCAAACGATCGGCAAGGAAGGCGCGGACATGCGTACACACTTCGAGCCCGAGCAGTCCAACGAATTCGAGGCCGCGAAGGAGCTGTTCATCCGCCGCTGTTCGGTGTGGGCGGGCGAACAACAGCTGACCGTTGATCCGTTTATCCTGGATGCCGCGCTGGACTTCCGCCATTACAGCGTCGATGGACGGCTCGGCTTCTGGACCGTCGACCTCGTCCGGGCGTTCCTGCTCGACTGGATACCGCGGCAGGTGTCGGTCAGCGCGGACGACGCCGCCGATATCCCGGACATGCTGCTCACAATGCTGCGTTACCTGCACCACACCGCTCTGGATGATCCGACCGGCGACGCCCTCCCCGACATCGAGACCGCGATCGCCGCCACCGCCGGTGACACGTTCCGGCAGGCGATGTCCGACGAACGCAACTTCGGCATCGCGAAATTCTGGGCCATGCGGGCAATCACCTCCGGTATCGACCCGACCGACGAGGTCGCGATGCGGCGCTTCGCCGACAGCGCCCGCGCCGGCCGGGTCGAACACGATGATGCGATTCTCAACGACATCGTCACACGGCATCTGCGTGGTGACGGCGGGCCGCCCGCGCGCGCCTGCTCCCAGCTGCCGGTGTCACTCCCGCCGGAGCACGAGCTTGCCGCGATGGCGGAGGACAACCGGCTCGTCCGGCAGCTGCGTGCGCTCACCGACTGGGTCGGCGCCGGCCGCGCGTTGACCGCGACCGGCCAGCTCAAGCTTGTCGACGCCCGTGAGCTGATCGAGCTGCTCGGCACCGGCGACACGGTCGACCCCGTCGTCGGTGGCCGGGTCTGGCGGACCAAGAGCAGTACGGAGCTGGCCGGGCTCATCCTGGTGGTCGAATGGGCCAAGAAACTGCGGCTGATCCGGGTGGTGAAGAACCGCTTGGTGCGGGTCGCGAAGTCGCAGCCGCTGCTGCGTGCCAGCCTGGCCCTGTGGACCGCGGCGTTCAACACGTTCAACGAGCTTGCCGACGCGGTGGTGCAGCCACGGGTGTACGGCCATGCTCCGGGCATGCTCCACGACGTCTTCGACGAAGCCGTGCCCGACGTCCTCAACACCATCTACGGCATGCCAGCGCCGGTGCCGGTGAAACGCCTGGCGGAAAGCGTCTGGCTGTCCTGCCAGGCTGCCTTCGGCCTCGACGACGAGGACGAGGACGAGTCCCAGCAGTCGATCTGGCGGCAGACGGTCGAAGCCGATCTGAGGCGGATGCTGCGGATACTGGCTGAGGCCGGCGGGGTGGAACAGGCGATCGGACCGGCCGATCCGATGTTCCTTGAGGATCTCGACGGCTCCGATGACCTCGACGGCTCCGATGACCTCGATGCGAATGACTTCGCCGCCAGCCTCCAGAGCATCTCCACAGGTCTGCCCCCGGACGCCCGGGAACGGCTCCGCGCCGCGCTCGCTCCCGACGCCGGGCCCGTCGAGACCGTTGCCCTCAGCCACCTGGGGACCCATGCGGTCCGCGTCCGGCTGCTTGCTGAAGGCCGCTACATGCCCCTCGTCGGCGAGCTGACCGACACCGACCCCGCGCGGCTGCTTGGCATGATCGCCCAGCATTACACCCCGGAAACCGGCCGGGAGGAGATCCTTCGCTGGCTGGCCGCCCACGGTGGCGAGGAAGCCGGGCTGGACAGCCTGCTCGACGCGGTACGGTCCTGCTCCTTCCGCCATCGGGCCGCCGCGATGCTCGATGCGCTGTGTACGGCCCAGCCCGATCGGACAGCCCTGCTCCAGCGGCTGCGCTCAGACGCCGCGCTCGGATCGATCGCCGTCCAGTTCCTCGTTGAAGATGAGGAACTGGACCCGGATAGCCTGACCGAGCGAGAAAGCCTGCTGGCCGTGACCGAGCAACTGATCCAGCTGCTTGAGATCGCCGGCCCGGACGCTGTCCGCGAATCGTTCGCGCAGGCAAGCAGCAGCGACATGCGGGATCTGTTCGGCGCGCTGCTGGGCTCCGGGCATCCCGACGCCACCGGGTTGGATGAGCTACGCAGGCTGGTCGTCGAGCCACTGCAGCACCGTGGCAACCGCCGCCCGGCTCGCAAGCGGCCGTCACGCTCCGTGCGTTCCGTACGGCCAAAACGGTAATCAGCTCCAGCCGGCCACGCTCCTAACGGGCTACGGCTACGTGGCCGGCGCTGGGGCGCGTCTGATGGATCGTCGATCGCGCGGGTCAGCTGCCATCCATCAGACGGGCCCTAACCGAGCAGGCGCCGAGCCATGATCACTCGCTGGATCTGGTTCGTCCCCTCGTAGATCTGCGTGATCTTCGCATCGCGCATCATCCGCTCAAGCGGGAAGTCGCGGGTGTATCCCGCGCCGCCGAGCAGCTGGACCGCATCGGTGGTGACCTCCATGGCCACGTCCGAGGCGAAGCACTTCGCCGCCCCCGACACGAACCCGGCATCTGGATCGCCACGCTCGGCCTTGGCCGCGGCCACGTACACCAGGTGCCGAGCCGCCTCGATCTTCATCCCCATATCAGCGACCATGAATTGCAGGCCCTGGAACTCGGCGATGGCCCGCCCGAACTGCCGGCGTTCCTTGACGTAGACGATCGCCGTGTCCAGCGCGCCCTGGGCGATACCCACCGCCTGCGCGCCGATCGTGGGGCGGGTGTGATCCAGCGTGCGCAGCGCGGTCTTCAGCCCGGTGCCCGGCTCCCCGATGATCCGATTGGCCGGGATCGCGCAGTTCTCCAGATGGATCTCTCTGGTCGGCGAGCCCTTGATGCCGAGCTTGCGCTCCTCCAGACCCACCGAGAAGCCGGGATCGTCCTGGTGGACCGCGAACGCCGAAATGCCCTGGGACTTCTTCGCCGCGGTCGGGTCGCTGACCGCCATCACCGTGTACCAGCTGGACTGGCCGGCATTGGTGATCCAGCACTTGGTACCGTTGAGCACCCAGTAATCACCATCCAGCCGTGCGCTGGTACGCATGGAGGCGGTGTCCGAACCCGCTTCCCGTTCGGACAGCGCATAGGACGCCATGGCCTCACCCGCGGCGATCGAAGGCAGCACCTGCTTTTTCAGTTCCTCGGACGCCGCAAGCATGATCGGAACAGTCGCCAGCTTGTTCACCGCCGGAATCAACGAGGAAGATGCGCAGACCCGCGCCACCTCCTCGATCACGATGCAGGCCGCGACCGCGTCCGCGCCCTCGCCGCCGTACTCCGCCGGGATGTGCACAGCGTGGAAGCCGGACCGCGTCAATGCGGCATGTGCTTCGGTTGGGTAGCGGGCCCGCTCGTCGACGTCGGCGGCATACGGGGCGATCTCCTTTTCCGCCAGCCGCCGTACCGCCTCCCGCAGGGCCTGGTGTTCCTCGCTCAGCTGATACACGCCAGTGCCGGCGCTCGCCGGGGTCACGCGTCGACCTGACCGTACTCGTAGAAGCCGCGGCCGTTCTTCTTCCCGAGCAGGCCGGCGTCAACCATTCGCATGAGTAAGGGGGGTGACGAGTACAACGGCTCCTTGAACTCAGCGTACAGCGATTCGGCGATCGCGTTCACCGTGTCGAGACCGATCAGGTCGGCCAATGCCAGTGGGCCCATGGGATGCGCGCAGCCGAGCACCATCCCGCTGTCGATATCGGCCGCCGAGGCAAAACCCGACTCAAGCATTCTGATGGCGGACAGCAGATATGGTACGAGCAGGGCATTCACCACAAAACCGGCGCGGTCCTGAGATCGGATCGCCCGCTTCCCGAGCAGCTCACCGACAAAGGACTCAGCCCTGGTCTGGGTCTCCTCATCGGTCAACAGGGATGGCACCAGTTCAACCAACGGCAGAACGGGCACCGGGTTGAAAAAATGGATACCGATCACGTGGCGCGGCCTGCTGGTCGCCATCCCGAGCTTCATGATGGGAATGGACGACGTGTTGGACGCAAGGATCGCGCCACGGTCAGCGACCACTTTGTCAAGATCCCGGAAGATCTCGACCTTCAGCCGTTCGTCCTCCACGACGGCCTCGATCACCAGCTGACGGTCGGCCAGTTCGTTGAGGTCCGTCGTGAAGCTCAACCGCTCCAACGCCCGGTCACGGTCATCGACCGACAGCTTGTTCCGCAGTGCCGCGCGGCCCAGTGAACTGACCACCTGGCCATGGCTTGCCGCGGCCCGGCCCGTGTCCGTTTCGACGACTGTCACATCGAGACCCGCTCGGGCACATACCTCGGCAATGCCCGAACCCATCAGGCCACCACCTACCACGCCGATCCTTGTCACATCGACCACTGAGCCACCCCTGGAATCCCGGTCCGGTTTGGCACGCCCGGCAATAGGGGCGCTCGTACGCACGGCAGCCGACAGCACCCACGATCGCTGGGCGTCCCACACGGGTTCCCGCGTGGCACATCACACGAAGTGGTCGGCTCTCGCAGCTGCACTGTAGCGGCACCTGGTGTCGTTAGGAAGCGGATAGCCACAAGAAGTGTTGGATAAGGTCTCGCGACGCGGCGGATTCAGCGGATCAACGACTGGTCCGCCGCTCCCGATCACGACAGGCGGCGCGGTACGGCGCACCGCCCGGGTGGCTCGGCGCGAACCACGGGGAAGAACGCCGCACCAGGGTCACGAGGCTCTCTTCCTGCCGTTGGTGCTGTCCGCCCTGCTGCTGAAGACACGGGTCAGATATTCCGTGCGCAGCACACCCCGCCCTTCCGCCCCGATATAACCAACGTCCTTCGTGAGGTAGCCGTCGGGATAGCTGTAGGAGGCTGCGGAGATCTCTCCCGTCCTACTCCACCAGGCCTTGCGCTGAGTGCCACAACGGTCACATTCATGCGTCACGTGGTAGGCCCTGGCTTCTTTGTCCCAGGCCGCCGTATGCGGCTCCCACCGATGACCCATCGTGCGGCACTCTATGAAGCCAGCAGGAAGATCATGTGCCCAGTCTTCGATATTCCGGTGCGTTTTCTGCGCTGCCATATCGAGTTCTCCACCTCCGCTAGGTACTTGCCACGTCTGCGACTGCCCGGCCTGCCTCGTAACACGTTGCCAGCGATCGGAGGATCCACGCCCGAACACCCACGCTGTGTGGTCCGTGTCGCGGGTCCGCACGGTGGTCAGACTCTCGATACCACGTTCCGTTATGCCGGCGCATCTCCCTCGGCCCTGGCTGCCCGCCCGCCAGCCGCCCCGAGGCGAGTCGACGACTGTCTGGACGCGCGTGCTGGGTGCTCCGCTACCAGCCGGCAGCTCGCCGCGCCGGGACCGGGCACGACCTGGAACAACATTTTGGATCTTCATCCCGGCCCGACCGGCCGACGCGCTGGCCCAGACCACGCGACGCTCCCGCGGCGGCCAGACGCCGCGGGAATCCACCCGCTGCCCGGCCACACCGACACGATCACAATTGTCGCCGGGGCCGGCCCACCGCCCGCCGCCCGCCGTCACGGTCGCACCGCCGCACCGCCGCACCGCCGCACCGCCGCGCTGGCGTGCGGTGGCTGGTTACCGGGCACACGCTCGGGAACGGTTATCCGCGGACCAGGCACACGGCACACATCACCATGATTACCGGCAGGCGACCCGGTCACTGCGGCGCGTCGGAATTGCCCCGCCCTGCACGGCGGTACTGCACTGAGTAAAAACGAGCACAATAAGATTGGGGCTGGTGGTGCCACCGGCGAGAATCTCGACGCTCTGGTTATGCCCCGTAAAAGTGACCTTCGTTCTCCCATCGGACGCGGACTCCTGGAAGAGCTTGTAACCGACACCGGGCAGGGCCTTCCGGTAGAAGTCGGCCGCCGCGGCCGGGGTCACTCCCTTCAGGCTGATCGACGCGTCGGTGGGCTTGCTGTTGGTGAGTGTGTGGGTCGACCCGTCCGGGAACGGAAAATTGCCCGGGACGATGGACGTACTGAGCGGGTCGGCGCTGGCCGTCGCGGTCGGTTGCGCGGACTGGGTCTGGACCGCCGGCGGTGATGACGACGCCAGCGTCAGATCGGTGGGCAGATCCGTGGCGGGGGGGCTCGGCGGTGCCGCGGTAACCGCCGCGTCCCGCACGACCGCTGGCGTCGAGCCGCTGCCGCCGCACGCTCCGGTCAGGAGCGTGAGACACACAGCGGTGCCGACAGTCACCATGCGGCCCTGGAACGTTCCGGCCCGGCTCATCCAACCTCCGTCACCCACGCGCGCTGCGCGCGTACCCCCTACGACCCACCGTCCTGACGGGCCTGGCGACGCCCGGCACGGCCCCGGCCGCGCAGCGCCCGAACCCACCGCGACCAGGACAACCAAGGGCTGTCGGATGCTACTTAACCACTGCCGCCGAGCGCGCCGCCGCACGGGTGCGCGGTCTTGGCCGGCGACCGTCGAACACGGACAGCGACGGCCGATCGGTACCGACCGTCAGCCAGTGGGGAGCGGCTGTTCAGCCCAGATCGTCTTTCCATGGCGGGTATGACGGGTACCCCAACGCCGGGTGAGCTGGGCGACCAGGAGCAGCCCGCGTCCACCCTCATCAAGGACACGGGCCCGGCGCAGGTGCGGCGCGGTGCTGCTGGCGTCGGAGACCTCACAGATGAGGCTGTCGTCAAGGATCAGCCGCAGCTGGAGCGGTGCCCGAGCGTGGCGGATGGCGTTGGTGAGCAGTTCGCTGACGATCAGCTCGGTGATGAATGTGGCCTCGTCCAGCCCCCAGCTGGCGAGCTGACGGGATGCCTGCGCACGGGCGTCCGCGACGACGGCCGGCTCTGCCGGCAGATCCCAGCTGGCGACCTGGCCCGGGTCAAGGGCACGTGTCCGGGCGACCAACAGCGCGACGTCATTGCTTGGACGGTCCGGCAGCATGGTCGCGAGGATGGTGTCGCAGATACTCTCCAGCGAGCCCGCGGAATCGGCCAGCACCCGGCGCAACGCGCTTTGGCCCGCGTCGATGTCGCGGTCACGGCCCTCGACGAGTCCGTCCGTGTAGAAAACAAGCAGGCTGCCCGCGGGCAGATCGAAATCAGCGGCCTCGAAGGGCAGCCCGCCCACGCCCAGTGGAGGACCGGCCGGCAGGTCGAGGAAGTCGACGGTGCCGTCCGGGGTCACGATGGCGGGCAGGGCGTGACCGGCGCGGGCCAACGAACACCGACAGGACACCGGGTCGTACACCGCGTACAGACACGTGGAGACAAGACCGTCACCAGTATCGCCGGACATGCCCGTTGATGCCGGGCTCTCCTCGGCCGCCAGCCGGATGACCACGTCGTCCAGGCGGGTGAGCAGCTCCTCGGGAAAAAAATCAACATCGGCAAGCGTGCGCACGGCGGTACGGAGCCGGCCCATGGTCGCGGCCGCGTGCAGCCCGTGGCCCGCGACGTCACCGACAACCAGCGCGACGCGGGTGCCGGACAGCGGGATCACGTCATACCAGTCACCACCGACACCCACCTCAGAGCTGGCTGGCAGGTAGCGGGAGGCGACATCCACCGCCGTCTGCGCGGGCAGCCGCCGCGGGAGCAGGCTGCGCTGCAGCGTGAGCGCGGTGGCGCGTTCATGGGTGTACCGACGGGCATTGTCGATAGCGACTGCTGCCCTGGCAGCGAGCTCATCGGCAAGGATGAGATCATCGTGCTCGAACGCCTCCGGATGTCGATGACGAGCAAGAGTCGCCACACCTAGAGTGGCGCCACGGGCACGCAACGGCACGAAAAGCATCGAGTGAAACCCGTACTCGCGGGCCTTGGCGGTCCGGACGGCATCCGCGGCGACCCAACGAGCCATCACCGGGTCAGAGATCTGGTACAGCGCGGGCCGGCCGGTCACCAGGACGCGGGCGGGGGGCGAATAGTCCGGATAGACGTCGGCCTGCCCCAGCTCCACCACAACTTCGGGACGGCCTTCGATGATCGACTGGTGCGCGGCACGGCACAGGGTGACCGTGCCCGAGAACGGACCGGCAACCGGCTCATACCCCTGGCGTACCGATTCGAGCAGATCCACGCTGGCCCAGTCGGCGAGTCCGGGAACAACCACCTCCACCAGTTCCCGCGCGGTCCGGATCACATTCAGCGTACTGCCGATACGGCTACTCGCCTCGTTCAACAAGGCCAGCCGCTGCTGGGCCCGGTGCTGCTCGCTGATGTCGAACGCCGCGCTGTACACGCCTCGGATCAGCCCGTCTGGATCCTTCAGCGGCGAGATGCTGATGGCCAGTGCCTCGCCGTAAAGATTGATCAGAGTAGGGGCGAAAACCCTGTAACGCACCGGCTCGCCTGTCTGCGCCACCTTGCGCAGCTGCTCGACGACCGCGTCGAGGGCGGGCCCACCGGGCAGCAGCTCGGTGAGCTGGAGCCCGCGTTCCTCGCCCTGGTCGATGCCGAGCTGACGGCACGCCGCGGCGTTCAGCCGGCGGATCCGCAAGTCCACGTCGTAGACCGCGAGATACAGCGGGGACTGGTCGAACGCCCAGTCCAGCAGCGGCCAGTCGCCGTCCTTCTTATCCTGCTGCTCGTGATTTTTCCGCATCTGCCGCTTCTGCCGCCCCGCCAGCACCGCACTAATGATCCAGGTAATCTTTCCATCGTCAGCCGGTGACGGTTGTGCCAGCAACTCGACCCGCAGATGCCGGCCGTCCCGGTGACGCACAACCGCCTGGCCGCTCCATACCTCCAGCGCCGCGCTGGACAGCCGCACGGTGTCCGGAATATCCTCGGCGAGGAGGTCTGCCGCTGCCCGTCCGAGGACCTCGGCCGGCGGGTAGGCCAGCAGCTGCCGAGCCTGTTTGCTCCACTGCGTGATACGCCCCTGTGCGTCAACCGTTGCCGTGGCGGTCTCCGCCACATCAAAAAGCTCGTTGATTCGGTTGCCAAAAGTAGCAACGTGCACGTCATCCGACTCGTCCACATCTCGGTCCTGCCCAACGAGTTCCCGCATGAACCGGCCGGCCGGGCGCTACCCAGACAATCATGATCCGTTCACTCTCCGCGACCGCATCGTCGTCCCGACACGCGTTCCGGGCTGTCACTCATGCCATCAGCGCGCTAACGGCCAGCATGCTGATTGATGAGATCAAGAGGCTCCGGTTGTCGTCGGCCCAGGCAGCGGTGTCCCACCTGGGCCGACGACAACGAGGCGAGGCGCCGACCGGGCGCCGCGAGCCGGACAGTCCTATTGCCGGAGCCTCTAAGCCCCGCTGGCACCACCTTTGACGTGCGGCAACCGGCCCCCCTGCCGCGGGAGCTGAGCCGGCTCGACGGCGGCGCGACAACGCCGTCTCGGGCCGGGGACATTCTGGAGATCCTTTCGGAATCCTAGGCACCCATGCTCAGGCCACCGTCGACGGTGACCACCGACCCGGTGACGTAGCCCGCTCTGTCGTCCAGCAGGAAGCGGACGGCGTGCGCGAGCTCAGCGGGATCACCGCGCCGCCCCAACGGGATCATCGCGCGAATCGTCTCCTGCGCGGCCGGCGCCATCGAGTTGGTCATGTCCGTCTCGAAAACACCGGGCACGACGAGATTGACGGTGATGCCCTTACGCGCGACCGCCCGCGCGAGCGAGCGCGTCATACCCAGCAGGCCGGCCTTGGCCGCCCCATAGCCGATCTCGACCGGACTGCCCATAGCTGCGGTCACCGACCCGACGTTCACGATGCGCCCGAAACGGCGTTCCGCCATGGGCGCAAGTACAGCGCGGGCGAGATACCACGGGCCGGACAGGTTCACCCGCAGGGCACGCTCCCAGTCCTCATCGGTCATCCTGAAGGCACTGTTCTCGACTAGGAGACCCGCGTTGTTGACGAGGTGGTCGACGCGGCCGTGTTCACCCAGCACGTCGGCGACGAGCTTTCGGCAGAAGTCCGGGTCGCCGACGTCCCCGGCGTGCATGCTGACTGAACCGCCCCGGTCGACCAGACGTTCGCGCAAGGCCTCCGCACCAGCGTGGTTACCAGCGTAGATGGCCACGACATGCGCCCCCGCACCGACAAGAACCTCTGTGATCGCAGCACCGATACCACGGGTACCACCGGTGACGATCGCGACTCTGCGCTCCAAGATCCCTCCCTCGCCTTCCTCGACTTGTTCTGACAGAATGACTATTTTAGTAGAATCATTATACCTAATGAGAGGCTCTCAATGGACAACTTGCTCGTACGCGGCGGCAGCGTCGTGGATGGCACCGGATCCCCGGCCCGGCCCGGCGACGTCCGGGTCCGCGACGGCGTCATCGCGGAGATCGGGGTGGGACTGCGGCCGGACGGCGAGCGAGTCATCGACGCATCCGGCGCCTACGTGACACCCGGCTTCATCGACGTGCACACCCACTTCGATCCCACCCTGTTCTGGGACCCGATGTGCGACCCGATGCCTCAGCACGGCGTGACAACCGCGCTGGTGGGTAACTGCTCGCTGTCCCTGGCGCCGGTCCGCCCCGCGGACAGAGCCGGGCTCGCGGCCCTGTTCTGCTACATCGAGGACCTTCCCCACGAGGTGCTCGACACCGCCCTGCCCTGGGACTGGGAGTCCTATGGTGACTACCTGGACGCGGCCGGGAAACGCGGCGGCTACGGCCTCAACGTCGCTGGGCTCGTAGGTCACAACATGCTGCGCCAGTACGTCATGGGCGAGCAGGCGTGGGATCGGGCCGCGACCGCTGACGAGCGAGCGCTGATCGCGGCCCTGCTGGCCGGCTCCCTCGACGCCGGCGCGTTCGGCATGTCGACATCGCTCGGATTCGACGAGGACCGCGCCGGCCGGCCGGTGCCGAGCCGGATCGCCGACGACGCCGAGTTCGCCGCGCTGATCGACGTCCTGGCCGACCGGTCCCGGTTCATGACGTTCATCCCGGGCCAGTCGGGCCGTCAGATGCGTGCGGACGTCCGGCGGATGGGCGATCTGTGCCGGCCACGTGACCTGATGCACTCCTGGATCGGTATCTTTCACACGTCGGACAAGCCCAACTGGGCCCGGGAGATGCTCACGTTCGCCGCGGAGCTGCAGGCCGGCGGAATCCGCTCCTACCCGCAGGTAAGCCCCCGGACGCTGGACATCCACGTGAACTGGAACGGCGGGATGTCCTGGATGGGCCTGCAGGAGACCTGGCATCGGATGGTGCAGGCCACGCCCGGCGACAAGCAGCGGATGCTGACCGACCCGCAGTGGCGGGCACAGGCGCGGGCGGAGTGGGACCAGGTCCCTCGAACGATGATCCCGCACCGCCACCCCGACCGGATCCGGTTCGTCTCCGTCACCCGCCCGCACAACGAGAAGTGGGTGGGCTCGACCCTGGCCGACCTTGTCATCGCCCATGCCGGCCACCCGTCCGACGTCCTCGCCGACTGGCTGCTGGACAATGACCTCACGCCGGGTGTCGTCGGTGTCGGCGTGTCCAACGCGGACGCGGACGGCGTTGCGGAGACTCTCTCGCACCCCGCCTCCATCATCGCCAACAGCGACGCGGGCGCGCACCTCGCGATGATGTGTGCCATCGGCGACACGACCCTGACCCTGACCCGCCATGTGCGCGACCGCGACGACCTCACCCTCGAACAGGCCGTGCACAAGATGACGGGACAGCTCGCGGGCCTGTTCGGCTTTGCCGATCGGGGCGTCCTGCGCGAGGGCGCCGCCGGCGACATCGTCGTGTTCGCGCTCAACGAGCTCGAATGGAAACGGGACGTGTTCGTCTCGGACCTGCCGACCGGGGCTGCCCGGCTGCGCCGCCCCGCGGGGGGTTACCGGATGACCGCCGTCGCGGGGACGATCGTGCAGGAATTCGGTGAGCTCACCGGCACCCGCCCGGGGCGTTTCCTGCGCGCGGCCCGCTGAGAGCAACTGCTGGCCAGCTCACCCCGATCATCTCCCCGGGGCACCCGACGGACGCCGCGCCCCTGGTGCCGGGCGCGCTGACACGCACGTCCCGCGCGCAGGGCACGGCCATGCTCCGTCCCTTCGCCTGCCCGCGGGACACGACGGTCCGGGTCCCGCGGGCAGGCGGGCAGGCGGGCTTCGTCCGGCCTGCCGAGCGGACCGCAGGCAGCCGGCGCGGCCGGCGCGCGCCGCGCGGGTCAGGCCAGCAGCACCCGCGGATCATCGCTGCCGCACGCGCACCGGCCGGTCCGGACCGTGCCGCCCACCCCGAGCGGGACGTCACGGAGACCGTCCGGACGTTCGTCCGCGAAGGACAGCCGGAGCTGCCCGTCCACGGCCCGCACCGACCAGAGCCGCGCGTCGACGTGCCCGCCGCCGCGCTCCGGGCACTCGACAGCCACAGCCGGCCCGATCGGCGCGAACAGCAGCGGGTCCAGATCCGCGCCGCGCAGGATCGGGAAGGCCTCCGGGCGGGCAAACAGGTGGCGCACCGGAGCGAGAACGTCAAGGCTGGCCGTGCCCCGCAGCCCTTCAGCGGTTTCCCGGCCGAGCCCGAATACCGCCGCCAGCGGCAGCCGCCGGGCGAAGGTCCCCACCCGGCGGGCGTCCCAACCGTACGATTCGGCCAGCGCGAAGACAATATGATGATCATGAAGCGCCTGCGTCAGCCCGGCGATCCAGAAGCCCTCGCAGGCCACCGAGGTGATCAGAACGCTGTCCCCCGGCGAGAACCCCCAAGCCGTAAGCGCCGCTCGGTGCCAGCCGGCAGCCCTTTCGCGATCATCCCAGGTGATCGCGAAATCGTGATGACGGCCCGCCACCGTGAAACGGCCGATACCGGCTATCTCCGCGCGCGGCAACGATCGCGACCGTGCCACGATCGACGCGCGGCTCATGCCTTCACCAACCGGGGAAACTTCGCGACGCTGGAGGAGGTGCTGAGAATGTCCGCGGCAGGTACCAGGTCAACCTCTGGGACGACCCCCACTTTGGCGCCGACCGCATCGGTCACCCGCGCCCGCAGGTCAGCGAGGTCGCCCGTGAGCTCCGGGGCATAACCGACGCGCAGCCGCAACGAGTCGACAACCCGGGCCGGCCGGATGATCTGGAAGATCCCGTCCACCGTCTCCGGCAAGGTCTCCAGGACATCCCAGACATCCTGGACGCCGACCAGGACGTCGCCTACGACGGTCTCGTCCCCCTTGCGGCCGACGGGCCACTGCCGTGCGTGGGTGCGTCCGCAGCCGCAGGCCGCGCGGGTCAGCCGCACCAGGTCACCGGACCGGAAGCGGATGAACGGCGCGGCAGTGTTGTCAAGGTCGGTCGCCACCAGCTCACCGACCGCGCCGTCGGCCACCTCAGCGCCCCCGGAGGGGTCGAGATGCTCAGCGAGCACCATATCCTCCCACAGGTGGTACCCGTCATGCTCGGAGCACTCCCAGGCAGTGCCGGTGTCCCCGGCGCTCGTGTACAGGTAAAGGTTCACTCCCCACTCGTCGCGGACCTTGGCGGTGAGCGCGCGGCCCAGCGGCATCCCGGCGAAGCTGGCCGCCTTCAGCGGCGCCAGCGCGGCCCGCACGTCCCTGGTGTCCGCGAGCCGCTCAAGCTCGACGACCATCGGGTACAGCAGCTGGACGTAGGCCGGCCGGTACTGCTCGATGGCGTCCAGCACGTTCCCCCACTGGCCCATCCAGGTGTCGATGTACAGCGGCACGAGGCCGAGCAGCTGAAACAGCGTGTCCCAGAAACCGCGGAAGGTACCGGGGGGTATCACAACCCTGTCGCCCGGCCGCAGGCCCAGCTCCCACAGATCACGCGCGGTGCCCGCGACCAGGGGGGGAACACTTTCCCACAGCTCCGGGAAGAACTCGGGCTCGGACGTCGTGCCAGACGTCGACGTGATCGACGTGAGATCCTTGCGGTCGACGCAGAGCAGTCCGGCAAACGGGTCGCCCGCGCGCTGGCGGAACTCCTGGACATCCTGCTTGTCGATGAACGGGATGCGCTCCCGGAAGTCAGCCAGCGTACGGACCTGACGCGGGTGGACACCGGCCGCGTCCCAGCGCTCGCGGTAGAACGGCGAGCGCTCGTAGGCGTACTCCACGAGCTCGACGACCCGTCGCTCCTGTAACGCTTCAAGATCCGCTCGTGGCATCGTCTCCGCCGCGGGCTGGTAATAACGATCATCCGGCACCGCCACACCTCCCCTGTGTCCAACCGATACAAATATAATATAAGGCATTTAATAAGGAAGATGATTCCACCACTACAACCCGACCCGCGGGCCGCCCGGCGCACGACCCCAGCCAGCCTGGAACCATCCGCCAAAACAGTCGTATTAGCTATACGATTATACCATATAATGGATCACTCGCAGAGATGGAGACCAACGCCGTGAACAAAACGATCAACGGCAGGGCGCGAGCCGGCTCGCCGGACCGGCACGGGGTGGACGCCTGATGTCGCCGGTACCGGTCAGCACCTGGCCCACGCTCGCGGAACTTCTCGCCGAACATGCCCGGTCGCGTCCCGGCCACGCCGCCACGGTGTGCGGCGACACCCGCATGACCTATGCCGAGCTGGACGGACGCGTCACCCGGCTCGCCGGAGCGCTGCGCGCCGCGGGTGTCACCCGTGGCTCGCGGGTGCTGTGGCTCGGGCAGACCTGCCACCGGGTGCTCGAACTGCTCCTGGCGGGTTCTCGGCTCGGCGCCATGGTCTGCCCGGTGAACTGGCGGCATTCCGCCGAGGAGATGGCGTTCGTCATCGACGACCTGCGGCCCGCCGTCGTCGTCTGGCAGGACGCCGAAATCGGGCCGACCACCCGCGAAGCGCGGAAACGGGCCACGCACACCGCGCTCTGGCTGCGCCACGACAGCGACGGAGCGGGCAGCGGCGGAACAGACAGCGACAGTCCCGACACCTACGAAGGTTTCCTGGCCGCGGGCGACGCGCAGACGCCCCTCGCGGAGCCTGATCCCCATGCCCCGGTGCTCGTCATCTACACGGCCGCTCACGGCGGCCGGCCCGCCGGGTCGATGCTCACGTCGGCGAACCTGATCGCCCAGGGCACTGTCATCGGCGCGCTCTTCCACGCGGACGGCGACCAGATCTTCCTCAACTCCGGCCCGCTGTTCCACATCGGCACCTTCCAGCACACCGCCGCGACGTTCATCTGGGGCGGCACCAACGTGTTCGTCCGCCGCAGCGACCCCGAGGAACTGTGCCGGCTCATCGCCGATGAGCGGTGCACCTCAGCGTTCCTGATGCCACCGCAGGTCACACAGCTCGTCGAGACCAACCGAGACGGGCGTTTCGACCTGCGCTCCCTGCGCAGCCCGCTGACGATGATCCCGGGCTGGAAGGACATGGTCACCTCCGACGACAGCCCCTGGGGCCGATACATGGGCGGGTTCGGCCAGACCGAGGTGACCGGATTCTGTCTCTACGCCGCCCTGGGGCATGAGGAGTGGAGCCCGACCGTCGGGCGCCCCGTTCCCTTCGCCCGGATCACGATCGTCGGGCCGGATGACGTCGAGGTCCCCGACGGTGCGGTCGGGGAGATCGTCGTGCGTGGCGCGCTGGTCCACGCGGGCTACTGGGACAGGCCGCGGGACAACGCTCATCGGACCCGAACCGGTGGCTGGCACACCACCGACCTGGGGCGACGGCTACCCGACGGCCGGATCTCCTTCGTCGGCACCGCGACACGAATGATCAAATCGGCGGCGGAGAACATCTACCCGGCCGAGGTCGAAGCCTGCCTCGAGCGCCACCCCGCGGTCCAGGAGGCGGCCGTCATCGGTGTCCCCGACGACCGCTGGGTACAGTCGGTGAAAGCGATCGTCGTCCTGCGTGATGGTACGGACGCGACCGGCACCGAGCTGATCGAACACTGCCGGAGCCAGATCGCGTCGTTCAAGAAGCCGCGGACCGTCGTCTTCGTGGACGCTCTACCGCGCAGCAACGGGGCGAAGGACTACGACATGATCGACGCGGCCCACGGCGGAGGCAACTACCCGGGCGGCACAACCTCCCACGGCCACTAAGAACGATCAACAGATCGGTCCGCGCGGACGGATGCCCCGGGTGCCGGGGATACCCCGGAGCGGGCATCGGAGCAAGCATCGAACCGGGACAGCCAGGGCATCCGGCTGTCCCGGACAGCCGCGATCAGGACCGCCGTCCGACCAGGAACGCCGTCCGACCAGGAACGCCGTCCGACCAGCCACAGCGCGGCCGGCTCGACAGTGGCCCGGCACCACCGCCCCGTTCCCGGCAGTCACCGCTCGGCGCGATTCCCCGGATGTGACGGTGCGGACTGTCCGGGATGGCACACGCATCCGCGGGCACCCTTAGGCTAAAGTCAGGTTTACTTAAATCAGAGCGTGCAAAGATACGAATTTAGGAGCCTTGTGGACGATGTTACCCGGCCAGCGGACCCACGGCTGCCACATTTCCACCGGGACCACCGCGCGTCATCGCCTGCCGGCCGTCTGGCGGCAGGCAGGCAGGCGAGCCCCTGTGCGGTGGTCTGCTCGTCGGAGTCCCGGGGCATCCATGAGGACCTGCGCGGTACGGTACCTCGGCACCGTAGTTACCTGTTCCTCCCCACGCCTGCTCCATGGCCCCGGTTTGCCGGCGCCGCCCCGGCGTCGCTGCCCGGTCTCGGACCGATCCCGACCGACGCCACAACCATTCTGTACCGGTCCTACCCGAACAGTTCGGCACCGCTGGAACCGTTCTTGTGGAACGCGCACGACCGAACGATCACACGAGGCGCGGCGCGACCGGAGACGGACCGCGGACCCGCGGCTACCGCGTGCCCGCCCTTGCCGCGGGCTCCGTTCCTCGGCGTGTGCATCCACGGCCGCCACGACCCGTGCTGTGGTCTGGCGGGCGCTCCGCTGCTGCATCGCCTGCACAACCTGCTACCCGGCACCCCGGCCTTCGGCGTGAGCCATATCGGTGGTGACCGCCTCGCGGCAAACGCCATCACCCTGCCCAGCGGATACCTTCTCGGCCGCCTCGACACCGCCACCGACGAGGAGCTGTCGGAGCTCGCCCTCGACGGCCTGCTGCCGCTCGGTCACGTCCGGGGCAGGCTCGGCTCCACGCCGGCCGAATCCGTCGCCGAGATCTGGTTTCGCCAGCGCTACGGCCTGCGCCACCCGGAGGATCTCCCGCACACAACCATCACCAGCCAGCACGATGACCACTACACGATCACGGCCGAACATGGTGGCCGGCGGCATCTGCTCGACATCCGCCGCGACCCACACGAGGACGGACAGATCCACTTCACCTGCTCGGCAACGGAAAAATCCAGCGGTCTGCGATGGCGGATCACGCTCCGTCGCTGACCTGGAATCCCGACAACCCGCTTGGAACACCCGGCAACAGCCGACGTCCCCGGCGGGTTCTTCCTGGACAGCCCACGGGACACCCGCTTCGGGACATCCTCGCACCCTGTACCCCGCCACCGGCGGCCAGCCATTTTCATGGCATCGATCTTCATTCTTCACAGGCATTTCCCGCGCTACTACCTACTCGAACATAGCTCCCGTGACAATACGTGGCCGGGCAGCAGGAAAAATACGGCCGGGCAGCATTTATTGCCATCATGATCGGCGCATGTTTGTCGTTAGGCACGCCGATGCGGGCAAAAACCGTACACAACGACAAACACGCGCCGATCATGGATCGCGCGCTGGTCGCAGACCGGAGCCGCAACGCCCATCCACTGCCCCCGCATAGATCACCGGCAGCGTCGGATGGGGTCAATCCGACTCGGAAAGTTCCTGCCGTGCGACTAAACGACACGAGGGAGGCACAGTCCTCCTGACGGTTTCAATCCGACTCGGAAAGTTCCTGCCGTGCGACAAGTCTTCTCGGCGCTGATCCAGTTCCCTGAGGTTTCAATCCGACTCGGAAAGTTCCTGCCGTGCGACAGTACCACCGATCCTGGGGGGCCTGACCTGCGGCTTTGCAAGATCCTTCCAAAACCTCCCGACGGAGGCTGTGGATAAACTGATCCAAAAGATTGATCGTTTACGTTTATGCAGGTCACGGTGATATCGATCTTTGCCAGAACCTCCCTGGTTTGTCGGCGTGTCAGAGGTTCTGGATGTCGATCAACATTCAGCCGCTTGACGAAAGCACGGAGTCGTGCAATCGACTTACGATCATCGACTGCCTGGCAGGCACATCCGGAGGCCATCGACAGAGCATGCCGCAGCCTGACTGGCCGCCGCCCAACACCTCCGGTGGCTCCCCCACCGCCGTCGAGGCAGGCGCCCCCAGCCCCGCTCCTTGATCCACACTTCTGTTGCCGGGCCCTCTTATCCTGCCGCTACCCCGCCGCGTGAGCCTGCCGCCGGGCGAGCATGTCCCGGTATCGCTCGACGTTGTGGCCGTCGACGCCCAGGTCAAGCGCGCGAACCAGGTCGGCCAGGTGCTCGGGCCGGTTCGTGCCCACCGCAACCCGGCCGACCGGGGGCAGCGCAAAAGCGAGGCGGAACGCCGCCGCCGCGGTAGAGCACTCCTCGCCCGCCGCCATGAACGGCCGCAGTGCCAGCGTGCCCCAGACGCTGTCCCCCGTGTCCCCACCGAAGGGACTCATACCCCACCGCCGCTCGGTCTCGACCTCCAGGCAGCCAGCAAGATCATCAATTGCGTCCAGAACCCTCGCGGGGACCAGGATGCCGGCGCGGTGCATGAGGCACCACGGCCGGACCAGCCCGCGGGGCCCCGCGGCGATGGCCGCCGCAAGCACCGGCTGGGGATTCCAGGTCGAGATGCCCCAGGACCGGCAGAGGCCGGCAGCCACGGCGTCCGTCAGGACACCGGCCGCCGCCGCGAGACGGTCAGCGGCGTGAGCGGGCTCGAGGTCGCCCAGCGACCGCTCGGGGTTGTGCAGGAAGACGACATCCGGTGCCTGACCGAGCGTCGCCGCCGTCGTCTCAAGGGCCTCCTGAAGCCGCCCCGGTTCCAGCGAGTGGTCGTTGCGACCGCCAGCGCCGGGAAAGAAACCCACCTTGGTGGACACGGAAAAGCAGGGAAGAAGATCGGCCGCGGTCTGGAACAGGATCGCATGCGAACGGAAACCCGCGTAGTTGAACGCCGTGTCGATAGTGCGGATGCCGAGGTCAAGCGCGCTCTCTAGCAGTCCGCGTTCATGACGAGACCGGTGTAGCCCGAGGACAATTCGGGTGTCAGGCTGACGCACATCCCCTCCCGGACCAGTAGGTCGGCGAGCCGGCGGGCGTCCGTCCCCGTCTCCGCCTCCACCGCGGCGAGACTGACCGGCAGGCCGCTCAGCAGCCGGTCAAGGGCCGGGCGGGCCTTCTTCGTGAAGGTCAGTCTCCGTCCGCCCCCGAGAACAATCACGGCGGTGTCGCTCTCCCTGAATTCGGGCCTGAATTCCGTGACGCAGACGACCGATTCAACGCCCTGCCCGGGGAGATCCGTCGGCAGCGTCGGCGTGTGGCGTCTCGGTGGCTGGGTCCGTGCACGACCGGCGAGGAATTCGGCGGGCGGGGACGAACGCAGCAGCTCGACAGCCGCGTCCATCAACGCGCGTTCCCGCGCGGCCCGTTCCTGCGCGCTACCATCGCGGAGCAGGTCACGCCGGAACAGCTCGACATCGCGGGCCTGGTCCGCGAGCCAGGTGAGCCAGTCGACACCGGTCCGTTTCGGAAAGCCGAACGTGATGTGGAGGCTGATGCCGCCGGTGTACTCAGCGCGTGTCGCCTGATGCCAGTAACCACGCGGAATGTGCATGAGGTCGCCAGCGCGGAGCTCACCTTTCCACACCTGTTGCGCGCTGACCGTGCCGTTGCGTTCCGCGTCCCGGTACAGCGGGAAAGGGCGGGAGGAGCTCCGCACGTCCCATGTTTTCTCACCCGCAAGCTGGAGAACGACAACGTCGTGATCGTCCCAATGCAGCGGGAACCCCGCTGTCGACCGGGTGGTCAGGTAGGCGTTCACCTGGACCAGTTCGTGGGACCACCACTGAAGAGCGCGACAGGCCACCTCCATCGTCGCATCGAACATGTCAAGTCCATCGAGGACCAGGGTGAGCCCCGAGTCGAGAAGATCAGCCAACCGGTTCATGTCGGCGAGACGGGTCCGCTGCCCCCGCCGGCCCACCCGGGTCGTAAGATAGTCGCCCGGATGCATTTCGACGCCGTCCTGGAAACACCTGAGCTGCGGGGGTTCAAGGCTGCGCCGCATTATCAGATCCAGTAGCCGGGACGGCGTAAGCACTCGTTGGCACAACGCCTCGTTGGTCACGTGACCGCGAACGAAACCTTCCCCCAGCGACGGTGCGCCCGACCAGCCGAACGCGGCCTCGATGGCGTGGACCAGATGATGCTTCGTGGACAATCCGTCCTGGCCCGTCTCCAACCCTGACGCGCTCGGCGGGCCGGGTTCGCCCATGTCCTCGGACCGGTCCGTCACTGACCTTCAGGATAGTTGAGGCCGTCGGAACCATCGCTGTCCGAATGCTCGGTGTCGAAACGGTCCTGAACACTGGCCAAGGTCTCCACCGCCACGACAAGCTCGTCGGCTGTTTCCACGTGCCCTCCTCAAGATCTGAATACTTGCTTCCGGCTACGCAGCTGTACGGCTACCAGATATAGGACTACCAGTCGTACGGCCAGCACCCGCACGACTAACACCTGTACAGCAACAACGCCTGTACAGCAACACCGTTCACCGTGCGAATGTGGGCCGCGCGCAGGTGCCAGAGAAACCATACGTGCGCGTAAGGAGTCTCGCAAGATGTTTGCGTGCATCCATCCCATCGCCCCTACCACCGACGGCAGTGCCGTATTCCTCGCCGAGGCCGATGTGGCGGCGGCTCGCCCCGTACGGTCATCCACACTGTTTTCCCTCACCGCGGTGGGGGTACAGCCGGGAAACGGATGAGTGAACGGCCGCCGCTGCCCCGCAGCATCGCCTCGAACGCCGCCGGCACGTCCGCAAGCCCGATCTCGGCGGTGACCAGGCCACGAAGGTCGATGCTGCCCCGGCGGGCATGGTCGAGCAGGAACGGGACATCCCGGTCCGGGTCGCAGGAGCCGAAGACGCAGCCGGTGAGCGTGCGGGCGGAGTAGAAGATCTCCAGCGCGCTGAGGGAGACGAGGTCGTCCTTGGCGCCGACCCCCACCACCGTGGTACGCCCACCGCGCCGGGTGGCGCTCCACGCCGCCCGGATGGTCGCGGACTTCCCGACGACCTCGAAGGCGTGGTCGACGCCGATTCCGCCGGTGAGCGCCCGGACCTCCTTCGACAGCGCCGGCGAGGCGAGGCGGAAGTGCGTCGCACCCAGCCGGAGCGCGAGTTCCTCCTTCGCCGCGGATACGTCCACCGCGATGATCGGGTCCGCCCCGGCCAGCCGCGCCCCCTGGAGCACCGACAGCCCCACCC
>NZ_CAKJTL010000098.1:0-14554 GCF_917627385.1 Protofrankia sp. CiT1
GTGGTGACCAACCCGAAGTACACCGGGCACATGGTGTGGAACCGGCGGGCACGCAAGGGCAACGGGAAGAACCGGCTCAACCCGGTGGGGGAGTGGGTGTGGTCACCGGTGCCGGTGCATGAGGCGCTGGTCGATCTGGAGTCGTTCGTGCTGGCCCAGCAGGTGGGTCTGCGCCAGGAACGGTCGCGTACCGCGTCGGGGGTGAACCGGCATCCGCAGAGCCGGCGGGTGTACCGGCTGCGCAGCTACCTGTTCTGCGCGCTGTGTGGGCGGTGCATGCTGGGGAAGTCCGTCCGGGACACCCCTACTACGTGTGTTCGCCGAAGAAGGGCTACAACCCGCCGGGACATCCAGCCATCTCCAGTTTCTGGATCCGGGAGGAGGCGCTGCTTGCCGGTCTCAGCGGTTTCCTCGCGGAGCGTGTCTTCGGCCACTACCGGCGTGATCTCCTCGGTGCCCAGCTGAACGGGCTCGTCGCCGGCCGGCAGCGGGAACGCGACCGGCGGCTGGGTGCCCTGCGCAAGGCGCTGGCCGAGACCGAGAACAAGAGGAAGCGGCTGATCCGCAGCCTGGAGGTGGCCGAGCCGCCCGACCCGGAGCTCATCCGGGACATCAACGAACGCCGCGCCGAACCGCTCGCCGAACGCGGGCAGCTGGAACGGCGGATCGCCGAGGTTGAGGAGGAGGTGCACCAGGCGCCGAACCCGGCTCTCCTGGGTCAACTACCGGTCAGCGCGGTCGACCTCGCTGAGCTTCCCGATCCGCTGTCCCGGCGCCTGTTCGAGGCGCTGCGTCTGGAGATGCACTACAACCACGAGACGAAGATCGTAATCTGTCGGATCACCCTGTCCGGCGAGACGATCCGCGCCGTCGCCGACACCAGCACGGAGGCGGTCGTGCTCCCGCTATCCGACCCGCAAGCGGTGCGCCATACCGAGGAGACGAAGATGAAGACCTACCATGATCTCCCACCCGCAACCTTCTGCGTTGTGC
Organism: Protofrankia sp. CiT1; assembly: GCF_917627385.1. Lineage (GTDB taxonomy): Bacteria > Actinomycetota > Actinomycetes > Frankiales > Frankiaceae > Protofrankia. The sequence continues at coordinate 994 of NZ_CAKJTL010000098.1, forward strand.
CCCCGGTGGGATTCGAACCCACACTGTCGGTGGTTTGAGCACCGTCTCTCTGCCGTTGGAGTACAGGGGCATACTGCTTTTACTGTATGATCATCAGGTGCTGAGGGTGACCGGCTGTTGGGTTATCCAGCTACCGGGCTGGCCGATATGCAGGTAGCGCTTCCTTGACGACTCTAGCCGGGTAAGGTGCGGATCGACCGACCGCCCCGGTGTTACGGCGGGTCAACGGCATCATCCTAGCCCTGCGAGCCCAGGAGTCCGACCCGATGAGCCAGCCATCCTCGACCCCCCGCCGGGTGCTGATCGCCGAGGACGAGGCGCTGATCCGTCTTGATCTTCGTGAGATGTTGCAGGAGGAGGGCTACGAGGTGGTCGGTGAGGCCGGTGACGGCGAGATGGCCGTCAGCCTTGCCACCAAGCTTCGGCCCGACCTGGTCATTCTCGACGTCAAGATGCCTCGTATGGACGGGATCGAGGCCGGTGGGCACATCGCCAAGGAACGCATTGCGCCGGTGGTGATCCTGACCGCGTTCAGCCAGCGAGAGCTCGTGGAACGAGCCCGTGAGGCCGGGGCGATGGCCTACGTCGTCAAGCCGTTCCAGAAGAAGGACCTGCTGCCGACGATCGAGATGGCTGTGAGCCGCTTCACCGAGATCGTGAGCCTGGAGGCCGAGGTCGAGGATCTACAGGGCCGCCTGGAGGCTCGAAAGATCATTGAGCGGGCCAAGGGGGTCCTGCAGACCGAGCACGCGATGACCGAGCCGGACGCCTTCCGCTGGATCCAGCGCACCTCGATGAATCAGCGGCGCACGATGCGCGCGGTGGCCGAAGGCATCCTGTCTGGCGAGGCATTGCCCGGTGAGGCCATACCCGGAGCGTGATCGACTGGTCACCGCCCACCCGGCGGGGACATCGGGTACCGCCCACGCGGGCGCTGGTTGCCGCGCTGGTCGCCCTGATCGTTGCGGCGGGGGCGGTCGGGGCGGCGTACGCGGTAAAATTCAGTACCGCACCGTCTGCTGGTAGCCCGTCGCGGCCGCAACCGCGGACGGCCACGCTTGGGCTGATGGCTCCGTTGTCCGGAGATCTCGCCTCGCTGGGCGGCGCGGTCCGCAACGCCGTGCGGCTCGCGGTCGACGAGGCAAACGCGGACGCGGCGATCCCCGGCTGGAAGATCCGTCTGAGCCTTCAGGACGACCTGTCCCGGCCGGACGGAGGCGCCCGGGCAGCTGGTGAACTGGCCGCTGACGAAACGGTGATCGGCGTCGTCGGGCCGTTGAGCTCTACGGTCGCCATGGTCGCTGTGCCTACGCTGAGCGCCGCCGGGATTGCCGTGGTCTCCCCGTCCAACAGCCGCCCTGAACTCACGGGCCTCGCGGACGCGACCGCGGCCACCAGCGCCACCGCCCGGAGCCGGCCGTATCCAGGTTACTTCCGGCTGAGCGGCACCGACGTCCTGGCGGCTTGGACCAGCGCCGAGTACGCCGTGACGACCATGGGCCGCCGCCGGATCACGGTGGTGGACGGTGGCCCCGGCTTCGGTACCTCCCTCGCGCAGCGATTCGCCTCCGACGCCCGCCAGCTGGGCGCCACCGTCACGGGAATACACAAGGTCCACGGCAGCCTGGATGACGAGTCCGAGGTGGCCTCGGTAGTCGAGAGGGTACGTGCCGAAGCCCCGGACCTGCTGTACGTGGCGACGGGCTTCGCCTTTGCCGCGCAGCTGCGTACCGAACTGGCCGGTCAGGGCCTGGCCGTCGCTGTTCTCGGTTCCGACGGGCTGGGCGACCCTCGTTATCCCGAGCGGGCGGAGGGCGCCGCTGAGGGAGACACAGTCGTCGATCTCGGCGCGCCGCTTTCCGAACTGCCGCGGGCCGGCTCGTTCGCCGCGGCCTACCTGCACCGATGGGGTGGCCGCGGCAACCGGGACGCCGGCACCCGCATCGCTGATCCGGCCGTCTCGGCCACCTCTCGTGCGCTCGGCTCCGGCTCCGGCTTCGGCTCCGAGGCTGGTCCGCCGGCCGTCATCCGCGGTGACGGCTCGGCCGTGACCGGTGACCCGGGCCTTGCCGTCCCCCCGCCGACAGCGGCCGCCGATGTGATTCCGTCCGTCGCCGCGTACGCCTACGACGCCGCCGGTGTGCTGTTGCGGGCGGCCAGCAGTGTTCTGCCAGGCCGGCCCGGCGTGAATGGCGCTGCCAGGGCCGCTGTCATCGCCGCGCTGAGGCAGGGCCGCTTCGTCGGGGCCACCGGCGAGGTCGGCTTTGATGCGTGGGGTGACGCGGTGGCGCCGCTCGTGACCATCTATGCGGTGCGCAACCGGGCGTTCGTGGTGCTGCGGGTGCGCCGGCCGTAATCCGCGCGGTCCGGGCCGTCCGGGCCGTCCGGGCCGTCCCGAACGTGCGCGGCTCGACCCGGCGGCCGGGCCGGCGATCCGGCCGCACGCCACGATTTCGTCCGACAACTTCCGTAACACGCCATAACCGGAAAACTGTGACGACACGGGCGTTCTCAGCTTTCAGTTGCTGCTCGTAGCGACTACGTTTCCGACAGTATGGCCAGCAAGCTGGGCAGAGCAGGCGCGGTGGATGGCGGCGGCCGCGTGGCGTGGGTGCGGCGTGAGGCCGTCGTGCGCGGCACCGGTCGGATGACCTTTCTGTTGGGAGAGCTGGCATCCTTCGCGTTATGCTTGATGACGATTTGCCTGAATTGTCTTACTAAAATGGATGAAGGGACACGGTATGGCGAGGCGGACCATGGCGGCGGGAGCCGCTGGATTGCTTGCGATCGCGCTGACCGTCGGCGCGTGCGGGGGAGGCTCCTCGGGAAGCGGGCGCCCCGAATACATCATCGGCTTCCAGGGGCCGCTGTCGGGCGACAGCTCGCAGCTCGGCATCAACGCGATCAACGGCCTGCGAACCGCGGTCGATCGCGCCAACACCAGCGGCGGGCTCCCGTTCACTCTCCGGCTGGTCCAGACGGATGATCAGGGCACTCCGGAGCAGGGGCCCACCGCGGCCCAGAAGCTGATTGACAACTCGGGCGTCATCGCTGTCATCGGGCCGATCTTCTCGGGCGCGACCAAAGCCAGCGAGCCGCTTTACAGCCAGGCCAAACTCCTCTCCGTGAGCCCGTCCGCGACAAACCCGCAGCTCACCTCGCTGGGTTTTGGGACTTTTTTCCGCGTGATTGCCCCCGACACCGTACAGGGCACCGCCGCCGCGGATTACGTCGCAAAGGCTCTCAAGGCCAAGAAGGTGTTCTCCCTCGATGACAAGAGCGAATACGGCACCGGGCTGTCGACGGTGTTGAAAAAAGAGCTGGCGGCGCAGGGGGTGAATGTCGTGAGCGATGGCATCAACCCGACGAAGGACTACACATCCGAGGCGACGAAGATAATTTCCGAGCAGCCGGACGTGATATTCTACTCCGGCTATTATGGGGAATTCGCCCTATTGACCAAGGCGCTGCGGGCCAAGGGCTTCACCGGGGCGATCATGAGCGGAGACGGGTCGAACGACGACCAGTTCGTCACCCAGGCGGGTGCCGCGAGCGCGGAAGGCGCGTATCTGACCTGCCCATGTGGCGACGCCAACAGCGACCCGAAGGCCGCCGGCTTCGTCGCCGACTTCAAACGGGTGAACAACGGTACGCGGCCGGGCACCTACTCCGGTGAGGCATATGACGCGACGAACGCGGTCATCGAGGTCCTGCGTAAGCTCGGGCCGGGTGCCAGCCGTGAGGCTGTTGTCCGGGCCTTCTCATCCGTTGATTTCGAGGGAGTCACCAAGCGGATCGTGTTCCAGCCCAACGGCGAGGTCGCCGGTTCGACCGTCTACGTCTACCGGATCCGCGCTGGCAAGCGGGAAGTGCTTGGGACCACCGCGGAGCTGATGAAAGCCTGACCCGCGTTCATGACCGCCCGCGACACCGCGCACCAGCAGTGGTTCGGTGAACCACCGGCGATTCGGGGGACATCAGCATGAGCTTCGCGCACGAGTTCGGGCAGCTGACGGTTGACGGCCTGACCATCGGTTCCCTGTACGCGGTCATAGCTCTTGGCTACACCCTCGTCTACGGGGTGCTCACGCTCATCAACTTCGCCCACAGCGAGGTCTTCATGCTCGGTGCCTTCGGCGGGCTGTTCGCGGCTCGGGCGCTGCTGCCCGCGGGCGGGGCAACGCCGTCAGGGCTCACGTCCGTCGCGCTGGTAACGGTCGGGCTCGGTGCCGGGGCCGCGTCCGGCGGCTTGGCCGCGTTCGCTCTGGAGCGCGGTGCCTACCGGCCGCTGCGCCGCCGTGGCGCGCCGCGGCTGGCCTACCTCATCAGCGCCATCGGAGCCTCGCTGTTCGCGGCCAACCTGGCCGGGAAGGAGTTCGGCCGCCAGAGCGTGCCCGTCCCGGACCTGTTCACCAACGGGACCGTCGGGCGGGTCCTCGGCGCCGCGGTCTCTGTGCAGACAGTGATCATATTCGGCGTGGCGGTCGTGATGCTCGTCGTGGTGGACCGGGTGGTCGCGGTCACCCGGCTGGGCCAGGCGATCCGGGCGACGGCCCAGGACGCGGACACCGCGCGTCTGATGGGTGTCGACGTCGAACGGGTGATCGTCGCCACTTTTGTGCTCGGGGGCCTGCTCGCGGGCGCCGGTGGATTCCTTTACGCGATGACGTTCAACGCCTCCTATACGATGGGGTTTGTTCCGGGTGTCAAGGCATTTACCGCCGCCGTGCTCGGTGGTATCGGCAACGTCCGTGGCGCGGTGGTGGGAGGTCTGCTCCTTGGTCTGGTCGAGAGTTATGGCGGTTATGTGTTCCAGGCGTCCTACCGGGATGTGATTGCCTTTCTCGTGTTGGTGGGCGTCCTTCTGGTCAGGCCCTCGGGCCTGCTCGGTGAACACCGGCGCAGGGCGGCATGATCGTCGGGTGGCCGCGTACCGGCGCGGCGTTCAGCTGGGCGCGCCGGCTCGCGGTGTATATGGGTGGAGCGGCGCTGTTCGCCGTCGTGACCGGCCCGTCCGGCGACGCCGGGCATCCGCTCGCCGGGATCCGCGGATCACTGTTCGCCCCGCGTTTCGGGTTGTTCGCGGCATTGACGGCCGGCGCCTGGGCCGCTGCCGTGTGGGCTGGGCGCCGGCGCGCGGGCGGCCGCGGGCGCCCAGCCGGGCCAGCCGGGCCAGCCGGGCCAGCCGGCCTGGGCGTGCCGCAGCGGCTGACCGCATGGGCCGGCACCCTCGGCGGCTTCGGCGGTTTCGGCGGCTTCGCGGCATCCGCCCGGGGGAGGGCAGCGGTAAGCGCGGGCATGCTCGGTATCGCCCTCATCGTGCCGCTGGGCCTGTCCACAGCGGCCGCTCAGTCGCTCGTCACCGACGTCGGGATCTACGCCCTGCTCGCGCTGGGCCTGAACGTGGTGGTCGGCTACGCCGGCCTGCTCGACCTCGGCTATATCGCGTTCTTTGCGATCGGGGCCTACACGACCGCCTACTGCACGTCCCGGACAGCCATGCCCTGGCACTCGCCGATCATTCTCAACCCGTTCGTCGTGGTCCCGATCGCGGTGGTCGCGGCGATGGTCGCCGGGGTGGCTCTCGGCGGGCCCACGCTGCGGCTGCGCGGGGATTATCTGGCCATCGTGACGTTGGGGTTCGGCGAGATCATCCAGCTGCTCGCGAACAACCTCGACGGTGTCACGGGCGGCTCGCGCGGAGTGTTCGGCGTGCCACCGCTATCCTTGGACGTCGGGAAGTTCCACTATGCCTGGGGCCTGGCGCCACTGCCGTACTACTACCTCCTGCTCGCCATCATCACTGCGGTGATCGTGGTGTTCGGCCGGCTGGAACGGTCGCGCGTCGGCCGGGCCTGGGCGGCAATCCGGGAGGACGAGTTCGCGGCCGAGATCTCGGGCGTCGCGACGGTACGGATGAAGCTGCTCGCGTTCTCGATCGGCGCGTCTGTTTCGGGTTTCGCGGGTGTGCTCTTCGCGACCAAGCAGTTCTTCAACCCGCAGACCTTCAGCTTGCAGGCGTCGATCCTGGTCCTCACCATCGTGATTTTCGGCGGGATGGGCTCCCGGTTTGGCGTGGTGCTCGGTGCTGTGGTCCTCCAGGGGCTGGCGTTCTTCCTGCGCGATGTGGTGCCCCCGACCGATCGGTACATCTATTTCGGGATGATCGTGGTCATTATGATGATCTTCCGGCCGCAGGGCCTGCTCCCGCCACGGCGACGTGAGCGGGTCGGCGTGGCGCTCCCCGACTCCGACGACGCGGGTGTCCCGGGCGTCGGGGGAGCGCTCCCGGTCGGTGGGCAGGCCGGATGAACGACATGCCGATCGGGGCTCCCAGCGCCGATGGCGGCAGCGCTGGTCTGGTGCTCGACGTGCGCGAACTCGTGCTCCGCTTCGGGGGAGTCACCAGCCTGGATGGGGTGTCGCTACGCCATGAACGCGGCCAGATCCTCGCGGTGATCGGTCCGAACGGCGCGGGCAAGACATCGCTGTTCAACTGCCTGACGGGCGTCTACCGTCCGCAGAGCGGCGGTGCCACGCTGTGGGGGCGTGACGGATCTCCCATCAACCTGCTCGGCCGCCAGCCCCATATGATCAACAGGCTCGGGCTGGCCCGGACGTTCCAGCACACCCGGCTGTTCGGCGGGCTGAGCGCGCTCGCCAACGTCCAGATCGGAGTGGAGGGACGGGAGCGCCCGGCGGCACTGCGGGTGATGCTCGCCACCTCTGGCGTCCGGCACGCCGAGGCTCGCGGCGTGCGGCGGGCCATGGAACTGCTCGCCTTCGTCGGTCTGGCCCACCGCGCGCACGTCCCGGCCGCCACGCTCGCCTACGGGGAGCAGCGTCGCCTCGAGATCGCGCGGGCGCTGGGCAGCGGCCCGTGCCTGCTGCTGGTGGACGAACCGGCGGCCGGCGCGAACACGGCCGAGAAGAACGAACTGGCCGGGCTGCTGCGGCGGATCGCCGCGGACGGGATCTCCGTGATGCTGATCGAACATGACATGGGCCTGGTGATGAGCGTGGCCGCGGACGTGGTCGTGCTCAATTTCGGCCGGGTCATCGCCAGCGGCCCGCCGGCCCGGGTCCAGCGGGCCCCGGCGGTGCGTGAGGCGTACCTGGGCACGGCCGCGGCTGCCCCCGCCGACAGCGGCAGCGACACGAGCGGCATCCCGGACGGCATCGACGGCATCCCGGACGGTATTGCTGATGCGCGCGGCGGCTGCTGATGGCGCTCGAGCTCACCGGCGTGGAGGTCCGCTACGGCTCGGTGACCGCGCTGCGTGGGGTGAGCCTGCGGGTCGAGACCGGCGAGGTGGTGGCCCTGCTGGGGGCGAACGGCGCGGGTAAGACCACGACGCTGCGAACGGTGTCGGGGCTGTTGCGCCCGGCGTCGGGGGAGGTGTCGCTGGACGGTGAGCGGCTTTCGGGCCTGCCGGCGCACGAGATCGTCGCGCGTGGCGTCAGTCATGTGCCGGAAGGCCGCGGGGTGTTCCCGGTCATGTCCGTCCAGGAGAACCTGTTGATGGGCGCCTACCGGGATCGCCGCTGGGTGCGTGGGGACATCGACCGGGTGTTCACGATGTTTCCGCGGCTGGCCGAGCGCCGCGGGCAGGCCGCGGGAAGCCTTTCCGGCGGCGAGCAGCAGATGCTGGCCATCGGCCGGGCGCTCATGGCGCGGCCTCGCGTGCTGCTGTTGGACGAGCCGTCCATGGGGCTCGCGCCGTTGGTCGTCGCCACGATCTTCGCGGTCATCAGTGAGATCAACAGTACCGGCGTGTCCATGCTCCTGGTGGAGCAGAACGTCCATCAGGCCCTGACGGTCGCGGATCGCGGCTATGTGCTGGAGACAGGCCGGATGGTGTTGGACGGTCCGGCGGGCCTGCTGCGCGCGGACGACCGCGTTCGGCGGGCTTATCTGGGCGAAGACGTTGTCTGAGTGGCCGGTATCGCGCGCGGCCGGGGGACGCGGGATCGAACCGTGTACCCAGCGGCACATAAAGCTGTAGATGAATAAGTGAAACCCGGAACGGTCTTTGGTGCCGTCCACACCTTCCCCGTGCATGGACGTTATCTACTCGTCCGCCCCGGGCCCCACCGGCAAGACGCTAAGGCGTAACCGATGGCCACGTCAATGCACCGGGCGGACGGCTTGGCCAGTTCTCGCTCACTGTCTTCCCCGTGGCCTTCCCCCAGTGTTCCCGCCCTTCTTCGCGACGTGACCGGTGACACGTTCACACATCCGTCTTTGTGATCGAATACGGCCCGCGGGCGTACTGACCACCGTGGCATCCGGACGCGCGGGAAGTACTGTGATCGCGTACTCGGAAGCCGGCCGGTGGCCGTGCGGTCAGCTGAATAGTGGCCATCCGGACAGCATCAGCCGGATATCGGCGGTGGCAGGTACCCGGCTGCCGCGAATCCGCGTTGGGACACCCGTTACCGTCCCGGCCGGGACACACCGATACCCGGTGGCACCGGATACGAGATCCCGCTCCGGTGCCGCAGCCGTCTGTCCGGCTCGCGCCGACCGGGCGGCGCCTCGCGCCATGGCTCCCCTGTCGGAGGCTGTCCATAGACTCGTGTCGTGTCCGCCACAACCGCGAGCCCCGACAACCCGACAACCCGCGGCTCCGCGCGTTCGGCTGCTCGGCCGGCGCCGGCCGCAGCCCGGCCCGTGCTCGACGACGGTGAGCCGCGGCTGCTCCTGCTCGACGGCCACTCCCTGGCCTACCGGGCGTTCTTCGCGCTCCCGGTCGAGAATTTCGCCACCACGACGGGGCAGCCGACCAACGCGGTCTACGGGTTCACGTCAATGTTGATCAATGTGCTGCGCGACGAGCGCCCCACCCATGTGGCGGTGGCCTGGGACCTGCCGACGCCCACGTTCCGGCACCTGCAGTACGAGGAGTACAAGGCCGGGCGTGCCGAGGCCCCCGAGGACTTCGTCGGGCAGGTGAGCCTGATCCAGCAGGTGTGCGACGCACTCGCCGTGACCGGGGTCAGCGCCGCTGGCTACGAGGCCGACGACGTCATCGCGACACTCGCGGCTGAGGGCGCGGCCGTGGGCATGCGGGTGTTGGTTGTCACCGGTGACCGTGACGCGCTGCAGCTTGTCACCGACCAGGTGACAGTGCTGATGACCCGGCGCGGAATCAGCGACATGACCCGGTTCACCCCGGCGGAGGTCGAGGCCAAGTACGGGCTCACCCCGGTGCAGTACCCGGACTTCGCCGCGTTGCGCGGCGACCCGTCGGACAACCTGCCGTCGGTACCCGGCGTAGGGGAGAAGACCGCCACCAAGTGGATTCAGCAGTTCGGCTCGCTGGCCGAACTCGTCGACCGGGCGGACGAAGTCGGCGGCAAGGTGGGCGGATCGCTGCGCGCGCACCTTGCCAGCGTGATCCGCAACCGGACCCTGACCGAGCTCGCCCGTGACGTGCCGCTGGAGCTCTCCCCCGCCGACCTGCGGCTGCGCCCGTGGGACCGTGAAGCCGTCCACCAGCTCTTCGACACCCTCCAGTTCCGGACGCTGCGGGAACGGCTGTACACGGCGCTGGCCACGGTCGAACCCGCGGCTGAGGAGGGTTTCGAGGTGGCCACGCGGGTCCTGGGGCCCGGCGAGGTGCCCGCATGGCTGGCCGAGCATGCCCATGGCGGCGGGCGCGTCGGCCTGTACATCCGGGGGAGCTGGGGGCGGGGCACCGGCGTCGTCACCGCGCTCGCGCTGGCCACCATCGACGGCGCCGGTGCCTGGATCGACCCAGCCGAGCTCACCGTGGCCGATGAGAACGCGCTGGCGCGGTGGGCCGCCGACGCTGACCAGCCCAAGGCCGCGCATGACGTCAAAGGCCCGATGTCGGCGCTTGCCGCCCGTGGCCTGTCTCTCGCGGGTGTCACCAGCGACACCGCGCTCGCGGCCTACCTCGCGCTGCCCGGCCAGCGCGGCTTCGACCTGGCCGATCTCGTGCTGCGCTATCTCCGGCGTGACCTGCGCGCGCAGGGGTCTGACACCGGGCAGCTGACCATCGACGGATCGGACGAGGCGGACGCGGCCGCCGCGGACGTCGTGCGGGCCCGTGCCTGCCTTGAGCTCGCCAACGTGCTCGACGCGGAGCTGGTCCGGCGCGGTGCCACCGCGCTCCTGCACGACGTGGAGCTGCCGCTCGTCGGCGTGCTGGCCGGGATGGAGCGGGCCGGTATCGCCGCTGACACCGATCATCTGATGGAACTCCAGAAGCACTACGCCGCTGAGGTCGCCGCGGTGTCCGGGCAGGCTCATGAGATTGTCGGGCGCCCATTCAACCTCAGCTCACCCAAGCAACTACAGGTGATTCTGTTCGACGAGCTGGGCCTGCCGAAGACCAAGAAGATCAAAACTGGCTACACCACCGACGCGGACGCGCTGGTCTGGCTTGCCACCCAGGCCGACCATCCGCTACTGGCGGTACTTCTGCGCCACCGTGACGTCGCTCGGATGCGTACCGTGGTGGACTCGCTCATCCCGATGATCGACGATGCCGGTCGTGTCCACACGACCTTCAACCAGATGATTGCGGCGACCGGCCGGTTGTCCTCGACCGACCCGAACCTGCAGAACATCCCGATCCGCACGGCCGAGGGCCGTCAGATCCGCCGGGCGTTCATTGTCGGCGCGGGTTATGAGTCCCTGTTGACGGCCGACTACTCCCAGATCGAGATGCGCATCATGGCGCACCTGTCCGGCGACGCGGGACTGATCGAGGCGTTCGCCTCCGGCGAGGACCTGCACACCTATGTGGCGGCCCAGGCGTTCGGCCTGCCCGTGGACGCGGTCGACCCGGAGCTGCGCCGCCGGATCAAGGCCATGTCCTACGGGCTGGCCTACGGCCTGTCGGCGTACGGGCTTGCCAGCCAGCTCGGCATCCATCCGGAAGAGGCCCGCGCACAGATGGAGACGTACTTCGCCAGATTCGGTGGGGTACGGGACTTCCTCCGTGGGGTGGTCGAGCAGGCCCGCGCGGACGGCTACACACAGACGATCATGGGACGTCGCCGTTACCTTCCGGACCTCACCAGTGACAACGCGCAGCGTCGGCAGATGGCCGAACGGATGGCGCTCAACGCTCCCATCCAGGGGTCCGCGGCGGACATCATAAAGATCGCTATGTTGGGCGTCGACCGGGCGCTGCGGGACCGCCGGCTGCGGTCGCGGCTGTTGCTCCAGGTCCATGACGAGCTTGTCCTGGAGATCGCTCCGGGCGAGCGGGCCGAGGTCGAGGCACTGGTGCGGGCCGAGATGGGGACGGCCTACCAGCTGTCGGTACCTCTTGATGTCAGTGTCGGTTGCGGCCTGACCTGGGACGACGCCGCCCACTGACCACCGTGCCGGGTGCCGTCAGCCGAGCTGCTGCCGGGGTGCCGGCCTGTCGCCGCTGTCCGCAGCCGCCGCCCGGTGTCAGGTCACGCGCGGTGTCAGGTCACGCCCGGTGCGGCGGCATTGTCACTGGGGTGTGCACACAGGATTTTCGATCAGCCACAGCTGTCCTGTAGACCCGCCAAACCCGTGGGCTGGCGGGTTACATCAGCGTCGCTGAGGCTCACAGTGTAACTGTGAGCAGTTTTCGGGCAGTTATCCCGTGGGGTATCCGGTGGCGCCTTCCCCGGTACCGTGGGTATCCGTTGTTGATCGGGTGGGGGTTGACATGAGCCTTCCGCCTTTCACGGATCAACGACGATTTCTGATCATACTTTCCGCCGGGGGCCTCTTCTTTTTCCTCGTTCTCGCGCTGCTCCCCCGGTCGCCAGGGCAGAACCAGCTGGGGACGTGGCTCGCGGTAGCGATAAGCACGGCCAACCTGGCTGTCGCGCTGCTGCTGGCACGCATGCGGCCGACTGTCCACCACATTCTGGTGGTCACCTCGGTTCTTGCGATAACGATCGCGCTGTGTGACAGTACCGACGGCCGTGACTCCGACCTGTACCTGCTCTGGTACTCCTGGATCGCGGCATGCGGGGCAATGGTGCGCAGGCTGTGGGAGGCGGCCGCCCACGCCGTACTCATCAGCGCGGGGGCCGTGGCCGCTTTCGCGGTCGAGGGAGACCTCGGGGCCGCGATACCTGCGGTCGTGATGACTGTCTTCAGCATCACCGCGACAACCCTGGTGGTGTACGAATTCGGCCGCTGGAGCCAGCTCCTGGTGGATCGAGATCCACTGACTGGCCTCGCGAACCGGGCCGGACTGGCTCGGGTGGCCCAGCCCGCGCTCGCCGCCGCGCTTGCCGCGGGTCGTGACGCCGTCCTGGTGCTTCTTGATATCAACCGGTTCCGTGAGGTCAACGACGCTCTCGGTCATTCCGCTGGGGACCGGCTGCTTCAGGCTATCGCGGTGCAGCTACGCGGCGTACCCGCGGATCCCGCGTTCACCGGTCGTATCGGCAGTGACGAGTTCGCGGTGGTCATGTACGGGGCCGATCTGCCGGGTGAGCTCGCGGCCACGCATGATCAGATGCGTGCGATCGGCCGGATGGTGATCAGCCAGATCGCTGGCCCGTTCCGGATCGACGGCGTCGAGGTCGAGGTCGAGGCCAGCGCGGGTGTCGCGGCCGCCCCGCTGCACGGAACGAGTCTTGACGCGCTGCTACCGGCCGCGGATGCGGCGCTGCACGCGGCCAAAGGGGATGGTGAACGGGTTGGTGTGTGGGATCCGGGTATGGCTGGCGTCCGGCCGTGGGAACTGGCCATGCACGCTCAGTTGCGGGCCGCTGTCGCCAGTGGTGAGCTGCGCCTCCACTACCAGCCGCTGCGGTCTGCGCGGACCGGCCGCATCGCCGGTGTCGAGGCGCTCCTGCGCTGGGCGCACCCGGACCGCGGGCTGCTGGCACCCGAGGCGTTCCTGCCCATGGCGGAACGGTCCACTTTGATCATTGATGTGACCGAATGGGTACTGAACGAGGCGCTGCGCCAGTGTGCCGACTGGGCCTTGGCCGGTCGCCACGTACCGGTGTCGGTGAACCTCTCGGCGCGGATGCTCGTCCGCGACGATCTCCCCAGCCTGGTTTCGCAGACGCTGTCCGCGTATGGCCTGCCGGCCGACGTCCTGACACTGGAGATCACGGAGAGTGCGCTGGTCACCCAGCCTGCGCGGGCCGCGGCGATGCTGCGGGAGCTGCGTACCCGCGGAGTGAAGCTGTCGCTGGATGACTTCGGAACAGGGTACAGCTCGATGGAGATCCTCAAGGCGCTGCCGTTCGACGAGGTGAAGATCGACCGGGGGTTCGTCTCCGGCGCGCATGGGAGCCTGCCCGACGCCGCGATCGTCTGTGCGGTCCTGGACCTGGGACACCGCTTGGGCCTGCGGGTCGTCGGCGAGGGCGTCGAGGATGCCCGCGCCCTGCGGATGCTGATGGAGCTCGGTTGCGACCTTCTTCAGGGAGAGGCGATATCACGGCCGCTGCCGCCATCCCCTGAGCTGCTGGCGCTGTTCACCGCGGCGGCCTCCGTGGCTGGCGCGGACGCCCCCGTTCCGCCCGCGGCCGCGGACGGCCCAGGCACGCCTGCGGGAGACCGGCACTGACCCGGTGA
>NZ_CAKJTL010000098.1:15104-20056 GCF_917627385.1 Protofrankia sp. CiT1
GCCCAGCCTCGCCAGCCGCGGTCGACCGGCGGGGATGCCGGTCAGGTTCGCAACTACCGGCGGTCACCGTGACCACCCTGCACAGGCGCTGCTGGAGTCATCGCCGCCGCCCGCGTTCTCTCCTCGGCGGCGCCGTCCCGATAGCGGTGTTGCACGGCCCGGACGACCGTGTCGGACCCCAGGAGCAGCACCGCGATCCACGACACGGTCGCGACCCGCCCGAATGCCTTGACCCACTCGCCGTTGATCGGGAGGTCGTGGCGGATCTGGACCTGGATGACATAGGCGGCGCTCATGGCCAGCAGGACCACCGGCCCGATCCTGAGCAGAATCCGGGCACGCGGTATGAGCAGCGCGGCCAGTGTCACCAGCCCGGTGGCGACGCCTGCCACCGGGTTCACCAGCGCCAGCGCGATCAGGGCGGCTGCCACCGCCGTGGGGATCGCCACCATGATCGGAACTCGGGCGGCCCGCGCCGCCGGTGCTTCGAAGGTGGGCAGATCGACGGTCACCGGGCCGGCCTGCGCACGTGACCGCCGGCGTTTTCTCGCCGTCACGACCAGCAGCGCGACACTCGACGCCAGCGCTGTTGCGGAGATCACCAGAGCGCGCCGTACCAGCCGTTGGGGTGCCCAGGTGAGGTTGACGGTGAAGCTGGACGCGGCCGGAGTGATCCGCCAGCCGTTGGCGTAGCCGTCCACGAGCCGGGGCGCGCCGTAGTCGATGGCTTCCGGGTTCTCCTTCGATCGTCCGGGTGTCGTCGCCTGCCAGCCGGCGGACAGGCTCTGCCCGAGCACCAGCCAGAAGGGCGTGCCGGGTTCCGCGTTGGTGACCCGCAGCGTGAACGAGGTTGCGGTGGATGCGCTGACCGTCACCGCGGGTACGCGGGCGGCGTTGCCGGCTGGCCCAGCCGGCGGATCGGCCGGGGTGCCCTGGCTGGCCGGGGTGACCGATCCGCCGGCCGTGACCGGCGACGGGCCGCCCCCAGGCTCTGAGGACAGGATGAGCCTGTCCAGGTCGTAGCCGGCGTCAGCCCCTGCTACGGTGCGTAGCACGTGGTCGCCAGGTCCCAGGGTGATGGGCTGACCGCACAGCGACAGGGGCAGGCCCTTGCGGGCAAGCGCGTCGGCGCTGGAACCGGTGATTCGTACGGAGAGCGGGCGCCCGTCCAGCATGACGAGATCGGTGCGGCATTCGCCGGGAAGAGCCGCCGCGGCCCGCGGCGTCCGCAGGCCGGCGATGTCGACATCGGCCAGGCCTACCGGCATTGTGAGCTGGTGCGCATCGATCGTGTCACGGGTGGTGACTGGGCGGACGCTGTCGACGACAAGACGGATCTGGCTGCCCCGGACGGGGGGAAAGCTGAGGGTGACGGTCCTGATGCCGCCCGGCATGTCGGTGATCGGTGGGATGGTCAGCGTGTCCACCCGCCGGCCGTCCACGACCAGCCCGAGCACGTTCGGCACGGAGTGGCGTCCGTCGGCCGCCAGCGACAGGGTCAGCGCCGAGAAGCTCACCTGTTGCGGGGAGCTGACCTGCACCCAGTTACCGGCCTGCGCCCCGAAGCCGGGACTCCACAGCGTTGCCGGGTCCCCGTCGAACGCGCTGGCGCTGCCGGCCGCCAGGTCACCGGGCAGCCGGCCGGAGGACTCGGTGCTCACCCCACCCGACGGCAGCCCGGTGGCCCTGCCCAGCACCAGGTCATTGGCGTAGGCGGACGCGCGAGCGGTACCGGACAGGGCGAAGGTGCGCGCGGTGGGCAGGGTGAACACCCGGGCCATCGAGGCCTCGGGGTCGGTGCGGAACGGTTCCGCCGGGTTTGCCCGGTCGCGGGTGAGCTGCAGGGTGAGCCGGTGCGCAAGGGAGCCGGCGCCCGCCGCGGCAAGCAGGTCGGTGGGCATCCGCAGGAGCTCCCGCGCGTGCGGTGAGCTGCCGTCCGGCCGGATGATGTCGACTTCCGCGAACCCCACGCTGGACAGGCCCGTGTAGGTCGCGCGGGCCCCGATGTTGGTCGCGTCCAGGGTGATGTCCAGCCGGGTGAAGCCGCGGGCCGGGAAGGTCACGACCTGTCCCGCTGCGGTGCGTGACGCGTCGGTGAGATCCACGGTCACCGGTGATCCGCCGTCGAAGCGGAGCGTCGCCCGCGTGATCCACCGGTTGGGGGCGTCGCGCAGCGGCTGGATCAGGCGAATCCGGTCGGTGCGCACCGGCTCCGTCATGGTGATCGCCAGGCGCTGCCCGACCGGGTTGGTGAACGCGCCGACCCGCCACATGCTGTCGAGGTTGTCGTCGACCGCACCCGCCGGACGTTCCGACGGGCTGTAGGAGAAGGCGTTGCCGTAGTCGGTCGCGCCGACAGCGGCGATCTCGCTGGGCTGGCCGGGGGCGTGCAGCACGGTCACCGTCTGCGCTGCCGCGGTCTCATTCGGGAAGACCGGCAGCCGGTTGTCGTTGGGGTCAGGAACCAGCGGGATCATGTCCGCGGTCTCGACGTACCCGTAGTCGTCTCGGACGGAGCTCCAGCGCTCGGCCCGGCGCCGGTTGCTGTCGGTGAGCAGAAGATCGGCGCCATCAGCCAGCGCCTGGTTGATCGACGCGGGGTCGGCTGCCATCGACGCGGTGTAGAGGATGGCCCGGTTCGCGGCGAGCGGGGTGGCCAGCAGGCCCGCGGCTGCCGCGTCCACCAGCCCCTCGCCGTTGCCGCTGACGAGCAGCGGTGCCGCGGTGGTCGCCGTCCGCACGATCGGCTGCGGGCGGGTGACGCCGAAGACGGCCAATGCCGGCGGGTTCGGGGCGTTCACGGGCGTGCCCAGGGCCAGCTCGTCATCGAAGGGAATGCGTGGCGTGTCGGTGACCGGCGGGCCGAAGGCGCGGGGCGCGGTAAGCCCCGCGGGCACCGGGCTGGTGAACAGCGCCCAGGTCGGCACCGGGCGCGGGGTGCGGAAACGCTCGTACTGCTGGTTGCTGCGCAAGACGATGTCACCGACGCTCATCAGCCGCGCGATGTCGGCGAGCCCGTCGGTTTCGAACACACCTTCCTGCAACCGGCGGTCGAGCGCGCGCAGCAGGTCGGCGGATGCGGCGGCGCTCAACGGGATCAGTTCGCGGACCAGGTACGGGCGGTTCGCGAGGCCGGGCAGGACGGGGTCGAGGGTGGTCCCCCAGCGGTAGTGCGCGAAGTCCGCGCCGGGCAGCTCCAGCGCACGGGTGGTGGAACCGGCCGCGTCGAGAGCGGCGGCGGCCTGCCGCTCGTAGCCGGGGATCTGTTCGGGGCGGTCCAGGCCCGCTTCGATGAACTGGCCGCGCCACAGCGGGCTCAGGTTCGCCACGACCAGGACGACCACGATCGTCCACGCGGTGGCGGGAACGAGGGACGGCAGTCTGGCCGAGATCCACGCCCGCCTGCCCAGCCGGCCGGGCGGGCGGTGGGAGCTGCGGCGTGCGAGCACCTCCGCAAGCCGTTGGGAGAGCGCGGCGAGCCCTCCAGCGAGCAGCACTGACAGGCTGAGCGCCACCAGCGGTACCGCGCGGGGCATCGATCGCAGCGCCAGCGCCGCCGTCGACGCCTGGGAGAAGGCGCGGAAGGCCGCGCCCAGCGGCGAGGGGCGGTCATAGGGGTACACACCGACCGCGACCGCGGTACCGACGACGAGCAGCGCGACGAAGTAGGCCTTGTAGCCCCACTGGATCAGGGCCGCGCCCGCCAGCGCGAGCAGCGGCAGCGCGAAGCTCACGACGATCACCCAGATGGTGTGGGTGTAGTCATGGGAGGCGACGATCCAGCTCCCCAGCGCGTCCGCGCCATAGAAGTACCAGTTGCCCAGACCACGCAGCACCTCTGATGCCTGGGATGCGCTGGCCACCGTCTTGAGCGTCTCGCTGTAGGCGAGTATGTTCACACCGTAGCCAGCCTGAGTGATCAGGCCCGCTATCCACCACGCCGAGCACAGTACGATCATCACGGCGGTACGGATGATCATTCCTAGCGCTGGCCCGAGCCGGGCCTCGCGGGTGCCCCACAGGGCGAAGGGCAGCCACAGCATCGGTGCCAGCAGCACGAAGAGCAGGCTTGCCGCGTTGCTGCTGCCGACCAGGGCGACCGTGACACCGAACGCGGCGGGCCAGCGCCAGCCGTCCGGCCGCCAGGCCGCGCGGCCTCCCCGGGCCTCGCGCAGCCCGCGGATGGTGATCCCGAGCAGCCATCCCAGGCCCGTGTAGGGCAGCAGGATCGCTGACATCCGCGCCTCATACTCCAGGACGTACGGGGTCAGCATGTAGCCGGCCGCGGCGACGAAGGCGAACCGGTCCGGCCAGCGGAACGACCGCATGCAGAAGAGCACGCCCGCACCGGCGAGGAACAGCACCGAGCCGGTCCACAGCCGCTGGGCGACCCAGGTGGGCAGCCCGGCGAGGTCCAGGAGCCAGAAGAAGGCGCCCTGCGGGAGCAGGAAGCCGATGTTCTGGTGGGTGACCGAACCCATCCCGACGTTCGGGGCCCACATCACCCCCGCGTGGCTGATCAGCCGTTGCGGTTCCAGGTACAGGTAGGCCTTGGTATCGACGCCGACCCGACCGGGCGCGGTGAGCAGCAGCGGGAGGTAGACGATCGCGGCCAGCAGTGGCGCCGGCCATGGCGGCGGCCATCGGCGCTGGCGCGGCGACGGCCCGGCGCCACCGGCCGGCCGGCCGGTGAGCCGGCGGGAAAGACCTCGCCGCGGACGTGCGGATGGTGCGGTCAGGGTCACCCGTGCAGCCCAATCATCCTGGTGCGGCTCCCGGCCGCTGCTGCGCCCGGGAGGAGGACGGCAGCACGCAGCCATGCCCGGCTCCCCGGGCTGTGCGCTGATCGTGAGCTGCGTCCGGAGCATCCTACGGCGTGTTCCGGGAGCCGTCGTTCGATCATGGAGCCGCATCCAGGTGGTTGCTGGCAAGGCCGTAGGCCATACCGGTAC
>NZ_CAKJTL010000099.1:0-13301 GCF_917627385.1 Protofrankia sp. CiT1
GCGGGGAGACGGATCACACGTTCACCGGACCGTGGCGCGTCGGGCGCTGGACCAGACCAACAGGCCGGTGCCAGCGGCCAGCACGGCGTACAGGGCGAGCTCCAGCCGGGCTGTCGCCACCGCGGCGCCGCCCATCCACCAGATGCCCGCGATGGCGAGCGCGGCCGCGGCCGCGAGCATCACCAGGACCCCGCGCGCGCCGACGGCCAGCAGGTAGTGGGTGCACAGGACGGTCGCCCCAAGACAGGTCATCGCCCCGGCCAGGGGCGCGAACGCGCTGGCGCAGGCGGTCAGCCGCGGCCCGAACGCCAGCGACAGCCCCTGGGCCGGGGCGGCCACAGCGACGAGGAGAAGCCCCGCGGCCGGCACCGCGAGCATCGCCAGTGTCGCGCCCAGCTGGTGCAGCGCGTGGTGGCCGTGGTGGCGGCGGGCTGCCGTCTCGGGCAGCAGGAAGCCCCCCAGGACGACCGCGGCGAAGACCAGTACCTTGCAGGCGACGGACACCGCCGCGTAGGAGCCGGTCTCGGCGGAGCGGTGTGCGCCGATCACCAGCACGTCGATGTTCTGGAGCACGCCCAGCAGGACGAGGGCGATCAGCGCGGTGCCGATCTCGACGGCCAGGCGGTTCGGCACAGGCCCCGGCACAGGCCCCGGCACCGGATAGCCGCCCGGGTGAACCGGGCGCGCCGCGCGGGCGGCGGGCAGGTCGATATACGCCTGGTGACGGCCGGAGCGCGTGGCGATGACCGTCCGTCCATGCCCGAGCCCGACGAGAACACTGAGGAGGATCGCCAGGCAGACACCGCCGACACCGAGGCCCGCCAGCACCAGCCCGACCGCGAGCGCCCCCCGGACCAGGCCTTCCAGCACCAGGTTCGCCGCCAGGCCCGCGTATGCGCGGGTGGACTGGAGCAGCCCGCGGTCCACGCAGAGCAGGCACCAGGCCGCGCCCGCGGTGAGAATCTCGGCGACACCGCGGGGGTTCGGCAGGGACAGGGCTGTGGCGATCACCCCCCGCAGCAGCAGGCTCGTCATCGCGGTCAGCGCGACCAGCGCGACACCAGCCCGCCGCACCCGCGCGACCCACTGGTCGATCAGTACCGTCTCGCCGGCCTGCTGCCAGGGTGTCACCGTGCGGACGACGCCGACGAGCAGGGCGCTGCCCGGCATGGACACCACGAAGAACAGCGCCAACAACTGAGCCAGCGTCCCGTAGGAGGCAGTGGACAGCTGACGGGCCAGCAGCAGCGTGACGATCAGGTTCGCGATATTGGCGGTGATCGCGGCAAGCGCCAGCGGGGACGCGCCGCGGATGGCGCCCCGTAGCGCCCGCCGGGATGCCGCCGGGGGCGCGAGCGGGACTCCGCCGACCGGGCCGAGCGCGGGCGGATACGGGCGTTGGGCAAGCGGTACCGCGCCTACATCCACCGCGCCCGGACGGTTGGCTGCTGTGTCATTCCACCAGGTCACGACAGTAGCATTCCCATTGCTAATGGTAACCAGCTGGTAGCTGGAAATCCGTGGCCGGCCATGGCGGACTCCGGCCGGCCGACCCAAAGACACTTCGATCACCCGATTTGATCATCCAGTCTGGTTACCGCCGCATCACACGGGTGACCGCGTTCACCGGACGGGTTCTCCCGCGGGACCGGCGGCCTTCTCGGTCACGAAGATCGCGGTGGATGGGAACAGGCGGCCGCGTACCGGCCCCCACTGGCCCCACACCCGGTCATGGCCCGCCGGCCATTCCGGTTCGATCAGGTCGCGCAGGATCAGGCCGGCCGCCACCAGCTCCCGGACGCGGTCACCGACGGTCCGGTGGGTCTCGGCGTAGCTCGTCCGGCCGGCCCAGTCCCGCTCGACGTATGCTCGCCGGTCGAAGTAGCTCCGGACCACGGTGAGGCCCTCCTTGCCCGGATGATCGGGAAACGACCAGATCATCGGGTGCGTGGTGGAGAAGACCCAGCGCCCGCCGGGACGCAGCACCCGGGCGACCTCGCGCATGACAGCCGCGCTGTCCGCGACGAAGGGGATCGCGCCAAAGGCCGAGCAGGCCAGGTCCACGCTCGTGTCAGCCAGCGGCAACCGGGTGGCGTCGGCCTGGATCAGGGCCACAGCCACCCCGGTGGCGGCCGACAGCGTCCGGGCGTGCCGCAGCTGGCCGGCGGAAAGGTCCAGCGCCACCACGTCCGCGCCGCGAGTGACCAGCCAGCGGGCGCACTGTGCGCCGCCGCAGCCGATTTCCAGCACCGTCCGGCCGCGGACCTCGCCGAGCAGCCGCGCGTCCGCCTCCCGCAAGCCCTCCGGGCACCAGCGGAAGTCGGCGTCCCCGAGGAAGGCGCCGTGCTCGGCCTGGTAGTCATCGGCGGTGGCGTCCCAGTAGCCGCGGTTGGCCCATCTGGCGCTGTCGTCGTCGACATCGCTGTAGCCGAACTCGGCGGGGTGATACCCGCCCGGGGGGTACCGCGGCAGGACGGGCCGGGGCGCGTCCGGTCTGGCGGGTTCTGGTCCGTTCACGGCATCGATCCTCGCAGCGTCTTTCGATCTTCGAATGGGGGGTGGTTGTCCGTTGCGTGCGTCCCCGCGTCCCGATGGTGTTCCCCGGCCGCGTTCTGGTCGCGTCCCGGTCGGGTTCGCGGGTTGCGACGCGATCCACTCCGGCGCGGGACGAGGTTGACCCGCGATGGCGTTGACCACCCTGGACACCGATCCCTAGACTTGGGTCTGGCACGAGAGTCTGTGGATCTCAGACCTAGCAGATCCGCTCGAGCGTCGCTATCGGTACCGACAGTGTTCGTTTTGCACGGTCCCTGTCCCTCCGTCTCGGCGGTTCGATCCGGTCTCCCGTGTATACGACGAACCCGTAGTCCGGAGCCGACCCCTTGACGAGCACCACCGACGTACGACCCGTGGAGACCGTGACCACACCGCCCGCCCCGACCACCCCGCAGGTCGCGGTCAACGACATCGGCTCGGCTGAGGACTTCCTCGCCGCCGTCGATAAAACGATCAAATTCTTCAACGACGGTGACATCGTCGACGGAACCATCGTCAAGGTGGACCGCGATGAGGTGCTTCTTGACATCGGTTACAAGACCGAAGGTGTGATCCCCTCGCGGGAGCTTTCGATCAAGCACGATGTCGACCCGCACGAGGTCGTGACGGTCGGTGATCACGTAGAGGCGCTTGTCCTCCAGAAGGAGGACAAGGAAGGCCGTCTCATCCTGTCCAAGAAGCGCGCTCAGTACGAGCGCGCCTGGGGCACGATCGAGAAGCTCAAGGAGGAGGACGGCGTCGTCAACGGCACCGTCATCGAGGTCGTCAAGGGCGGTCTCATCCTCGACATCGGGCTGCGGGGCTTCCTGCCGGCGTCGTTGGTGGAGATGCGCCGCGTGCGCGATCTGCAGCCCTACGTCGGCCGCGAGCTCGAAGCCAAGATCATCGAGCTGGACAAGAACCGGAACAACGTGGTTCTGTCCCGGCGCGCGTGGTTGGAGCAGACCCAGAGCGAGGTCCGGTCGGAGTTCCTCGCGCAGCTTGCCAAGGGGCAGATCCGCAAGGGCGTCGTCAGCTCCATCGTCAACTTCGGGGCCTTTGTCGATCTTGGTGGTGTCGACGGCCTGGTGCACGTCTCCGAGCTCTCCTGGAAGCACATCGACCACCCGTCGGAGGTTGTGGAGGTCGGCCAGGAGGTCACGGTCGAGGTCCTCGACGTCGATCTGGAGCGCGAGCGGGTGTCGCTGTCGCTGAAGGCCACGCAGGAGGATCCGTGGCGTCAGTTCGCCCGCACCCACGCGATTGGCCAGGTCGTCCCGGGCCGGGTCACCAAGCTTGTGCCGTTCGGCGCGTTCGTCCGGGTGGACGAGGGGATCGAAGGCCTGGTGCACATCTCCGAGCTGGCCGAGCGGCATGTGGAGATCCCCGAGCAGGTCGTGAACGTCGGCGACGAGATCCTCGTCAAGGTCATCGACATCGATCTGGACCGTCGCCGGATCAGTCTCTCCCTCAAGCAGGCGAACGACTCCAGCGCCCTTGTCGGTGAGGGAGAGGCGTTCGACCCGTCCCAGTACGGGATGGAGGCCAAGTACGACGAGCAGGGCAACTACGTCTACCCCGAGGGCTTCGACCCGGAGACGGGGGAATGGCTGCCTGGCTTTGAAGACCAGCAGGCCGAGTGGGAGCGGCAGTACGCCGAGGCGCAGCAGCGCTACGAGGCGCACCAGGCACAGATCCGGGCCGCCCAGGAGGCCGAGGCCGCCGCGGTCGCTCCGTCGTCCTACACCTCCGCGGAGCCAGACCAGCCCGCTTCCGCGATCGATGAGGACGCGCTTCGCCGTCTTCGGGAGCAGTTCGGCCGGGAGTAGTCCTAGAACTGGGGCGGGTACGCCCCGGGCAGCGTACGGCGGGGCCCGCGGGAATCTTCCGCGGGCCCCGTGTGCGTCTGGTGTCTGCCGTTCAGTGGCGGACCCCTTCGCGCTCCAGCCGGACCGCTAGTTTCCGCAGGGCCGCGCGGATCCGGGACTTCGCGGTGCCCTCCGGAATGGTGAGCCGGGTTGCCACCTCGCGATAGGTGCATTCGTCGAAGAACGCGAGTTCCACCGTTTCCCGAAGCATGGTGGGCAGCTCCGCCACACCGCGGCGCACGATCGCCGCGGTGATCTCGGCCAGCACCTCGGTATCGGCGGCGGGGGTGTCCGACCGTGCGGCCAGCTCCCGGGCGACGGCATCGGAGGGCCGGCGCGCGTTCTCCCGCCGGAGCCAGTCAATAGCGCGCCGCCGGGTGATGACGGCCAGGTAGGCGCGCAGACTGCCACGGTCGGGATCAAACCGTAACGGGTGTTCCCACAGATGCACCAGGACGTCCTGCGCGATCTCGGCCGCGGCCTCGGGATCCGCGGTGATCCGGGCGGCCACGGCCACGAGGTAGCGGGCATAGCGGGCGTGCACGTCGGTGAGTGCCTGAGCATCGCCGGCGGCGAGCCGGGCATGCAGGTCGCGGAGCTGCTCTGCGGTGAGGTCGGCGGGCCGCGGTGGCTGTGCGGGCGGTGTGGCTGAGGCTGCGGACCGGGTGGTGGGCCGGGCGGGGACCCGTATGAGGGAAGCGTCTGCGGGCGGGTCGTCCGCGCCGCGGGGCGCGGCCGCGGAAAGCACGGCGCGAAGTGTCCCATGACCGAGGTGAGCGGTCCACCAGCACCTGCCTTCGGCGAGTGGTCGGCTCGGCGTGGCATCGATATACCAGAAGATCAACAGAATGCGGGAGGGATCGCCTGGAATTCATCTTGCGGGGGTGACCGGCCGGCCGTCACCGCCCGGCACGGTAGCGGGGTCCGCCGGTGGGTAATACACGGGGCAGCGATGCCGTGACTCGCGAGCCTTCTACCGGCTGTGTGGGTCGGGAACCAGAAGGGCGTGCGGGCGACCGAGGGGGTGGTCTCGTGCAGACCGGTTATCAGTATCCGTTGCTCAGTGTCTTCTGGACGATGCTGTGGTTCTTCTTGTTCATATTGTGGTTCTATCTGTTGTTTGTTGTCATATCAGATATTTTTATGAGCCATGATCTGTCCGGCTGGGGAAAGGCCGCCTGGGTTATTTTTGTGATTGTGCTGCCCTTGTTCGGCGTGCTGGCATATCTGATTTTCCGGGGTGATAGCATGCACGAACGCGCGGCGCGGCGGGCCGCGAGCCAGGACCGGGAGTTCCGCGACTACGTGCGCTCGGTCTCGGGAAGCTCGGCCTCGGGAACGGCGAGCCCGTCCGACGAGCTGACCAGGCTCGCCGAGCTGCGGGATCGCGGTGCGATCTCCGATGCGGAATTCGACCGGATGAAAGCCAAGGTGCTCGCCTGATCCCCTTGGCTGGCCGTTATACGTGCTGTACGTGTTATATATGTGTTGGGGTTGTTGGTTGTGGATAGCGCGGTTGCTGTGGCCGTACGTCATGCCCGGTGGGGGCTGTTCGGTCCTACCGGTGGGCTGGCAGCAGCGGCGCTCTCGACAGCAGCGTGAGCAGCTGGCGCAGCTCCGCGGGGACCGGCTCGCTGAAGCGTCGGACGAGCCGATGTCCGCCCCGGTCGACCTCCAGGGTGTAGGTGAAGCGGTCGGGGCGGGCCGCCAGGGTGGACGGGCGGTCCGGACGGCCGCCGGACGCTTCCACGCCAGCGACGAGGCCACGCAGCCGCGCGGCCTCGTCGGCGGGGAGCGCGGCGCTGTCGAGACCACGCCTGATCGCTTGTCCGACAAACCCCCCCGACCGTTCCAGGACGATCCGCACGTGTTCATCACTCATTCCATGATTGTCACCTATGATCGTGTCGCTGGCTCGAGTTCGGACCAGCCGGCATCGCGCTGCCGGGAACCTGGGACGCACCCCTGTTGCCCGGCGTTCTTACCCGGTGACGCTGACTACACGGTGACGCCGACGGCACGCCATGCCTGCGTGACAGCCGTCACTTCGTCGGCGCCGAACAGCAGCCGGGCCTGTCGGACGGTGAGCGCGGCGAAGGCCCGGAAGGTGGAGTTCGGCCGCAGCCGCGCTGCCCGTAGCGTGTCGTACCAGATGAGGCCGGTCTTTTCCCAGGCCTTTCCGCCGATGGCCGCCGCGGCGAGGTAGAAGGCGCGGTTGGGGATGCCGGAGTTGATGTGCACGCCGCCGTTGTCGGTCGTGGTGCGAACATAGCCATCCATGTGGCCGGGCTGGTTGTCCTCCCCGAGTACTGGGTCATCGAACGCCGTGCCAGGCTCTTTCATGGACCGCAACGCAGCCCCGGCCACACCCGGAGCGAGCAGATCCGCCCCGATCAGCCAGTCGGCCTGATCGGCGGTCTGCCCCAGCGCGTACTGCTTGACCAGCGAGCCGAACACATCACTCAACGATTCGCTGAGGGCGCCTGGCTGGTTGAAATACATCAGCTGCGCCTCGTCCTCGGTCACGCCGTGTGTCAGTTCGTGTCCGATGATGTCCAGAGAGGTGGTGAAACCGCTGAACAGCTCGCCGTCGCCGTCGCCGAAAACCAGCTGCCGACCGTCCCAGAACGCGTTGTCGTAGTGGTCGCCGTAGTGGACGCTCGCGCGCAGCGTGACTCCCTCGTCGTCGATGGAGTCACGGCCGTAGACGTCCCGCAGGAAGGCGAAGGTTGCGCCGAGGCCGTCGTACGCCTCGTTGACGGCGGTGTCCCCGGTGGGATCGCCGCCTTCGGCGCGTCCGGGCCGCCCCGGCAGGATCTCCGTGCCGGCTGCGTCGCAGACGACCCGGTCGGCGGTGCCGGCCGGCGCCAGCCGGGGCAGCAGCGTGTCTGTGGGGCGGTTGCGCAGCAGGGCGTTATACATCCGCACGGAGCGCACCGAGGTGTCGTGGGCCAGCGTGGACAGCGCCCAGGAGCGCTGCTCGTCGGTGCCGTTGCGCGCGATGCGCTCGAGCAGGTGCGACGGTACCGCGCAGGGCGCGTGGCGGTGGTATCCGGCCATGAGGCAGCTCCTGGAGGACGGACGTGAACGTCGGATGCCGCTCTTCGGCCACGGCGCGACCAGCGGCCGGAACGTCACGGGCTCACCGCCGACCATGATGGATATCGCGATATATGTCTACTATTATTTTTTATATATTGTTTTTCGATTTCGGTCACTCACCGGAGTTGGTCCGCTGCCCGAACCCAGGTCCAGGCCCCGTGTCCCCTCGTGCCGGATGCCGCTCTTATCCGGATGCCGCCGTATCGGGGACAACCGGGGATGCGGCAGACTCGGCGACGTGCTGCGAGTGGGGCTGACCGGTGGGATCGGCGCGGGCAAGAGCGCGGTGGCGCGTATGCTGGCTGGCCACGGTGCCGTTGTGATCGACGCGGACGCGATCGCGCGGGAGGTCGTCGCCGTGGGCACGCCGGGGCTGCTGGCCGTTGTGGCGGAGTTCGGGCCGCATCTGCTGCGTGCCGATGGCAGCCTTGATCGGGAGGCGCTCGGGGCGGTGGTGTTCGCCGACTCCGCCGCCCGCCGTCGCCTGGAGGCGATCACACATCCGCTGGTCGGTGCGGAGGCGGTCCGCCGTATGGCCGCCGCTCCCAGCGACGCGGTGGTCGTGTACGACGTGCCGTTGCTCGTCGAGGCCGGGCTCTCCGGCGGTTACGATGTGATTGTTGTCGTGGAGGCGCCGCTTGGCGTCCGGCTTGCCCGCTTGGAGGCTCGGGGGCTGGGGCGGGAGCAGGCGCTGGCGCGGATGGCGAACCAGGCGTCGGATTCCGCTCGCCGCGCGGTGGCCGACATCCTGCTGGACAACAGCGGCAGTTTGGAAGATCTTCGTGCTCGGGTGGACGAGGTGTGGACGAGCCTGCGCGGCCGTTGCCCGTAGGCCGGTGACACTGCCAGGCCAAGCCCACCGGCGCGGCTGTCCGCCGGCTTACCGATGCCGGCCGGAAACTGTCGGACCGCTGTGGTGTTGTAGGACACGTGCCTCCCACCACTGATCACCCCGCCGCTGATCATCCTGGTAGCGATCGCCCGGGTAACGGCATTGACCGTTCGACCGCGCCGTTGCGGGTCGTGTCGGACTTCGAGCCGTCCGGTGACCAGCCGGCCGCGATCGCGGAGCTCGCCCGCCGCGTCCGTGCGGGTGACACCGACATCGTCCTGCTCGGCGCGACCGGTACCGGCAAATCGGCGACCACCGCGTGGCTCGTCGAGCAGGTGCAGCGCCCGACCCTGGTGATGGCACCGAACAAGACCCTCGCCGCGCAGCTGGCCAACGAGTTCCGGGAGCTGCTGCCGCACAACGCCGTCGAGTACTTCGTGTCGTATTACGACTACTATCAGCCAGAAGCGTATATCGCCCAGACCGATACCTATATCGAGAAGGACTCGTCCATCAACGAGGAGGTCGAGCGGCTGCGCCATTCGGCCACCATGAGCCTGCTCACGCGTAGGGACGTGGTGGTGGTGGCAAGCGTGAGCTGCATCTACGGTCTGGGTACTCCGCAGGAGTATGTCGAGCGTATGGTCCGGCTGCGAGTCGGGGACGACATAGAGCGTGACAGGTTGCTGCGCCGGTTCGTCGATGTCCAGTACACCCGCAACGATCTTGCCTTTACCCGGGGAACGTTCCGCGTTCGCGGCGACACCATCGAGGTGTTTCCCGTCTACGAGGAGCTCGCCGTCCGGATCGAGATGTTCGGTGACGAGATCGAACGGATGGCCTATCTGCATCCGGTGACTGGGGAGATCGTCCGTGAGGCGAGTGATGTGTTCGTCTTTCCCGCCTCGCACTATGTCGCCGGCCCGGAACGGATGGAGCGGGCGATCGCGGGCATCGAGGCGGAGCTCGCCGAGCGGCTCGCCGAGATGGAACGCCAGGGCAAGCTGCTGGAGGCCCAGCGGCTGCGGATGCGCACCACCTACGACATCGAGATGATGCGCCAGGTCGGTTTCTGCTCCGGGATCGAGAACTACTCCCGGCACATCGACGGACGTGCGGCCGGCACCGCGCCGCACACGTTGCTCGATTACTTCCCGGACGATTTCCTGCTGGTCATCGACGAGTCGCATGTCACGGTCCCGCAGATCGGCGGGATGTTCGAGGGCGACATGTCCCGCAAGCGCAACCTGGTCGAGCACGGTTTCCGGCTGCCGAGCGCCATGGACAACCGGCCGCTGCGCTGGGAGGAGTTCTGCGCGCGCATCGGCCAGACCGTGTATCTGTCGGCGACACCCGGGCCATACGAGCTGTCCCGGTCCGATGGGGTGGTCGAACAGATCATCCGGCCGACCGGCTTGCTTGATCCGGAGGTCGTGCTGAAGCCGACCAAGGGCCAGATCGACGACCTCATCGGTGAGATCCGCACGCGCGCCGAACGCGACGAACGGGTGCTGGTCACCACGCTGACCAAGAAGATGGCCGAGGACCTCACCGACTACCTCCTCGAACTCGGTATCCGGGTCCGTTACCTGCACAGCGAGGTTGACACGCTGCGTCGCATCGAGCTGCTCACCGAGCTGCGCAAGGGTGAGTTCGATGTGCTGGTGGGTATCAACCTGTTGCGGGAGGGGCTTGATCTGCCCGAGGTCTCACTGGTCTCGATCCTCGACGCGGACAAGGAGGGTTTCCTGCGGTCGGACAAGTCGTTGATCCAGACTATCGGCCGAGCGGCTCGCAACGTCTCCGGTCAGGTGCACATGTACGCCGACACGGTGACTCCGTCGATGCGCAGGGCGATCGACGAGACGAACCGCCGGCGCGCGAAGCAGATCGCGTACAACGCCGAGCGCGGCGTCGATCCCCAGCCACTGCGTAAGAAGGTCATCGATATCCTTGACGACCTCGTGCGGGAGAGCGCACAGGGCGAGCTGATCGGTGGCGGTGGTCGCGCACAGTCCCGTGGGCAGACGCCGGTAGCCGGCATGCCGTCGAAAGCGGGCCATGACGGCGCGGTCGGACGCCACGCCGCGCAGTTGGCGGGCATGCCCAGCTCCGACCTGGCACAGCTCATCCGCCAGCTTGATGACCAGATGCACGAGGCAGCCAAGGAGCTGCGGTTTGAGCTGGCCGCCCGGCTGCGGGACGAGATCGCCGAGCTGAAGAAGGAACTGCGCGGCATGCAGGCGGCGGGCATATAGCTGCTCCGTCGCCTTCTCGCCTTCTCGCCGGCCGGGATGCCGGCTCCGCGGAACGCCTGAAGCCACGCGGTCAGTAGGTCCGTAGAAAATCCATGCCAGCGATGCGGTCAATCGATTTCTTGAGCTGTTCGGGATCTCCACCCGTGATCGTTATTTCCATCATCAAAACGAGATCTTTTCTGCTCGGATACTGGTACCGTTTGTTTTCCTCCGCCTCTTCGGGGGCATCCATGTTCTGCTCGATCCGAGCTTCGAAGGCGGCTCCATCAAAGGAGTAGTACGCGCCGAAAAAGCTACTGTCGTGCGCTTCTGGTACCACGCCGAGCGCATCGCCGATCTCCTCGGCCAGCGTGTCGATGTCAGCCCGGCGGGATCCGTAGAGAAATATTTCGTCCGTCATTGTGGGAAAATAATCGAAGGCGATCTGCTGACCGCCGCGGAAAGGTCTCGATACGACATGAAGGCGACTTTTCTGCCGGCCAGGCCAGAAAGTTCTCTACTGAGGGTGAGCAGGTCGAGCGCCTTGAGCTCGCGATTTCTGAGTGGGGCGGTCCGATTACCGTGCCCGCGAATCTCGACGCCAGCCTCCCGCGCCCGTCTGAAAAGCGACTGATCGGCAATCGCGACGTCGAAGTCGCTCTTTCTGGCCACGTCGAACGGCACCCTTTCTCGGAAACTGGCCCCGGTCACAGAACTTCCGTGCATGATACCCCGCGCTTCCGGATATCCGGCCTGTCGTAGGCCCTTGTGCAGGGTATCGGCGAACCGCTGGAACTCCTCCTGGCCGGCGAAACCGAGCGGGACGCCGTCACGGATGTGGTGCCGCGGTCCCCGCGGCGACCGAAACGTGTCGGGAGCGCTGCGATGGGCGTTACCGCGGAGGTCACTGGTGGCCATCCGGATATGGCCGTTGGGGGTGGCGGCCGCCGGGTGGGAGAGCAGGCCTTTTGCCAGCATGGCGGGGTGGCCGCGCGCGCCGCGCAGATGCGCGGCCATGGTGGTGAGGCGGAGCTGGGCGGCGGTGCGGGCGTCGCGGGCGAGGGCGGCACCCCCGCGCAGGCCACGGGCGAGCCCCGCGGTGGTGGTGAAGCCCCTGCCGCCGGGGACGCAGCCGAGTAACGCGAAGCCGACCTCCCAGCCGGAGGCCTCGCCGTTGGCGTATGCGGTCAGCGCGTCGGCCAGGATGACAAGCGCGGCGGCGCACACGATCCAGGCGGCTGGTCCGCCGATGAGCATCGCGATGACGCCGAAGACAGCGACGGTGATTTTCGCGGCCCGGACGGTGGCATGCCAGGCCGCGCCGGCGGCTTTTTTGATTTTTTCCCAGGACCACCAGAGCCTGTCGCGGATGCCGGCGTGGGACGCGGCCTGGATGGCCCGAGCGCAGGTATGTGCCGCGTGCGCGCGCAGCTGGCCTGCGGCAAGGGCGAGGCGGCGGGCGGTCTCGATCTCGTCCTGGGCGCTGTGAACAGTGCCGCGGGCCCGCTCGAGGCGGGTCTGGGCGGTTTCGTGGTCGCGCAGTGCCCGCGTGACCTGGGCTGGGTCTGGCCACCCGGCTCCCGCGGCATCGGGATGGTGCGCGCGGGCCAGGGCCGTGAGGCTGGCGGCCGCGCTGGTCAGTGCGGTCTGGGCCGGGCCGAGGAGCGTTTCGGCGTGGTCGCGGCGGGCGCGGGCGTCGCGGCCACGGGAGAGCGCGTGGCCGGCCTGTTCCTGGGCGGTGTCCAGGATCGGTGCGTAGGCCTTGAGCGCCTGGCCGGCCATCCGGTAGGAGGTCTCGAGCCGGGACAGTCGCTCGGGCAAGCCGTTGAGCCCGTCGCGGAAGGTATCCCCGGCGGCACCGAGCCAGGCCTGGGTGACGCTGCCGGTGGTAGCCGCGGTGACCTGCCCGCGCGCGTGTTCGACGTCAGCGGCGAATGCCAGGAAACGCCGGGCGAGATCCCGGATGGCATAAAGGTCGCCCGGAGCCGGATCCTTATCAAGGCCGAGGACGCTCCAGTCGCTGGGACGGCTCATCGGCGCGGCGCGTATCCGGCCAGGCCGGGCTTTGGGCCTGCCGGTCGGGATGTGTGCTCCGCGGAACGCGCTCGATGGACGCGGGGATCGTGCAACAGCGGGCGTGGAGCTGTCATGGACACCGTCCAGGCAGGGTCAGGGACAAAGGCTTAAAAGCGGATAATTACGGGCAGATGGTCTGATAGTAGCGCGTATAGTGATTCTTCGGCCACCCTGACGGGTGCCCGGTCGGCGAGGCCACCGGGCCTGGCCGACTGCCGCGGGAGCCGCTGTCTCGCTGAGGCGGCCGAGGAAGCCCGACCGGCCTCGTGGGCTCCGGACCGGCGTGGGTGGGGCGCGTGCCCGGCGGCCTTGGGAGGGATCTCATAGCGCGATCTTTGTCACGGCTTGCGGCCGCGACGGAAAGGGGATCGAAGGGTCATGACCGTCGATCAGGTGGCAACGGGAACGGTCCGCACGCCGGTCTCGGTGCGCCCCGGGGCGGCTGTGAGCATCGGCGTCCTGAGCTTCGTGCTGGGTGCCTGGACGCTTCCCACCACGGTGCCGGGCAGATCGTCCGTCGCGTATCTGTCCGCCGGTCTCGTCGGCGCCGGGCTTCTTCTCGCGCTGCTGCTGGCTGCCGACCTCGCCCGGGCCGCCGTTGCCCGTCGGGCCGGCGTACGGGTGGATGGGGTCACGGTCGGTGTCTTTGGC
>NZ_CAKJTL010000099.1:13467-22713 GCF_917627385.1 Protofrankia sp. CiT1
GCGTACGGGTGGATGGGGTCACGGTCGGTGTCTTTGGCAGCCGGCTGCGGGCCGCCACCGTCGACAGCCACGAACCGCGGACGGGAGCCCGCGTCGCCTGTGTCGGGCTGCTGGTCAGTGGGCTCGGTGGAGCGGGTTTCGTCACGCTTGGTTGGCTGGCCCCGAGCGGGGGGCTGGCATTGGCTGGCAGCGCCGGGTTCTGGGCCGGTGCTCTTGCGTTGCTGATGACGTTGTCGGAGCTGCTGCCCACGCCGCGGACCGATGGCGGGCGGCTGCTCACCGCGATCGTCCACCGGTGGACCGGCAGCCGTGAGCAGGCGGGCATGGCAGTCGCCCGAGCTGGAATGATCACTGGTTGGACCCTGATCGCCGCGGGGGCGGCGTCGGTCTTTGTGGTGGGTGCGCTGGGTCTGTGGGTCGCGCTGCTCGGTTGGCCCGCTCTCGCCTCGGGCCGGGCGGAACGATCCCGGCTGCGTACGAACACGATGCTTGCGGGCGTCCGGGTCGGGGATGTGATGGGTCCCGCACCCGAGATCCTGCCCGGCTGGCGGACAGTGTCCGCGGCTGTCGAGGAGATGGCGCGCACGCGGATGCCCGCGGGGGGACAGACGGTGTTTGCCGTGGCCGACGTCAACGGCGCTCTCACCGGAGTGACACAACTGTGTGATCTTGTTGCGGTTCCGGGTGAAGACCACGGGTCTGCCCGAGTGGCGAAGATCAGCGTCCCGCTGGCCGCGGTACCCACCACCACGCCGGGTGAGTTGCTGAGCGATCTGCTCCCGCGGCTGGCTGAGCGTCCGGATGCCGGCTGCGCACTTGTCCTGGACGACGACGAGGGCGAGGCCGGCGACGGAATGTCCGGGGACGCAGCCCTGAGCGCCGCGGCCAGGCCGCGACTGATCGGTACAGTCGGCTATCCGGAGATCGCAAGGGCGTTGGCGACGGTCACGCCGCTGCCCACGGGGAGGGCCGTGGCGCCGGCTTCCAGCACGCGAACCGGCCGTGACTGATCCTTCCGGTCGTGTTCCCACGCCGCGCCCGGCTGTCTGCGTGCGTGCGGCAGGAGCGCGCGGCGGCGCTGAACGGCTCGCTCGGGCTGCCGGGAGCGTGGCGCCCCGCGAGTAATGTTGCGGCCATGACGATCAGGAGTGCCGAGGCATTGATCAGTGCTCCGCCCCTTGATTACCTGGCGGTGGGGAACCCGACGGTCGATGTCCGTCCCGATGCGTCGCTCGCGGTCGGCGGGAGCGTGGTCTACGCCATCATCCAGGCGGCACGCCTTGGCCTGTGCGCCGCTGGAGTCGGGCGGGGCCGGGGTTCCGAACTGGCACCGGTCTGGTTGCCGTTTGCGACGGAGGCGGTCCTCTACATCCAGCCTTCGGCGGACACGACACGGTTTCGTAACGAAAGCATTGATGGTCTTCGGGCGCAATGGCTGGAAAAATCCGCGGGCCGGGCGTCAGGCCTCGACAGGCTTCCGGAAAGCCGCGTGCTGCACCTGGCCCCCGTCGCACGGGAGATCCTCCTTGAGGAGGCCGCTCGAGCGAGTGCGCGGAGCCTGCTCGGACTGACCCCGCAGGGGCTGATCCGCTCCTGGGACGAGCACGGCCGCGTCCACCACCAGCCCCTTGAGATCGACGGTCCGACCGCCGCGCACCTGGACGTGGTGGTGTTTGCGGACTATGAGGCGCCCTACCTGGCAAACGTGGCCGAGGCGGTTCGGCGGGCCGGCGGAATCGTCGTGGTCACCAAGGGAGCCGGCGGATGCGAGGTCCTGCTGACAAACGGTACGCAGGAGTTCCCGGCTGTCGCGACATCTCAGCTCATCGACGACACCGGGGCCGGTGACGTTTTCGCCAGTGCGTTGTTCATCTCGCTGGAAGGCGGGAGCACGGTGAGCGAGGCGGTCCGGTTCGCGACCGCGGCGGCGGCCCTGAGTATCGAGGGGATCGGCCCGCGGGCGATCGCGTCCCGTGAGGAGATTGACACGTTCACCGGTGCGGCCAGCACGGCGCTCCCTTTGTGAGGGACGGCCCGCGGGATGCTGCCCCGCATCATGGGTCTCGCAGGTCACGGGCGTGCCGTTCGTAGTTGATCTCGCCATTTCGCCGTAACAGGTCGTCCGGCGGACGGTTCCCGGATCGAACGCCGGAACGGCAGCGACCCGGGGTCGGTGCTCCAACACCGAGCCCGGGTCTTGATCTCCAACCCCTGCACAGACAGGAGTAAGAGACCCATGGACACGGTCCCAAACAATCGCAGGCCCGGCCGTACCGCGTCGCACTTCAGCGGCCTGTTGATGGCTGATCCGGCTGAGCCCGCGCGCGTCGAACTGCCCCCGCCGGACTCGGACCTGTTCATCCTGCGACCGGCGCTCATCCTGCCGGCCGGGGGTGCAGATCTGCGGGGACCTCGCCAGCAAGGACGCGGACGCGGCGACTTGCTGGTCATCCCTCGCGCTGGAAGCGACCTACGCCTTTCTCTGGCACAAGAAGCGCAACCGGAACGGAGCACACCCACGATGGGTGTCCGGCCGGCGGAGGCGATCAGCGGACCCGCTGCCCCTCCTCTGGCGCGTTGGGCCGGGGCCTGGGCGGAGCCCCGGGGAAACCTGTAGATATCGTTACCGGGCAAGTGCAACCGGTTATGAGACGAGGGAGACCATGTGCATCCGGTGACCGAATCGGCCGGTGAAACGGGGTCGCCGAGGCCGATACGGCATAAAGCCGGTCAAACGTACACGCGGGGACTGCGACGCGCGGCGGTCCCTCCGGGTTCCGTCCCAGGGCGCGGCGTTGCGAGGCGCCGTCCCCGTGGCGGCCGGAGGCCGCCTTGAAGACGTATAGATAATTGGCACGAACCGGACGAGTCGGATTCTTGGTCAGCTAAGGTCGAACTCACCTCCGCGAGCCCCAGCGAGGAACGCCAGCCACTCAGCGCGCGTGAAAGTCAAGATTGCCCCGTCGGGGTCCTTGGAGTCTCGTATAGCGATGCCTTCGGACAGCGGGGCGATCTCGACACATTCACCGCCTGCGCCATTGCTGTAGCTGCTCTTGCGCCACTCCAGGCCGCTCCTGTCCAGGTGGTTAAGATCGGACTTACCGCCGGTACTCATGTCAGATCCTCCATCGCATGCTCGATCATCCTGACGGAGGTAGGGACGTCGAGAGAGATCGATCTTATTTGGTTGAGGTGTCTCTGATACTCCCGCACGTCTGTCGGGTCCTCAATGTAAAGACTGCTCCTTAGCTCCTCGATGTACACGACCTCGTGGTCACTTGCGTCGGGGAAGCCGAGGATCATGAAGGCGCTACCCATCGCCGGGTGAGCCCCGGCTGAGTACGGCAGGACCTGTACCGTGACGGTCGGGAGTCTGTTCGCTTCGATGAGATGGGCAAGCTGGGCGCTCATGGTTTCCGCTCCGCCAACAGGTCGGCGTAGAACGGCTTCGTCCAAGACGACCATGAGGTGCGGCGGGTCGGATTCGGTGAGCCGCTTCTGACGTTCCATGCGGAGCGCGACCTTCGCATCAAGGTCGTCTTCGGAAATCGTTGGTTGATGCACCCGGATGATCTCGCGAGCGTACTCGGCGGTCTGGAGTAGACCAGGCACAAGTTGATGATCATATTTACTGATGTATGCCGCGTCGGCTTCCAGGCCGATGTAGATCTCGAACCAGCGGGGCACCGCATCGCCGAAGGCATGCCACCATCCGGGCTGGCTGCTCTGGCGAGCCAGAGCAAATAATGCGTCCCGTTGCGCCTTGTCTGTGACGCCGTACCGGTCAAGGAGCGCTCGAAGATCTTTTGTGCGGACCGACACCCGTCCCAGCTCGATCCGACTGATCTTCGAGACCGAACATTCCAGGACTGCGGCGGCTTCTTCGGGGCGGACACCTGCGCTGTCGCGCAGGACGCGAAGCTCCGCACCAAGCCTGCGTCGTCGCACAGTCGGCCCTGACCTGGTCGTCATCTCGCCTCCGATCAAGGAACAGTGCGGTCTCAGTGTTCCAGATGAGAGCGTCAGCACTGCTATCGCCTCTCAGTCGCAACGGATCACTAGCATCGCCCAAGCACACTAAACGACAGATTCTTGGTCAAGTACCTTGCATCCAGAGTGCACATGCGCGACGCTGTCGCTGTGCGCAGTGCTGGTGACGCTCGACACCCACAGGGCAAGGGCTGAGACGTCGGACCCGTGAGCGGTCCTCCTGGTGGGACGGCGGAGTGTGTTGGGAGGCAATGTGGCTGAGTTAGATCCCCCGCATTCGATGATCGGATTCGGGGAGCGACCGGGGGTGACTGACGCCGGACTTGGGGTCGAGCCCGCGGCCGGCGTCTCATCGCGAGGTGATCGGCGTGAGGACTGATACACCCACCCGACACGATATTGATTCTTCCGCCCTGTACGCGGCAATCTTGTTTGGGGGTGGCGAGCGGGCGACCGTGGCAGAAGTAAAGATCTTTTTTGAGACCGCCGCGGCTGCCGACCAATACGCCGTGGGTCACGGATGGGATGACTACGCGGTCAGCACGGTCAAGTTTCATCTTCCGCCACGGGTATGCCGGGTGCGGTGGGTCGCATGAGTACCACCGAACTGCGGGCGTACCTCGCGCGTCTGATAAGCCATGACCGCGCATTTGACCGCGCATTTGACCGCGACCTTGTCGAGCCGTCCGGGATGACCTACGATGGGTTTCGGGACGCTGTTGATGCTGTTCTTGCCGTACGACCAAGACCATTGCTGATACAAGGACCGACCATTACGATTGGGGAGGAAAAAGCATTCACGGCGGGTCAGGAAGACATTATTGAGCGTGTTACCGCCGTGGTAGCCCGGAACATTACGGACGCTGAAGCAATAAAAATCGCCACTAGGCCGTTATCGGTGGGACTCGTTTCGAAGGCAGATCATTTTCTCGTTGCGGATGCCGATGGATTTGTCGTAGCAACGTTCCATCGGTCGCATTGGGTGAAGGCGGCAGATTGGGCGGCATATTCTCGCGCAATGGAGCCGCTGACACCGCGACCGGTTACCATCCTTGACCTCGCGGTAGGTCGGAGTTGGGCCTTCACGGGTACCGAGTGCCTGTCCATGTCGTGGCGGCGTGCTGGCTCCCATTCATTGGGATCGTCCCCTGCCGTGTACTCGCATCTATCGATCACATGAGTGGTCAGTGGGTCGACCCTGGAACGGTACTTGACGACCCGGCGGCAATTGCTATCCGTCCTGTTCATGGTGGACGACCAATGCAGTGAAGCGGTGATGCACGACCGCTGCTGTCGAGCTCTGTGCGCCGTTCTTACGGTCGATCCCGAAAACGTGGAAACCTGGGGCGCACACGCTACATTCCGAGAAGCTGCGCTTTATCTCGGTGGACAGGTTGCCGCACTGAACGCGGTCATCGACGCGATCAGCGCGGCGCTAGGGCAAAATTCTTGCCAGTTAATAGATCTGCCTACATGACAGAATTGTGATCTACGGAAGGGGAGGAGGGGTCCCGTTCTGGCAAGGTCGCAGCGGTCAGATTTTGCTTCGAAGAGCTCACTAAAACCTCTTGATCTGACGTCGCAAATATGCCCCGATTTACAGGCAATACGTTGTAGAAAACTACTCAAGGAGAGGTGTAGCGGCTATGGGAAATAGCGATGATCTCATCATTGCGATTGAGCAACTTGCCGTCGTACATGATCGATACGATGCCGAATACTCCGACTCGACCGGCACATCAACGGGTGACGACGGAGAAAACGCCGATAAACTGAACCACCCAGAGTCATAGAGCGTTATTCAGAACCCCTTGATCGGACGAGTAGAACCGACGTCGACCCGTGCCGGTTCCGATCGTTGCCCGGGTTGACCCGAGTATTGCCAAACTCGACGCTGCGATGAGGATTAGAATGGATCACCGGCTAGTTCGCGGTGTTGAGAAGGCGCTCAGTTGGTCAGGACCAAATATGCTGGGATCGGATTTTACCCGAGGTGGCATGCTTGGTCCTGACCTGTGTACCCGTCTTCTCACCCCAACGAAATTGCTTGATCTCGTGATGAGACGAAGTCTTGCCTCACCGCAACTTCGTTGTTTTCGAGATGGGTCCGAGTTGCACCCCAATAATTACATCAGCGCGACTACGACTAAACGAGGACAGGGCATTCACGTGCCGAGCATGCGTCGTCTAGGTCGACTTATTGAGTCAGGTTGCACTCTTGTTCTCGACTCTCTAGAAATGTTTGACCCTACTATGGAAGTTGCATGTCGGGCTTTGCAGTGGTGGTCTCGCGAACTGGTCCAGGTAAACGCCTATCTGACGACCCATGAAGCAGCCGGCTTCAACTTACACTGGGACGATCATGATGTATTGATTGTTCAGCTAGCCGGGGAGAAAAGCTGGGAAGTACGAAGTCCCTCACGTTCAGCGCCTATGTATCGGGACGCGGAGCAGAACCAGACACCGAGTGATGAGCTACTCTGGTCGGGGACGCTGTATGCCGGAGAAATAATGCATATTCCCTGGGGCTATTGGCATCAGGCAACCCGAAACGGTCATGGTGCGGGGTTTAGCCTGCACGTGACGTTCGGATTCGTGAAGAGGACGGGCGTTGACTGGCTTACATGGCTAGCAGATAAGGTCCGCGAAAATGAAGAATTCAGACACGACCTAGACCGCTGGGGTACGCCTGAGAAACGAGTGCTTCAGGAGAAGGGATTATCTACTATAGCTGCCGAACTGGCCATGTCGCGTCTGCCATCGGAATTCCTTGCAGCACGGGAAAAGGAACGACCTGCCCATCGTCATGTGGCCACCGGTGGAACTTTCGGAAATCCAACCAGCGTAGTGTGTGTAGCCGAATTTCCACCCCACTTGGAAAGGCGTGACGGACGAGTCGACCTCTTCGCGGCAGGCAAGAAAATCACCTTCTCCGTAGGTGCGCTGCCTGCCTTAGAGGAACTTCTCAGCGGTTTTCCAGTAATCTTAGATGAGTTGGCAGCAACTACCGGCCTTGATGTTGCACAGCTTGCCAACGTACTAATTCAGGAAGAGATATGCGCCGAGCTGATTCCCGAACTATCCTTGGGCTATACCGATCTCGTCACGAGCGACAGCTATTCGAAGAAGCTCTGAAACTTGAAGTTCGGGCACTGGATAATGGCTATAACTACTACAACTTCGCATCGCACCGTACTTTATTGCGCGTAGCCGGAGATTTGCTGCCAGAATTTGCGATCTCGACCAAAGTGGGGGTTTTCCCTGGAGTCGGAGGCGTAGAGCACTCTCTCGATCCAAATCGGCTTTATCGGGCTCTCGAAGAATCTACTGAAGCCCCTGGGCGTACACCAGATATCGCTTTGTTACACAATCCAGAGTTGCACAGTTTCTGGAAGGTGGCCAAAAATTCTCGAATCGGCAAGCTATCTTCCGCCTGGCTTTCGAACTGCCCGCTGTAAGTAGCGTCGCCGTAGGAACTAATTCCCCAGCGCATTTGAAGCAAATGGTGGAAGCTGCAAAGCTTCGGCCGAATAGAGAAAGAATTGGACATTACCGCCATTTACTCCGTGAGAGAGTCGGGAATATGGAAACGAGAACAGAGGATGACGAGTGAGATTTATCGGCGAGTCTGGAGTTCGGAAATGAGAGCGTAAGCCGCGTTTTTCGAGGGTTCTAGAAGCGGGTTTGGTTCGCTACGTCGTGCAGAAACGCGAATTACGTTCGCGCAGAATACAAGTTGGGCGAGCTTCCCGGAACGAGTGGTGAGGTCGACCTGAAATTCATGCTGGATGTGATCAGCAAGTTTGGGGACGCGCAAGGAGTGACCCCAAAGCATAGCAGCGTCGAATCCACGGGGAGCAACTCCCCAATCTTCCCAGTCCAGTAGATAGCAATCGGGCGCGGTAAGGTTTCCCCAGTGGATGTCGGCGTGAGCAGTTACCCACTCATCAATTGTGGTGTCGACGGAGTCGCCGAAAACTTCCTTAATGCGTCGGATAAGATGAGCAGACGACATACCTACCCGCTCGGTCTTATGCGCGGCTAGTGCGGCGAAAGAAGTCTTAAGACTTCTCCACCACGAGTCCGAAAGTACCGGTTCACTACCGACGACACCACTACTGCTGACGGCCGGAGAGAGGATCAACTCCATTTCGTCGGCACGCCATACCATTCCCCTTGCATCGTCACGCCAGCGGACCGATCGCAACAGATCCGGTTTGGCGACATGGCGCAACACCGATGCGCATTCAGCTCCGGTCCACGCAGGGCCATTGATCACCCACATCCGGCGCCACTGAATCCGAACCCAGGTATCTCGATCAGTACGGAAGCCAGCAGTGACGCCCTGCCTTCCGTACTCCGACGATGAACGGTCAAGCTGCACGCCAAGCCACTTTTCAACCTCGGTAAGAACATCATCGTGTGAGTCCGTCCGTAGATCAAACGCTGCCTCGGTGAGTAGGTCAGCCACCGCGTCATCTCCGTCCATCGTGGGAAGCTCCGGCAAGATCTTATAGGAACGAGCGGCCCTACGGACATGCCGACACCCTTTTCCAGTCAGGTAGCCGCATATAAGTACGAACTTGGATGAGCTGTCGATGCGGTGAGAAGAGGTACGTCGCTCGCTCGCGGGTTCAGATGTGGAGGTGGGGGTGTGTTTGGTGGTGGTGATTTCGTAGTGGTTGGCGGGTGCGTGGATGGTGGTGTGTTCGAGGGGGTAGTCGTGGTCGTCATGGAGGGTACGTTGGATGCGGAGTTCGGGGGTGGGCATGGCGGCGGTGAGGGTGAGGTTCTAGCTGATGTGTTCGGGGTCGTCGATGAGGGCTTGGTAGAAGGGGTTGGGGTGGTCGTGGCGCTGTTCGATGGTGCTGAGTGTGTCGGGGGTGACGGAGCGGGCGTAGAGGTGGCGGTTGGTTTTGATGTGGGTCCAGGCGGCGCGGCGGTGGATGAGGAGTCGTCCGGGGCGGATGTCGAAGGTGGTGGCGTCGGTGTGGGTGGCTTCGTCGATGGCGAGTCCGAGGCGAAGGTGGCTGTGGGCGTCTTCGGGGCTGCTGCTGATCAGGCTGAGCCAGCCATGTGGGGGGTGGTGGAGGTAGTCGGGGTGGTCGTCGGCGCCGATGACGATGAGGTAGCGGTCGGGGTCGGTGCGGACGAAGGTTCCGCGGCCGTGGGCGACGGTGAGGAGTCCTTCGCCGACGAGGGTGGTGATGGCGCGGCGGACGGTGGGGCGGGAGCAGTCGTAGCGGTGGGCGATGT
>NZ_CAKJTL010000100.1 GCF_917627385.1 Protofrankia sp. CiT1
TGGGGAGGGGTGCGCCGGGTGGGTAGGTGCCGTCGTGGATGTCGAGGCGGAGTCCGCGGGCGATTTGTTCCCAGCGGGGCATCAGACCCTCGCCGACCACCACACCTCCGCCGCATCCCACGCACAACGCCTCCAAGCGGTCCGGGACCTGTACGGAGGCCTCAACATCCAAGTAAAGATCGTCGACAACCGGCGGGGTACACTACTCCGGCTCGCGCTCGCCGGAACCCTCGACCACACCGATGCCCTGAACGCCACCGACCCCGAACACCCACAAAAGCGTGCGTCATGGTGCCGGTGTTTACCTACACTGTAGTCAACGACGTTGACGAGTTTTGTCGTTTTTGATCTTGATGAACGGCTTGCCGGTCACTGTCAGCTGAGTGGTCAACCTGGTTATAGCTGATCATGATACGTCCGGAGCGCCTACTGGCAACAACCGTGAGTGCGTCCGGACCGAGTGTCACGGCGGGGCCGTGCTCCCCTGAGCTCGGGCTGGACGCCCTCATCGGCGGGGCGGGCCGTCAGATCGCGAGTGCGGCGAGGACGAGGCCCAGCCCCTCGTGGAACTGGGTTTCCATCTCGGCGGCGAGGTGGTCGGCGGTTGCGGCGAGGTGGGGGTAGCGGGAAGCGGCCGGACTGATCGCGGTTACTGGCGTGACGGTGGCGTCCGGCCCCTTGCGGGCGATCGTCGCCGCGGTGTGGCGAGCTTCGGTGAGGGAGTGCCCGAGGGTGTAGAAGAGCAGCGTCTGGAAGGCGTTGGCCGCCTCATGATCGGGCATTCCCGCGTCGCGGAGCAGACCGATCGTGTGGTTGGTCCGTTCCCAGCTGGCTTCGCCGCCCGGCGGCCGGCGCAGGACGACCGGTGCGAGAGTGGGATGGCGCAGGAGCGACCGGCGCAGCTGGGCGAAGGTCTCCCGGAGGTCGGCGAGGGGGCTCCCGGAGTGGGGGAGTGGCTCCGTACCTCGCACCACCCGGTCGGCCAGGGCCTCCAGGAGATCGTTTTTGGTGCGGAAATGCCGGTAGACGGCAGTGGGGTCGATGTTCAGCCGGGCACCGAGCGCTCGCATGCTGAAGCCCCCGACCCCACCGATGTCGACGATCTCCATCGCGGTGTCGAGCAGCAGCTGTTGGGACAGCGTCCCGCGAGGGGTGCGGGTGTGGCGAGGTTGCGCGGTCTCCATCGGTCTCCTTCACGTTTTCTGCTACCTACAGTGTAGTCAACGATGTTGACGACACTTCTTGACAAATTTGATCTTCCTCCAACCAACCACCAAAAACCCAACGACCAAAAACGCAATGCGTCCGCCAGCAACAGACAATAGATCGCTCCGGGCGGGGAAGAAAAGGCGTAGCAGATCTGCTGAACCTGGGAGCTGAATATGCCACAAGTGGACGAAAAGGACGCCCGCAAGGTCGCCGAAGCCGCGCGTGAGACGGCATGGACGCGTCCGTCGTTCGGTAAGGAGCTCTTCCTCGGGCATTTTCGCCTCGATCTCATCTCGCCGCACCCCCGGCCGTCGAAGGCCGACAGGACGCGCGGTGAGGCCTTTCTTGAAAGGCTCGAGGAATTCCTGCGTGAGCACGTGGACCCGCTCCAGATCGAGCGGGATGGGCGTATTCCGCGGGACGTCCTCGATGGTCTCAAAGGGCTGGGCGCGCTGGGCATGAAGATCCCGGAGGAGTATGGCGGCCTCGGGCTGAGCACCGTGTACTACAATCGGGCGCTGGCGCTCGCCGGTACCTGGCATTCCTCCATCCCGACTCTGCTCTCGGCGCACCAGTCGATCGGGGTAGCCGAACCGGTTCGCAGATTCGGCACACGTGAGCAGAAGCGCAGGTACCTGCCGCTGGTCGCCCGCAAGGAGGTCAGCGCGTTCCTGCTGACCGAGCCAGATGTGGGCAGCGATCCCGCGCGGATGAGTGCGCAGGCCGTTCCTGTGGACGGCGGTGTGGCCTACGAGCTGTCCGGCCGCAAGCTGTGGACCACCAACGGTGTGATCGCGGACCGGCTGGTTGTGATGGCTGTCGTGCCGACAGCCGCGGAGCGTCACGGCGGCATCACCTGCTTCATCGTCGACGCGCACGCGCCCGGTGTCACGGTCGAGCACCGCAACGAGTTCATGGGTCTGCGTGGCATCGAGAACGGTGTCACCCGCTTCGACCGGGTGAGAGTACCGGTCGAAGACCGGCTTGGCCGGGAGGGGGAAGGGCTCAAGATTGCGTTGACGACCCTCAACACCGGCCGGCTGGCCCTGCCAGCGGTCTGCGCCGGCGGCGCGAAGTACTCGCTGCGGATCGCCCGGGAGTGGGCCGCTGAGCGGGTTCAGTGGGGCCAGCC
The DNA here is from genome assembly GCF_917627385.1 of Protofrankia sp. CiT1. Classification (GTDB taxonomy): domain Bacteria; phylum Actinomycetota; class Actinomycetes; order Frankiales; family Frankiaceae; genus Protofrankia. Next base: position 2,342 of record NZ_CAKJTL010000100.1, read on the forward strand.
GATCGGCCGGCACGAGGCGATCGCTCAGAAGATCGCTTTTATCGCCGCGACCGCGTTCGCCATGGAGGCGGTCGTCGACCTGACCGCGATGATGGCCGACGAAGGCGGTAAGGACATCCGGATCGAGGCCGCGCTCGCCAAGCTGTACGCGAGCGAGATGGCGTGGCTGGTCGCCGACGAGATGGTGCAGATCCGCGGTGGCCGCGGGTACGAGACGGCGCAATCGCTGGCCAATCGCGGTGAACGGCCCGTCCCGGCCGAGCAGATGCTGCGCGACCTGCGTATCAACCGGATCTTCGAGGGCTCCAGCGAAATCATGAAACTGCTCATCGCCCGGGAGGCGGTCGACACCCATCTGACGGTCGCCGGGGACATCATCGAGCCGGAGATCCCGTTGTCGGCCAAGGCGAGAACCTCCGCGCGCGCGGCTGGCTTCTACGCCCGCTGGTTGCCCCGACTGGTTGTCGGGGAGGGGACCGGCCCACGTTCCTTCGCTGAGTTTGGCGCGCTCGCGACGCACCTTCGGTTCGTTGAACGGTCGGCGCGCAAAATGGCCCGCTCGACCTTCTATGGGATGAGCCGTTGGAAGGGCGGCCTGGAAAAGAGACAGATGTTTCTTGGCCGTATCGTCGACATCGGTGCGGAGCTGTTCGCCATGAGCGCGTGTGTGGTTCGTGCGCAGCTGCTCGCGCGGGACGGTGAGCCGACCGCCATCGAGCTGGCGGACCTGTTCTGCCGGCAGGCCCGGCGCCGGGTCGATGTTTTGTTCGACGCGTTGTGGAGCAACGACGACACCTACAATTTCCGGGCCGCGCAACAGGTTCTGGCCGGCAGGTTCGACTGGGCGGAGGCGGGAGTACTCGACCCGAGCGGCGGCGGGCCGTTCCTCGCCGATGCCCGCCGCGCGGCTGAGGACACTGGCCGGCCGGGCGCGGCTGCCACCCGGGCGGAAAAACAGGAGAAGACCAAAAAGGATAGGAAGGATGTGAAAAATCCGGCGGGAGGTATCGCGGAAAGTGAATCCGTGCCGCCGGCCGGTGTGGTTCCGGGAAGCTGACGGAGCCTTGTTGCCGGACCGCGCTAACGGTCCGGCAACAAGCGTACGGCGGGTCACCCGCCAGGTCGGGCTCGGAGATCAGCTGATCAGGAGCCCGCCGTCATCCCGCAGGAGGGGCAGGACTGACAGGCGGTCCTCCGCGAGGATGCGTTGGGTAGTAATTCGTGCTGGATAACTACGCATGAACATATTGGTAAAATGTGTCCCGTAGTGGATGCAGTCGGCACTCACCCCGGACAGCGGACGGATGCGGGCCGCAAAATTGGGCTCATGGAAGTACGCGAGCGCGAAACGCTCTCGGGTGTTCAGCCTGACCTTGTGCGGTGTCGAGAGCAGAAAGCTGTCGGTCAGGAACTGAAGAATGTCACCAGGGAACACCGTCAGTACGCTCGGCACCGGCCGCACGAACGTCCACGGCTCCTCGTTCTCGTACATGCCGGCGGCGCTCTCGTTCGCCAGCCAGTTCCTGTTCCGCTTCTCCCCGGCAACCGGCGGACGTATGTAGAGCCCGCCCACGTCATCCTGGGCGGCGATTACCAGCAGCCCGTAGTCGGTGTGGGCGCCGATGCCGCGACGGCTCTCCTTCGACAAAGCGGGAAAACGCAGGACCCGCATATGATGCCAGCCATCAGCGGTCAGCCTCGTCAGCGCGTCGGTGTCATCAAGCTCCAGGCCCAGCGCTGTCAGCTTCAGTAGTTTCTCACCCACCCGGCCGAGTTCGTCCATGAACACCCGCATGCTTCGCTGGTATTCGGCGTCGGGCCAGGGGGTCGGGCCGTGGCATGGCCACCGCGCCTGAACACGGGCATCGTCCAACGCGATGTCCGGACAGACCGTGAAAATCTCGGAATAGTCCGCTTCGCCGGCCGTGACCTCCTCACCGGACGCGATGTAGCCGCTGTAGGTCAGCTCACTCACACATTGGCTCTTGGCTTTCATGGGCAGGCGAAAAAATCGTTTGCTCGATTCAATCGCGGCCTGGGTTTTTTGATCCTGTGCCGGGCTGGTAGCAATCTGGAATATTCCGTCGCTCCGCCAGGCTCGCACCATCGCACGCGCCAGCGCGCGGTCGGATTCCGTGCCGTCGATGAACTCGGGTAAATGGAATGTCTGTAGCTCGTTCAATTCGGTCTCCTTCTGTGTGGGGGTGCGGCTACCGCGCGTACCGAAATAGCAGCTCCCCGTCATGGTGTCGGGGTGCGGCTGGACCCGTGGCATGCGTCAATTTCCCTCGATCCGCCTGATTGAACCAGAATGATGAAATATCTGCATCAGTGATCGAATCTTCTGTCACCACCTCGATAGCGCGAGCGGTATTGCCAGTACCATCGACGCCGCGCTGGTATTGCCGGTACCACTTAGCGCGACCGGCCGTGGGGCACGCACCTCGCGTCATCGCCAAGGTGACTCCCTCCGTCACCTCGCGATACACGCGCCCCGACCTCGCTCCCTGATCCATGACCCTGTTGCCGGAGCTTCTTGGGCCGCGTTGTTCCCGCCTCGCACGACCGACCAGCCTGGACCGGGTACCACGGCTGTGCCCCCAGTGGGAACCTGGGCAGATGACCAGCGCCCAATCCGCTGATGCCGGCCAGCCGCCCGCCGCGCCCGATCGTTCCGGTGACCGCTGCCCGGCCTGCGAGCGGCCGGTCAACACCGTCAGGCCGCGGCCGCTCCCGGCCGGGGCCAGCGAGCGGCCGCGGCATCACATCCGTAACGAGACTCACCTCGTCGCCAGCCTGAAGAGCTCACAGGACCGGGTGGCCGACGCTGTGACGGCTTTTGCGGGCAGTCTCAGATTCGTCTACATCCACGCTCTGTGGTTCGCTCTCTGGATTGTGGCGAACACGGGGGTCTGGGGTCCCGCGCTGGTTTTCGACCGCTATCCTTATGGCCTGCTGACGATGCTTGTCAGCCTGGAGGCCATTTTTCTCAGCACATTTGTCATGGTGAGCCAGAATCGACAGGCAGCTCGTAACGACCTGCGCAGCGAACTGGACTTCGAGACCAATGTGCGCAGCGAGATCTGGTCTGTTCATATCGGCCGCAGGCTCGGGATCGATCCTCTCGAAATCGAGGCGGAAGTGCGGCGCGCGCTCACTGTCGGCCGGAACCGGCTGCATGACACCGTGGTTGCTGGCCTCGAGCCCGAGATTTCGCCGCGAGAGCGTGCGTGAGATCGGGATTTCGACCGGTACGAGGATCCGGCGGCAGGGCGTTCGGTCAGGTGGCGGCGCCCGGGTGGATGATTCGCGACGCCGCGTCCCCTCATGCCGGGCGCGCTGAACCGCGTCCAGCCGCCCCGGTATTCGCTCACCAGCCGCGGGCACGCCATTCGGCGAGATGCGGCCGCTCCGCCTCGATGGTTGTGTCCCTGCCGTGCCCGGGATAGATCCAGGTGGCATCCGGGAACGGCCCGAAAACCTTCCGCTCGAGGTCATCCATGAGAGAGCTGAACGCCGAGGCGTTCCCGAAAGTGGCACCGGGGCCACCGGGAAACAGACAGTCACCGGTGAACAGATGCGGTGCGGCCGGGTCGGCATCGTAGAGCAACGCGATCGACCCCGGCGTGTGCCCAACCAGGTGAATCACCCGCAGGGTGGCGGCGCCGACGGTCACCTCGTCGCCGTCACGGACCAGGACCGTCGTCGGCACCGGGATGGCGTCGGCGTCGGCCGGGTGCGCCACCGTCCGCGCCCCGGTCGCCGCGACCACCGCGTCCAGCGCCTGCACATGGTCATTGTGATGGTGGCTCGTCACCACGGTGGTGAGCCCCGCCGCACCGATGAGGCCCAACAGCGTCTCGGCCTCGTTCGCGGCGTCGATCAGAAGCTGCTCGCCGGTTACGGCGCATCGCAGCAGGTAGGCGTTGTTGTCCATCGGACCGACCGCGACCTTGATGATCGTCAGCCCCGGCAGCTCGCGGACATCCGCCGGCCCGCCGGCCGCGACCACTCCCGAATACCCGTGCTCGCCGTGTCCCATGTTCTCCTCCGCTGAACATCATACCGCCGCCGGTGGCCGTGGCAGGCCAGGCCAGCGATCATGGCGGGGCTCGTCTCACGCTGTCTCCACCGCGATGTCGCTCCGAAGCTGTCGGAGCTCGTCCGTACCATGGCAGGCGCCGCGGACATCCGTCCTCGAACGCGGCATGTCCCGTCACCCGAGCAGACCGCGAAGGATCCCACGATGGCAGACCGTCTCGTCGTTCGCGGCGCGCGCGAGCACAACCTGCGCGATGTCGACCTCGACCTGCCACGGGACTCCTTGATTGTTTTTACCGGTCTGTCGGGCTCGGGAAAGTCCAGCCTCGCCTTCGACACAATTTTCGCGGAGGGGCAGCGGCGGTATGTCGAGTCGTTGTCGGCCTATGCCCGCCAGTTCCTTGGCCAGATGGACAAGCCCGACGTCGACTTCATCGAGGGGCTGTCCCCAGCCGTCTCGATCGACCAGAAGTCGACCTCACGAAACCCCAGGTCCACGGTCGGAACGATCACCGAGGTGTACGACTACCTGCGCCTGATGTTCGCGCGGGCGGGTCGCCCGCACTGCCCGAAGTGCGGGCGACCGATCTCCCGGCAGACCCCGCAGCAGATCGTCGACCGGCTGCTCGAGCTGCCCGAGGGCACTCGCTTCCAGGTGCTCGCCCCGATCGTTCGGGGCCGCAAGGGCGAATACCTCGACCTCTTCGCGGACCTGCAGTCCAAGGGATTCGCCCGCGCGCGTGTCGACGGCGGTGTCCTCGCTCTCACCGATGTGCCGAAACTGGAGAAGCAGCGTAAACACACGATCGAGGTCGTGGTCGACCGGCTGGCGGTGAAGGCGTCGGCAAAGCAGCGGCTGACCGACTCCATCGAGACGGCACTCGGCCTTGGTGGTGGTCTGGTGCTGCTCGACTTCGTCGACCGCGACCCGGGCGGCCCCGACCGTGAGCGGATGTACTCCGAGCATCTCGCCTGCCTGTACGACGACCTGTCGTTCGAGGAGCTGGAACCGAGGTCCTTCTCCTTCAACTCCCCGTACGGTGCCTGTCCGGACTGTTCCGGCCTGGGCACCCGCAAGGAGGTCGATCCCGAGCTCGTCGTTCCCGACCCGACGCTGTCGCTGAACGACGGAGCGATCGCGCCGTGGTCAGCCGGCCACAACAAGGAGTACTTCACCCGGCTGCTGGAGGCCCTGGCCAACGATCTCGGCTTCCGGATGGACATCCCCTGGGAGGGCCTGCCGGAACGGGCACGCAAGGCTGTGCTGCACGGACGGGGGGAGACCGAGGTCCAGGTCGCCTACACCAACCGGTACGGCCGGTCACGCCAGTACTTCACCGCCTTCGAGGGGGTGGTCGCCTTCCTCGGCCGCCGCCATCGGGAGGCCGAGTCGGACAGCAGCCGTGAGCGCTACGAGGGCTACATGCGTGACATCGCCTGCCCGGTCTGCCACGGCGCCCGGCTCAAACCCGAATCACTGGCGGTGACCTTGGGTGGTCGTTCGATCGCCGAGGTGGCCGCTATGGCCATCGGGGAGTGTGCCGAGTTCCTGCGGGCGCTCGAGCTCACCGAACGGGAACGGACGATCGCCGGCCGGGTACTCAAGGAGATCGACGCGCGGCTCGCGTTCCTGCTCGACGTCGGGCTCGACTACCTGTCCCTGGACCGTGCCGCCGGCACGCTGGCCGGGGGGGAGGCGCAGCGGATCAGGCTCGCCACCCAGATCGGTTCGGGGCTGGTCGGGGTCCTCTACGTCCTGGACGAGCCGTCGATCGGCCTGCACCAGCGGGACAACCGCCGCCTCATCCAGACGCTGGTCCGGCTGCGTGACCTCGGTAACACCCTGATCGTCGTCGAACACGACGAGGACACGATCCGCGCCGCCGACTGGGTGGTGGACATCGGGCCGGGGGCTGGTGAGCACGGCGGCAAGGTCGTCGTGTCCGGCTCGGTGGAGGCGTTGCTCCATGCGGAGTCCTCGATCACCGGGGCGTACCTGTCGCGCCGCCGCGAGATACCGGTGCCCGACATCCGGCGGCAGCCGACGGCGGGCCGCGCGCTGACCGTCCACGCGGCCCGTGAGCACAACCTGCGGGATGTGACGGTGTCGTTCCCCCTCGGCTGTTTCGTGGCCGTCACGGGCGTCTCCGGCTCGGGGAAGTCCACCCTCGTCAACGACATCCTGGCCGCGGTACTGGCGAACACGCTCAACGGCGCTCGGGAAGTACCGGGACGGCATCGCGGCGTCACCGGTATTGATCATCTTGATAAGGTCGTCAGGGTTGACCAGTCCCCGATCGGCCGGACCCCGCGGTCGAACCCCGCCACCTACACCGGCGTTTTCGACCACGTTCGCCGCCTGTTCGCCGAGACCACCGAGGCCAAGGTCCGTGGCTACCTTCCTGGGCGATTCTCGTTCAACGTCAAGGGCGGCCGCTGCGAGGCCTGCGCCGGGGACGGCACCATCAAGATCGAGATGAACTTCCTGCCGGACGTGTACGTGCCGTGCGAGGTCTGCCACGGTGCTCGGTACAACCGGGAGACGCTGGAGGTCCACTACAAGAACCGGAGCATCGCCGAGGTCCTCGATATGCCGATCGAGGAGGCCGCGGAGTTCTTCGCGGCCGTTCCCGCGATCGCCCGGCATCTGCGCACCCTCAACGACGTCGGTCTCGGCTACGTCAGGCTCGGCCAGTCAGCACCGACGCTGTCCGGCGGGGAGGCACAACGGGTCAAACTCGCCGCCGAGCTCCAGCGGCGCTCCACCGGCCGCACCGCCTACGTGCTGGACGAGCCCACGACCGGGCTGCACTTCGAGGACATCCGTAAACTGCTGGGTGTTCTCGGCCGCCTTGTGGACACTGGCAACACGGTCATCGTCATCGAGCACAACCTGGACGTCATCAAGACGGCGGACTGGGTCATCGACATGGGTCCGGAGGGCGGGACCGGTGGCGGACGGGTCATCGCCGAAGGACCGCCGGAGGTGGTCGCCGCGGTTGAGAGCAGCCATACTGGGCTGTTCCTCCGGGAGATCCTCGGGCCACGGGCCGGCTTCGGGTCGGCGGCCGGGCCGGCGTCAGCCGCGTCCTGACCGCCGGGGCTCCTGTCACGCCGCGGGACAACGGGACGTCCGCACGGCCCCAGGCCGGGGACGGCGGACGGCGGGAGCGGGTACGTGGAGGTCAGGTACGTAGAAGATCGGCCAGAACGGCGTCGAGTTCCTCGGCAGAACGTTCCGCGCCGCGGGGAACCACCTGTTCGGTCGCGTCGAGGAACGCCCGCGCGGCCTCGATGTCCAGCCGGACGACGGAGTGGAGTTCACGAGATGTCAGATCGAGCCGCACACAGCCGCGGTCCGGTTCCGGGGTGATCCGCACGTCACCGCCGCCGGTGGGGATGTCCAGACCGGCGCGTAGCGCGTCTCGCAGCACCACCCAGGTACCTCGCGGCAGCGCCGGATGATCGGGCCGGGAGATGAGCTCCAACGTCACGGCAAGCGGGTCGGCCCGTCGCCAGCTCACCTGCAGCACGGTCAGCCGCCCGCGGGAAGGTGCGTCATTGACGACCAACTCGGTGGTCACATCGTCCACCTGCATCCGTCGTGCCTCCTTCGTCATCCAGCGACGCTGTGCACCGCGGTATCGAGGGTGACAGCCGGTCAGGCAAGATGCCACCCGGGACACGTTAAGGGACTTGTTCGGGACCAGCCTGGACAAGGTCGACGCCAGCCTCAGGAGGCCCTCTCCGGGGATGGCGGCACGCAGGTGCCGCGGGATCAGCGCCTGTCGGACCGGTCGTCGTGGCCATCGGACGGCGAGCGCCTGACGGGCCATGGTTTGCACACCGCTCATGGTCTCCGAGCATGGACCCTGGCATCGCCGGCCGCCCCGCGCCATGACGGGTGTCCCGTCAGCTGTGAGATATGCCCAGCCATGGTCGTCACGGGGCTTTGTTCCGCCCCGGGTCGTGGCCGCCCTTCAAGAGCAGATGCCCAGCGTGATGAAATGGTTACGTGGAGGCGTTGTTCAATGGCTGTCCGGCGCGCCGTAGGCTCGGTTCATGGCTGATCCGGCGTCCTACCGTCCCGCGCCGGGATCGGTTCCGGCGACACCGGGGGTGTACCGGTTCTCCGACGAGCACGGCCGCGTGGTGTACGTGGGCAAAGCGAAGAACCTTCGCGCCAGGTTGTCAACCTACTTCACCGATATACACAACCTCCACCCCCGTACTCAGCACATGGTGACGACCGCGAGTGCGGTCGACTGGACGGTGGTGTCGACGGAGGTCGAAGCGCTTCAGCTCGAGTACACCTGGATCAAGGAGTTCGATCCTCGCTTCAATGTTCGCTACCGGGACGACAAGAGCTACCCGAGCCTCGCGGTGACGCTGCACGAGGAGTTCCCCCGGTTGCAGGTCATGCGCGGTCCCAAGCGCGCCGGCGTCCGTTACTTCGGTCCGTACCCCCACGCGTGGGCCATCCGGGAGACCCTGGATCTTCTGCTGCGTGTCTTCCCGGCCCGTACGTGCGGTGCGGGCGTGTTCAAGCGCGCGGGCCAGATGGGCCGCCCCTGCCTGCTCGGCTACATCGGCCGCTGCTCGGCACCGTGTGTGGGCCGGGTCGACGAGGCCGAGCACCGTCGCATCGTCGAGAATTTCTGCGACTTCATGTCCGGGCGGACCGACCGGTACATCCGCACGCTCGAACGCGAGATGGCGCAGGCCGCGGCGGAGCAGCGGTACGAAAGCGCCGCGCGGCTGCGGGACGACATCGGCGCCCTGCGCCAGGCCATGGAAAAACAGGCCGTGGTGCTGCCTGACGGCACCGACGCCGACGTCATCGCGTTCGCCCAGGACGATCTTGAAGCCGCCGTCCAGGTCTTCTACGTGCGTGACGGCCGGGTCCGCGGCCAGCGCGGCTGGGTGGTCGACAAGCTCGAGGAGCTGACCACGGGGGAGCTGGTCGAGCAGTTCCTCGCCCAGGAGTACCTGTCACAGGCCGCCCCCGCGGCCACTACCCCGACCGGCTCGGCCGCGGCCGGCGGGCTCGCCTGTCCCGGCGCCGCCAACGAGATCCCGCGAGAGGTGCTCGTCCCGGTGCTCCCGCCGGACGCGGCTGCCGTGGCCGCGCTGCTCAGTGCCGCCCGCGGCAGCCAGGTCGACCTGCGGGTTCCTCGCCGTGGGAACAAGCGGACCCTGCTGGAGACCGTCGAGCGCAACGCGGCCCAGGCCTTCACCCTGCATCGCACGAAACGGGCCGGTGATCTGTCCGCGCGCAGCCGGGCGCTGTCGGACATCCAGGACGCGCTCGGCCTGGCCGAGCCACCGCTGCGGATCGAGTCGTTCGACATCTCCAACCTGCAGGGCAGCAACGTCGTCGCGAGCATGGTCGTCTTCGAGGACGGCCTGCCCCGCAAGTCGGAGTACCGGCGGTTCGCCATCCGCGGGGTGGACGGGCAGGACGACGTCGCGAGCATGTACGAGACGATCAGCCGGCGGTTCAGCCGCTACCTTGCCGAGCAGGCGCGCACCGGGGACGTCGCCGGGCTGGCGAGCCCGTCCAGCACCCCGCCGGAGCCGGTCACGGACCAGCCACGGCGTTTTGCCTACCCGCCCAGCCTGGTCGTTGTCGACGGCGGCCCCCCGCAGGTCGCCGCGGCCCGCCGAGCCCTGGACACGCTCGGTATCGACAGCGGCCCCGGCGGCATCGCCCTGTGCGGGCTCGCCAAGCGGCTGGAGGAGGTGTGGCTGCCGGCTGAGGATGATCCGGTTATTCTGCCCCGCACCAGCGAGGCGTTGTACCTGTTGCAACGGATCCGGGACGAGGCGCACCGGTTCGCGATCACCTATCATCGCCAGAAGCGCTCCCAGGCCATGGTTCATTCGCTGCTCGACGACGTGCCGGGGCTCGGCGAGACACGCCGCAAAGCGCTGCTGGCGACGTTCGGCTCGCTCGCTCGGATACGCCGGGCAACGGTCGACCAGATCGCCGAGGTTCCGGGCATCGGCCGGCGGACAGCCCAGGCCGTGGTGGACGCGCTGGCCGCGGCCGGACCGGGAACCGTGGCGGCCGCCGCACCCGCGGTCGACCCGTACACGGGGGAAATTCTTGGGACTGACGGAACCGCGCCGGTGCCCCCGCCCGCGGTGTCCGCGCCCGAATCGGGGCCATCGGGAGCCGCCGCGGCCGGCACCACCACCGCTGGACCCGGTTCCGATACCACGTCAACCTGGGGTGTTCCCACATGACCTCCGCCGTGCCGCTTGACCTCGCCATCATCACCGGGCTGTCCGGAGCGGGCCGCAGCACCGCGGCCAAGTGCCTGGAGGATCTCGGCTGGTTCGTTGTTGACAACCTCCCCCCGGCGTTGCTGGCCACCATGACCGAACTCGGGCTGCGGTCACAGGGCGCGGTCAATCGCATCGCCGTGGTCGTGGACGTCCGCGGCCGGGCGTTCTTCTCCGACCTGCGCGCGACGCTGGACGCGCTCGAGGCCCGTGGCATGCATCCGCAGGTGCTCTTTCTGGAAGCCGCGGACGAGACGCTGGTCCGCAGGTTCGACCACGTCCGCCGGCCGCATCCGCTCCAGGGCGACGGGCGGGTGGTCGACGGCATCAGCCGTGAGCGCGCGCTGCTGGCGGAGCTGCGCGGCGAGTCGGACCTGGTCCTGGACACCACCGATCTCAACGTCCACGAGTTGCGGGCCAAGATTGACACCGCGTTCGGCCAGCCGAGCGGGAACCGCCTGAACGCGACGGTGGTCTCCTTCGGCTACAAGTACGGTCTGCCGCTGGACGCCGACCTGGTGGCCGACTGCCGGTTCCTGCCGAATCCGCACTGGGTGGAGGCACTGCGACCGTTCACCGGCCGTGATCCAGATGTTCGTGACTACGTTCTCGCCCAGCCAGGGGCAGCGGAGTTCATCGACCAGTACGCGGCGTTGCTGCGGCTGGTGGGGGAGGGGTACGTGCGGGAAGGTAAGCGTTATCTGACACTCGCGGTCGGGTGCACCGGTGGCAAGCACCGCAGTGTGGCCCTGGCCGAACAGCTCGCCGCGCGGCTCGCGGGCGACGGCGTCGGCGTCCGGGTCGTCCATCGTGATCTGGGGCGAGAGTGACGGGTACCGGTCCCGCGGTGGTGGCTTTCGGCGGTGGCCACGGTTTGGCCGCGTCCCTGCGGGCGTTGCGGCGCATCACCGAGCATCTCACCGCTGTCGTGACAGTAGGTGACGACGGTGGATCGTCGGGACGGCTCCGGAACGAGCTGGGAGCGCTGCCCATGGGTGATCTGCGCATGGCGCTGGCCGCGCTCGCCGGTGCCGACACCTGGTCGGCCACCTGGGCGGAGCTGTTCCAGCACCGGTTCGGTGGTCGCGGCCCGCTCGCCGGTCACGCTGTCGGTAATCTGGTGCTGACGGCGCTCGCCGAACGCCAGGGCTCCGCGGTGGCCGCGCTCGACCTTGCGGCCAGGCTGTTGGGGGCCGCCGGGCGGGTGCTGCCGCTGTCGGACGCGGGCATCGACATCGTCGCCGAGGTGGCCGGGCTCGACCCGGTTCAGCCGGCCGCCGTCGTCGAGGTCCACGGCCAGGCGGAGGTGGCTACCACCGCCGGGCGGGTCCGGAGCCTGCGTCTCCAGCCCGCGACGCCCCCGGCGTGCCCACCGGCGCTGGACGCCGTCGAGCGGGCCGAGTGGGTGGTGTTCGGCCCGGGTTCGCTCTACACCAGCGTGCTGCCTCATCTGCTGGTGCCCGAGATGACCGAGCGCCTGCTCGGGTCGCCGGCTCGCCGCGTCGTGGTCCTGAACCTGGTGCCGCAGCCCGGTGAGACCGCCGGTTATCCACCCGAGGCGCATCTGCGGGTCATCGGGAAGCATGCGCCGGGCCTCCTGTTCGATGTCGTGATCGCGGACCGTGACGCGGTCGGTGAGCCGGGTGCGCTCGCCCGTGCCGCGGCCGATCTGGGAGCGCGGTTGCACCTCGTGCCGGTCGCCTACCCCGGTGAGCCGCGCCATGACCCGCGACGGCTGGCCGCCGCGTTCAAGGCGGTGTTCGCCGGCATGACCGGGGCCGGCTCCGGCGCCCGGCCAGGTCCGGCCGCGGCCGCGGCCGACAAGCTGGTTTCAGACGATGCGGTGCGCGGCGATCCCGCGGCCACCGTCTCCGCTCGTGAAGGTGAGGAATGATTCGTGTGGCCGCAATGACCGCCACCGTCAAGGACGAGCTCAGCCGGTTGCGGGTGGCGAAGCCATGTTGTCGCAGAGCGGAGATGGCCGCGTTGTTGCGCTTCGGTGGCGGGCTGCACATCGTGCGTGGCCGCATCGTCGTCGAAGCCGAACTCGACGCGGGTGCCACCGCCCGCAGGCTGCGCCGCGAGATCGCGGAGGTGTTCGGCTTCCCGTCGGGCATCGCGGTGCTCGCCGCGGGTGGGCTGCGCCGTTCGGCGCGCTACATCGTCCGGGTGGAGCGTGACGGTGAGCAGCTGGCGCGGTCGACCGGGCTGCTTGACCAGCGAGGCCGACCGGTGCGGGGATTGCCGCCGCAGGTGGTGACGGGCGCGTCCTGCGACGCCGCGGCTGCGTGGCGCGGGGCGTTCCTGGCCCACGGTTCGCTGACCGAGCCGGGCCGCTCCTGCTCCTTGGAGATCACGTCGCCGGGGCCGGAGGCCGCGCTCGCGCTGGTCGGCGCGGCCCGCCGGCTCGGTGTCGCGGCCAAGAGCCGGGATGTGCGCGGGGTTGACCGGGTGGTGATCCGGGACGGTGACGCGATCAGCGTGCTGCTGACAAAAATCGGCGCGCATGACAGCCTGCTCACCTGGGAGGACCGGCGGATGCGCCGGGAGGTGCGGGCAACCGCGAACCGGCTGGCGAACTTCGACGATGCCAACCTTCGCCGTTCCGCGCGCGCGGCGGTTGCGGCCGGTGCCCGGGTCCAGGCCGCGTTGAGGATTCTGGGCGACGACGCGCCGGGGCATCTGCTCGCCGCCGGACGGCTGCGCTTGGAGCACGCCCAGGCCTCCCTGGAGGAGCTGGGCGCGCTCGCGGACCCGCCGCTGACCAAGGACGCGGTCGCCGGCCGGATCCGGCGGCTGCTTGCGCTGGCCGATAAGCGGGCGCACGCGCTCGGGCTGCCAAACACCGAGGCGAGTGTCTCGCCGGATCTCCTCGAGAACGCCTGACCGTACCCACGTTTAGCGGATCCGGCAATAGGAGTGTCCGGCTCGCGCCGCCCGGTCGGCGCCTCGCGTCATCGCTCCCCGTCCATCGCCGCGCGATGCACGGGTGCCCCGGCTCGTCGGTCGACGCCCCACACAGGGCGCCTCCCTCCGCCACCGCGCGATCCATCCACCCGGACGCCGCTCCCTGATCGAACGTCCTATTGCCGGAGCCTCTTATTACTATCAGTTAGATGACATATCCGGTGCGCCGCCACACTTCAGGAGCCTCGCACGCGGCGACTGATCTTCTGGTATATCCTTAGCAATACTAAGTAAATAGGATATTACTGGTCCCGGGCCCAGCGAGCCGGGTAGTTCCTGGAGTGAACGCCAGGATGGTCCGCGAGGAAACGCGGCGAGGAGGAGATATGGACAGTTTCGGCAGCACGGGTCATCTCAAGGTAGGCGACCGCAGGTACACAATCCGTCGGCTGGACGTGGTTCCCGGAGCTGACCGGTTGCCCTACAGTCTGCGCGTCCTGCTGGAGAACCTGCTGCGCACCGAGGACGGCGCCAACATCACCGCCGGCCACGTCCGCGCGCTCGCGTCCTGGGACCCGGCCGCCGCGCCGAGCCAGGAGATCCAGTTCACGCCGGCCCGCGTGATCATGCAGGATTTCACCGGTGTCCCGTGCGTGGTCGACCTCGCCGCGATGCGCGAGGCCATGGCGGCGCTCGGCGGCGACCCGGCAAAGATCAACCCGCTTGCGCCGGCGGAACTGGTGATCGATCATTCGATCATCGCTGACGTCTTTGGCCAGCCGGACGCCTTCGCGCGCAACACCGAGCTGGAGTTCAGCCGTAACCGTGAGCGCTACCAGTTCCTGCGGTGGGGCCAGGCCGCCTTCGACAACTTCACGGTCGTCCCCCCGAACACCGGGATCGTCCACCAGGTCAACCTGGAGCACCTCGCCCGCGTTGTCTTCACCAAGGACACCGCCGACGGGACACTCGCCTACCCCGACACGCTGGTCGGCACGGACAGCCACACCACCATGATCAATGGCCTGGGGGTGCTGGGCTGGGGCGTCGGCGGCATCGAGGCGGAAGCCGCCATGCTCGGCCAGCCGGTCAGCATGCTCATCCCGACGGTGGTCGGGTTCAAGCTCACCGGAGAACTGACAGCCGGGACCACCGCTACCGACCTCGTCCTCACGATCACCGAGATGCTGCGCGCGCATGGGGTGGTGGGCCGTTTCGTCGAGTTCTACGGCGAGGGCGTGGGCAACGTCCCGCTGGCCAACCGGGCCACGATCGGCAACATGAGCCCCGAGTACGGCTCGACCTGCGCGATCTTCCCAGTGGACGCGGAGACCCTGGCCTACCTGCGGCTGACCGGTCGGCCCAAAGAGCAGATCGACCTCGTCGAGGCCTACACCAAGGAGCAGGGCCTCTGGCACGACCCGAGTCGCGAGCCGGTCTATACGACCACCCTCACTCTCGATCTCTCCACGATCGAGCCGTCGCTGGCCGGCCCGAAGCGTCCGCAGGACCGAGTCCCCCTGCGCACCGCCAAGGCCGCGTTCCGCACCGCGCTCGCCGACTATGCCGGTCCGGCAAAGGCAGCTGCGGATACTTCCAGTGATCTCGGCGGACGCCCGTCCAACCCGACCCCGGTGACTCTCGCGGACGGCACCAGCTTCTCCCTGGACCACGGTGCGGTCGCCATCGCCGCCATCACCTCGTGCACGAACACATCCAACCCGCAGGTGATGGTGGGGGCGGCGATCCTCGCCCGCAACGCCGTCGAGCGTGGCCTGGCCCGAAAGCCGTGGGTGAAGACCACCCTGGCACCGGGCTCCAAGGTCGTCATGGACTACTACGAGCGCGCCGGGCTCACGTCCTACCTGGACAAGCTCGGCTTCAACCTGGTCGGCTACGGGTGCACCACCTGCATCGGCAACTCCGGGCCGCTACCGGAGGAGATCAGCCAGGGGGTGGCCGCCGGTGACCTGGCGGTGGTCAGCGTGCTGTCTGGCAACCGCAACTTCGAGGGCCGGATCAACCCGGACGTCAAGATGAACTACCTGGCGTCCCCGCCGCTCGTCGTCGCCTACGCCCTTGCCGGCACGATGGACATCGACCTGCTCAACGACCCGCTGGGCACCGACACCGCGGGCAGCCCGGTCTACCTGCGTGACATCTGGCCGAGCGAGGTCGAGGTGGCCGCCGTGGTGGGCGACGCGATCCGCTCGGAGATGTTCACCGAGGACTACGGCGACCTCAGCGGTGACGAACGGTGGCAGTCCCTGCCGACCGGTGACGGCGGAACGGTGTCCCAGACCTTCAGCTGGGCACCTGACTCGACCTACGTCCGCCATCCTCCGTATTTCGAGGGGATGCCGGCGAAGCCGACGCCACGCCCGGACATCGTCGACGCCCGGGTGCTGGCGCTGCTCGGCGACTCGGTGACCACCGACCACATCTCGCCCGCCGGATCCATCAAGCCCGACTCGCCGGCGGGCCGGTACCTCGTCGAGCACGGGGTGGACCCGAAGGACTTCAACTCCTACGGCTCCCGACGCGGTAACCACGAGGTGATGATCCGTGGGACGTTCGCCAACATCCGGCTGCGTAACAGGCTCGCCCCCGGCACCGAGGGCGGCGTCACCCGCCACCTGCCCGACGGCGAGCAGCTGTCGATCTACGACGCGGCGCGGCGGTACGCGGCTGACGGGGTGCCGCTGGTGGTGCTCGCGGGCAAGGAGTACGGCTCGGGCTCGTCACGTGACTGGGCGGCCAAGGGCACCTCGCTGCTCGGCGTCCGCGCGGTGATCGCCGAGTCCTACGAACGCATCCACCGGTCCAACCTCATCGGGATGGGCGTCCTGCCGTTGCAGTTCCCGCCCGGGGAGTCCGCCGCCTCGCTCGGCCTGACCGGAGAGGAGATCTTCACCATCCGCGGGCTCGCCCAGGTCGACGAGCAGACCGCGACCCTGGTCGTGCGGGCCGGCGACAAGCGGTTCGACGCGATCGTCCGCATCGACACGCCGGGGGAGGCGGAGTACTACCGCAACGGCGGCATCCTGCCGTACGTGCTGCGTTCCCTGCTGTCCTGATACTTCCGGCGCAAACGGCAGGGATCACGCGCACGCGGCCGCCAGAGGCGTTTTCAGCGCGCAACCCGGAAGATCCCCGTTCTCCGCCGCCGGCATGTCATACGAGCGCTCGGCAATAGGGGTGTGGGTCAAGGAGCGGGGCTGGGGTGCGTGCATCGCAAGGCGGCGGAGGGAGCCACCCTGGTGTTGGGTGGCGACCGACGACAACGCGGCGAGGTGCGTGCCCCAGCCCCGCGACGCCGCGTCCCCTATTGCCGAGCGCTCGAAGAGCGCCCGGCGGCAGGGGCGGGTACCACCGGAATTATATACCCACCGGGGGTATGTCGCGGGGAAACTGAAGGTCACGTACCGGCCGGCGGCCGGCACGTGACCGCAACCCAATGACTGCACCAGGCGACCGGCTGAATATTGCCAACTGTTGGGTTTGGGGGCATTGCCTGCCCGTACGAGCCACCCGATATCTTTTGGAGCTGACACCTTCGTTTCCTCAATAAAGATCAATATTTTCTCTCGAACACACGCGTCGGACCGAAACGCCCAGTCCTGCCCCGGCCCGATGTCCCCTCCGAGCAGCCAGGGGCAGGAGCGAGATCTCGCAGCCCTGATGGTCACCGACCGGGCTCTCCTCCTTGGTCGGTGCCTTGAGGCGTGCCAGCGGCACCGGTCCGCGGCATGTCGACGTTCTGCCTCGCGGGCGTTCGGGAAGGACGCGCGTTGCTTCCACGTGGCGTGACCCGGCTCCCCGCGGACGGCGAGCAGGCCGGTCGCGGTCGCCACCGTGACCAGGCGCCCATGAGTGCGGACGGCGACGAGCTCACCCCTTGGCGTGTCCGCCTCAGCCCACAGACCCGGCGAGTCGCCACGATCGCCGCGGTGACGACCGGAACCCTGGCCGCATCGACGGCCGGCTTCGCCGCGACGATGCCCGGCACGGGCGCCAGCGTGGCACTGGAGCCGGTGACCGCGGCAGCGGCCACCGTCGACAGCGCCGCGATGGTCGGTGGTGGCGCGCACGGAGCCACCCTCACCGCATCCACCACCGGCCTGGCCGGCAAGATCGGAAATCCAGATCCGACCTTCACCTCGGTGTCGATCGTCGCCGATCAGACAACTGTCGCGCCGAATGCTCCCGTCGTCTTCACCGTCCGCGCCATGGAGGTCGGGACGGGGCGTCCCGTCACCAACCAACGGGTCCGTATCGCGGTGGCAAACGGCCCGCAGTGGACCACCACCGCCCAGCTGCAGACCGACAGCACCGGAACCGCGACGATCAGTACGCGCCTGCTGTCGACCACGACCCTCACCGCGGTCTTCGACGGTACGAACGTCCTGCGTCCCTCCCTGGCCGGTGCGACCACAGTGACTGTGCGCAGCCCCACCGGCCCGGCCGGCGCCCTCGGAGGCCTGGCGGCCGGGGGTGCGGCCACGGCTGTCCCAGGCAGCTCCATCGGGGCGAAAGCGGTCTACCTCGCGTCGTTGCAACGGGGCAAGCCGTATGTGTATGGGGCGGAGGGGCCCTACGCGTTTGACTGCTCCGGCCTGGTGCAGTACGTGTTCAAACAGCTCGGGCGCTCTCTGCCGCGTACCGCCCAGCAGCAGTTCGCCGCCTCGCTGCGGGTGCCGCAGGCCGGCAAGCAGCCCGGCGACCTGATTTTTTTCGGGAGCCCGAGCAACATCACCCATGTCGCGATCTACGCCGGTAACGGGTACGTGTGGAGCGCCCCGGAGACCGGACGGACCGTCTCACTGGTGCCAATCTGGACCTCGACGTACTACGTTGGCCGGGTGATGTGATGGTTGACGGGCGGTCCGGGTGATGGGCGCGAGCCGGCCGCCGGGCCCGGCGGCCCGTGGGCGAGGGCGGCGCCGCTGACGATGCCGTACGGTGGCTGTGCACCGTGGCGGCGGCCTCGTCAGGCTCCACGCGGGCGCAGCTGGGTGCGAAAGGGTGTCGAGGGTGACCACGGCGATCCATCCGTCCGACCGGGTGCTGACCATCCCGAACCTGCTCTCCGCGCTGCGG
Organism: Protofrankia sp. CiT1; assembly: GCF_917627385.1. GTDB lineage: Bacteria > Actinomycetota > Actinomycetes > Frankiales > Frankiaceae > Protofrankia. The sequence goes on from NZ_CAKJTL010000100.1 coordinate 20,678, forward strand.
CTGGCTGGGGTCGGTGTCTTTCTGTGGCTGGCGTTGGGCCCCAAGGCTGACGGTGCGGCGCTCGCCGTGCTCGCCTTCGCCGGCGTGAGCGACTACCTCGACGGCAAGCTTGCCCGGGCGCTCTCGCAAACCAGTCGGCTCGGGATTGTGCTCGACCCGCTGGCGGACCGTCTCTACATCCTGGCGACGATCATTGCGCTGACGCTGCGCGACATCGTTCCCTGGTGGTTCGCGGCGCTGCTCGTCGGTAGGGACATTATGATCATGGGGGTCGTGCCGGTGCTGCGGCGGCTCGGCTACGGCCCCACGCTGCCCGTGCACTATCTGGGCAAGGCCGCGACGTTCAACCTGCTCTATGCCTTCCCGCTGTTGTTGCTGTCAGCGGGTGACACCTGGCTTGCCACTGTTGCGCGTCCGCTCGGGTGGGCGTTCGCTGGCTGGGGCGCCGCTCTGTACTGGTGGTCCGGAATCCTCTACTGGGTGCAGGTGCGCCAGCTCGCGCGGGCGGGGAACGGCAGCGAGCCCGCGGCGGCGCCCGGGACGCACCCCGGCGAGGCTGGCCGGGCGGATGCGGAGGTGGGCCGGTGAGAGCTGTCGTGATGGCGGGCGGTGAGGGGAGGCGCCTGCGCCCGATGACCGCCAACCAGCCCAAGCCGCTCCTCCCCGTCGTCAACCGCCCGATCATGGAACATGCGCTGCGGTTGCTCAAGCACCACGGTTTCGATGAGACCGTGGTGACGGTGCAGTTCCTCGCGGCGCACGTCCGGACGTACTTCGGCGACGGCGACGAGCTGGGGATGCACCTGTCCTACGCGACCGAGACCACGCCGTTGGGGACCGCCGGGAGCGTCCGCAACGCGCAGGACGCCCTGCGTGACGACCGGTTCCTGGTGATCAGCGGCGATGCGCTCACCGACATCGACCTGACCGCGCTGGTTGCCTACCACCGCAAGCAGGGCGCGCTGGTCACGGTCGCGCTCAAGTCCGTTCCCAATCCCCTGGAGTTCGGGATCGTCATCACCGACGACGACGGGCGGATCGTCCGGTTCCTGGAGAAGCCCACCTGGGGACAGGTCTTCTCCGACACGGTCAACACCGGCATCTACGTGATGGAACCGGAGGTTCTCGACCACGTCCCGCCCGGGGAGCCGGTGGACTGGTCGGGAGATGTCTTCCCGAAGCTCCTCACCGCTGGCGCGCCCCTGTTCGGCTACGCGCTCGACGGCTACTGGGAGGACGTTGGTACCATTCCCAGCTTCCTGCGGGTCCAGGCTGATGTGCTCAACGGCCAGGTGGACGTGGAGATCGGCGGCTTCGAGGTCTCGCCGGGGGTGTGGGTCGGCCGGGACGCCGACGTCCACCCGGAGGCGGTTCTGTCGGGCCCGCTGGTGATCGGCGACTACACGAAGGTCGAGGCCGGTGCCGAGCTGCGTGAGTTCACCGTCATCGGCAGCAACGTGGTGGTCAAACAGGGCGCCTTCCTGCACCGGGCGGTCGTCCAGGACAACGCCCTGATCGGGCCGCAGGCCAACCTGCGGGGCTGTGTGATCGGCAAGAGCACCGACGTGCTGCGGGCCGCGCGGGTCGAAGAGGGCGCCGTGATCGGTGACGAGTGCGTGATCGAAGAGGAGGCGTTCGTCTCCAACGACGTCATGGTGTACCCGTTCAAGACCATCGAGGCTGGCGCTGTGGTCAACACCAGCGTCATCTGGGAGTCCCGCGGGCAGCGCTCGCTGTTCGGCCCACGGGGGGTATCGGGGCTGATCAATGTCGAGATCACACCCGAACTGGCCGTCCGCCTCGCCAGCGCCTATGCCACGACCCTGCGTAAAGGATCAACAGTCACCACGGTCCGGGACAGCTCCCGGGCGGCCAGGGCACTCAAGCGAGCGGTGATCAGCGCGCTTACCGCGAGCGCGATGGACGTACGGGACCTGGAGGTCGCGCCGATGCCGGTGGCCCGCTTCGACGTCCGCACCTCCGACGCGGCCGGCGGCGTCATGGTACGCACGACGCCGGGGGACGCCGAACGGGTCGACATCAGCTTCATGGATGCCGAGGGCGCTGATCTCTCACTCGGCGCACAGCGCACACTCGACCGGGTCGTCAGCCGCCAGGAGTTCCGGCGGGCCTTTCCCAGCGAGATCGGGGAGCTGCGCTTCCCCGCCCGGACCGCCGACATCTACACCCGTGACCTGCTGGACCAGGTGGACATCTCGGGTCTGGCCGAAGGCAACCTGAAAATCGTGATCGACCCTGCCGGGGGAGCGACCTCGTTGGTGCTGCCCACCCTGTTGGGACGGCTCGGGGTGGATGTCCTCACCGTCAACGGCCGATTGGACGAGACCGTCCCGGCCCAGACGCCGGCCGATCGCCGCCGCGCGCTGGACCGTCTCGGCGCGCTCGTCGCCAGCTCGCGGGCTGCCTTCGGCGTCCGCTTCGACAACGCCGGTGACCGCATCACGATCGTGGACGAACGCGGCGACCTGATCGACGACGAGCGGGCGCTGCTGGTATTTCTTGATCTTGTCGCGGCGGAGAACCGGGGAGCCGAGGTGGCGCTGCCGGTCACCGCCACTCGGGTCGCGGATCAGGTGACCCGCTTCCATGGGCTGACGGTGCGGCGTACGTCGCTGTCAGCGGCCGACCTCACCCGGGCCGCCTCCGCGGCGAACGTCGTGTTCGCCGCAGACGGCCGCGGGGGGTTCGTGGTGCCCGAGTTCACCCCCGCGATCGACGGCCTGGCCGCGTTCGTCAGGCTGGCGGCTCTGGTCGCCCGGACCCGGCTGACCCTGAGCGCCATCGACGCGCGCATACCGGCGGTGTCGGTACTGCGCAGATCCGTGCCGACGCCGTGGGCGGCCAAGGGCATGGTGATGCGGCGAGTGGTGGAGGCGGTCGACTCCGACAGCGGATGCGCGATCGACACCACCGACGGCGTCCGGGTGATCCTGGCGGATGGCTCGTGGGTACTGGTGCTCCCCGACCCGGCTGAAGCTGTCACCCATCTGTGGGCCGAGGGCCCCGACGCCACCACGGCGGAACAGCTCCTGGACTACTGGAGCGCCTTGTTCGCGGCCGGTGATCTCACCGACGATGATCGTTCACAGCGGGCGGTCGGTGCCGAGGGCTGACGCGGCCGGCGCTCGCCCCGCCAGTCCGCTGCCCCGCCGGGTGGAAGCAGAGCGGAAGAGTGGAACAATGGGCACGGCTCCAGCGCGCCGTGATGACCTTCCCAGGGCTGCCGGAAGCCGCGTCCGACGCTGTGGACCGACAGTGGAAGCGACAACTGGGAGGCGATACCCGGTGTACCCGGAGGACCTGAAATACACCACGGAGCACGAATGGATCCGGGTGAGCAGCGACATCGCGCGGGTGGGTATCACCTCGTTCGCGCAGGATGCGCTCGGGGACATCGTGTTCGTGACACTGCCGGCGGTGGGCGACCGGGTGCGGGCGGGTGAGCCGTTCGGCGAAGTGGAGTCCACCAAGAGCGTCTCTGACGTCTACGCTCCGGTCTCCGGCGAGGTGATCGCTCGTAACGAAGTGCTCGACAGCACTCCTGAGCTGGTCAACTCCGATCCTTATGGTGAAGGATGGCTCGTCGAGGTGGCGGTCGACGATGCCGGGGCGACCGCGGCCTTGCTCGACGCCGTCGCCTACGCCCAGCATGTGCAGGGAACCTGAGAGCGCCCGGCAGCAACAGAAAGGATCTGCCCGTGTAGCCTACCGGTCAGATCAACGTTATGCGGGCGTAACCAGCCCCCTCTCTTTTCGCGGTAGTGGACCCGATGCACTAGCCTCATTGTGCGCCGGGAGGGCGGTGCGAGGCCGGGATGTCACGGTCCGTGCCATCCCCTCCGGCTTCGGGGACGTCCGCGTGGCGGGTGGGTGTCTCCGAGGAGGAAACAAATCTTTCGCCACCCCAGGAAGGTGGCCCGAGCGGCCGACCCAACCGCGCCCGCGGTGGTCCGGCAGGAAGCAGACGCGACCGTGTTCTGCACGAGGTGCGGACAGCAGAACCCGACCGATGCGCTGTACTGCGCGCGGTGCGGGTCGCCACTGGTACGTCCAGGTGAACCCGTCGCGCCGGAACGACCTGCCGAGCAGACTTCCACGCTCAACCTTGCCGCCGCCTTGTCGGGTATCGAGGGTGATCACGTCGATGAGTCGACCGAACGGGACGCCGTCGCCGCCGTTGACGCGCTGCCGCCGGGCTCCGGTTTGCTCGTGGTCAAGCGGGGTCCCAACGCGGGCAGCCGCTTCCTGTTGGACGCCGATCTGACAACGGCGGGCCGGCATCCGGAAAGTGACATCTTCCTCGATGATGTGACCGTGTCCCGCCGTCACGCCGAGTTCCATCGGTCTCCGTACACGAAGGGCTTCGCCGTGCGTGACGTCGGCAGCCTCAACGGCACCTACCTCAACCGGGAGCGGATCGACTCGGCCGAGCTGTCCAGCGGTGACGAGGTTCAGATCGGCAAGTTCCGGCTGGTGTTCCTGACTGGATCGATCATGGCGACGGGTGGCGGGGGGCACCAGTGAACCGGGGGTCCCATCGATGAACGCCGGTCAAGCCGCGACATCGCCCATGCCGATGCCCGCTCGGGCGTCGGCGGGTGGTTCCACCGCGAAAACGCTCAACATCGGCGAGGTGCTCGACCGGCTGCGGCTGGATTATCCCGACGTGACGCTGTCCAAGATTCGATATCTGGAGGCGGAAGGTCTTGTCGTGCCCGCTCGTACCACTGCGAACTATCGTAAGTACTCACCTGATGACGTTGTCCGGCTACGTTATGTACTCGGCGCGCAGCGGGAACGCTTCCTGCCGCTGCGAGTGATCAAAGAAGAGCTGGAGTCCCTCGACCGGGGTGAGCAGCCGTGTGAACGGCCTGGCCCCCGTGCGGTGCCACCACCCCCGCCCCGCGTCCTGGACATGATCGCCGAGGCCGGCGAGACGGTGCGGATGTCGCGGCGAGAGCTGCTCGCCGCCACCGGCGTCACCGACGACCAGCTCGTCGAACTCGAGCAGTACGGGCTGCTCGCCCCCCGTCCGGGCGGTAGCTACTTCGACGGGGACGCGCTGGCGGTCGCGCGCACGTTCGCCGCGCTGAGCGCCTTCGGGATCCAGGCACGTCATCTGCGCTCCTCACGGGTCGCGGCCGACCGGGAAGCCGGCCTGATCGAACAGGTGGCGGCACCCCTGCGAGGCCAGCGTGACCGTCTCTGTGGACACGCGCAGGACACCGTGGACGAGCTCGCGGGCCTGCTGGTCCGGCTGCACGCCGCGCTGCTGCGCTCGCGTCTGCGGGCCGGGCCGAGCGGATGAGGCTGGCCTGGCGTGTCCTGCGGGCAGGCGCGCGCGGGCCGATGCGCGGGCGGGCACCTATCGTGGGAACTGAGGCGGAAGACGTCCACAGTGACCGATCTTTCCGGAAGCACCAGGCACGCTGACGAACTCCAGCGACGGGGATAGTGTCACCCGGTGGGCATCTACAGTTTCCACTCAGATCATCCTGTCCTGCTCACCTGTGCGAGGAGGTAGATCGGTGCATCGGCTGGACATCGTCGGCGTTCGTGTCGAGCTTCCGTCGAAGCAGCCGATCGTCCTGTTGAAGGAAGTCGAAGGTGAGCGTTACCTGCCCATCTGGATTGGCGCGGTGGAAGCGACCGCCATCGCGTTCGCGCAGGAAGGCATCACGACCGCTCGTCCGATGACCCATGACCTTATGCGTGATGTGCTGCAGGCCCTGCAGACGGAACTCACGAGGGTAACGATCAACGATCTTCAGGACGGCGTGTTCTTCGCGACGCTCGTGTTCGGGAACGGCATCGAGGTCTCAGCCCGGCCGTCGGACGCCATCGCGCTGGCCATGCGCATGGGTGCGCCTGTCTACGGCGAGGAGTCGGTGCTTGCGGAAGCTGGCATCACCGTGCCCGAGGATCAGGAACAGGAGCAGGAGAGCGAGCTGGAGAAGTTCCGGGAGTTCCTGGACACGATCTCACCGGAGGACTTCAACACACCGGGTTCCTAAGAAGAGCGCCCGAGGACAGGGCGTTCGATCAGGAAGCGGCGTCCGGGCGGATGGATCGCGAGCCAGACGCGTGTGGCGACGGCTTCGCGGGCCGTTGCGGCACGTGTGCGATCCTATCCTCACAGGGTTGGGATCGACGCGTTTTCGTACCGCCGCGGGACACGTCAATCCTGATCATTGATGCGGCCGTCACGGGCTCTTACCGTCGAGTCGAGGTTACGGGCACGCCCTCGGCGAGATCGTGAGCGGCGGTCGTGGAGCGGGGTGCCCGGTGGGTCCAGGAGCCGGTTGGACGGATGGCGACAGCGATGATCGGACGGCGATGATCGAGCAAGGTCAGCTCTTCCCGGACGATCTTCCCCAACCTCCTGGCGACGATGTCGGCTACCGGGGGCCCACCGCGTGCGCCGCCGCGGGGATCACCTATCGGCAGCTCGACTACTGGGCCCGTACCGGGCTTGTCCTGCCGAGCGTGCGCGGCGCCACGGGCTCGGGGAGCCAGCGGCTGTATTCCTTCCGGGATGTCCTGGTGCTGCGGGTCGTGCGCAAACTGCTGGAGGCGGGAGTCTCCCTGCAGAACATCCGCGCCGCCGTCGACTGCCTGCGTGTCCGCGGGATCGAGGATCTTGCCGAGGTCACCCTGGTCAGCGATGGGTCGACGGTGTACGAATGCATCTCCGACGATCAGGTCATCGACCTGGTCCAGGGAGGGCAGGGGGTCTTCGCGATCGCGGTCGGCCGGGCCCTGCGGGACATGCGCGGGCAGCTGTCCCAGCTGCCGACCGAGCGTCCCGAGCGCCCGGAACCGGCCGGGCCCCCGGCACACGCCGTGGTCGGTCATCCCGGGGACGAGCTGGCCGACCGGCGCGGCCGGCGGAGCTCGGCCTGAGCCGGTGGCCCGGCTGAACCGACGGCGGCCGGGAGCGACGCACCCGCGGGTGGGGGCGATGTTCCTGGACCGGGCCCGCGGGGACGGGGAGCATGAGGCGATGACCTCGTCCGGTAGCGTCACATCGGCGCAAGCCCGTCCAGTCAGGGGAAAACCCCGCCTCCGTCGGATCTCGTCGCTAGGTTGGTTCTACCGGTAGGTCACTGGTCGGCAAAGACGTCGCACCACCATCGGCGTGCCATCAGCTTGATCGCGGGGAGGTCGCGGTGCCGGGCGCTCGGCGAGTGCGGACGCTGGTCACCGGCATCCAGGCATGCTTCGGCGAAGCCCTGAGCCTCGCCGACCGGCTGGAGGCGCTGGCGGACGAGGTCGAGTCGGTCCAACCGGACACGCATGCTACGGCGGCGGATACATCCGCTCTCGACCGGGCCCGCCGCTCCGATGGTGCCTGGCAGGCCGCGCCCGCGCCGGCTGAGCGGGTGCCGACCGCGATCAATACCGCGGCCTTGATTGCCCGTGGGCAGGCGTCCGCGCTGGCTGGCGCGGACTGGTCGGCACCGGTGTGGACACCGATCCGCCCGGCCGGGCTTGCCGGGCACCCAGCGCCGGGTGTGCCCGGCAAGCCCGGGTCCGCGCGCACGAGTGTGGACGAGCCCTACCGGCCTGGCCTGTGGCGGGTCGGCAAGGTGATCGTCCCGCCGTTGCTACCCGGCGGGGCCGCCGCCGAGGTCCCGCTTGCTGTCAGTTTGCTCGACGGCGCCAACCTGCGCATCGTGGTGGACCGCGACCACCGTGGCGAGGGGCTCGGTGTCGTGCGCGGCCTGCTCACCCGTGTTCTCGCGGCGGCGCCGGCAGGGTCGGTGCGGGTCGTCGTCTACGACCCGTATGAGCTGGGCGCGGGGCTTGCGGGGTTCGCCGCGCTGCGGGCCGCCGGGGTCGTCAGCCCCACCATCACCACCCGGACCCGCCTGGAAGGCGTGCTCGCCGAGCTCTCCACGGACGTGGGACGCATCACGGTCGACCGGCTCGGTGGCCGCTTCGCCTCGCTGCGGGAACGGGAAGCCGCCGGTCTGCCCCGGGCCGAGCCCTGGCGGCTGCTGGTGTTGCTGGCCTGGCCGTCCCTGGCCGACGACGCGGCCCGGTCGTTGGCCGCGGTCGCCGCCCAGGGGCCCGCGTGCGGTGTGCACGTCATCGCGCTGGTGGAGGAGGGCGCCGCGGCAACCGCCGTCCGGCGGGGGCAGGACACCCTGGCGAACGCCGAGAGCCTGTGGCTGACCCACGGCACCGGGAGCCCTTCCGCCGCGGGCCCCCGCCAGGCTGGCCGCGACCAGCTGAGCTGGCGCTGCTCACTGTCGGGCACGTTTCCATGCGACCTGGATGAGCCGCCTCCCCCCAGCCTGGTGGCCGCGGTGGCCGAGGCCGTGGCCACCGCCGCGACCGACGAGGCTGTACGGCCGCTGAACGCACGCGCCCTGCTGCCCGAGACGCTGTGGAGCTTCGATGCCGCCGGCGGTCTGGCCGTTCCGGTGGCGTTCGGCCCAGACGGCCCGGTGACGTTGCGGTTCGACGACGACACGGTCCACGCGCTGGTCGGGGGACAGGCCGGAGCGGGAAAGTCGACCTTGCTGCTTGATGTGGTGTACGGCCTGGCCGCTCGCTACGCGCCCGAGCAGCTGCGGTTCCACCTGCTCGACTTCAAGGAAGGCCTGGAGTTCGCCCAGTTCGCCCCTCGTGATGAGGATCCGTTCGTGTTGCCCCACGCGGACACGATCGGGATGGACAGCGACCGGGAGTTCGGGGTCGCCGTGCTACGCCATGTCCGCGCCCAGATGCAGCATCGCGCTCTCGCGATGCGCGCTGCCGGCGCCCGGGACCTGCGCGGCCTGCGGATCGCGCGGAGCGGCGCCGGCTGGCCGCGGATCATGATAGTGATCGACGAGTTCCAGGTGATGCTGACACCGCTGGACGCGGTGTCGCGGGAGGCTGTCTCGCATCTGGAGGTGCTGGCCCGGCAGGGGCGTGCCTATGGGATCCACCTGCTGCTCGCCAGCCAGACTCTGTCGGGCATCGACGCCCTGGACGCCACGGCCGGCAAGCGGGGATCGATATTCGGCCAGTTCGCGCTGCGGATCGCGCTGCGCACCTCGATCTCGGAGTCGCGGGTGCTGCTGTCGACCACCAACGAGGCGGCCGGAGCGCTGGCCGGTGTGGGTGAGGCCATCGTCAACCGGCGTAATGGTCATCCGGCCGGCAACGAGCTCGTCCGGGTCGCCTATCCGGAGCCGGCGATGCTCGCGGCGCTGCGCGCGGACCTGTCCCGGGCAACCGCGGCCGGCGGTGCGGGCAACCGACCGCCGAAGGTCTTCGTGGGCCATGCCCCAGCTCTGCTGGAGGACAACCCGCTGTTCCGTTCGCTCGCGGGCACGCCCGTTCCAGTCGACCGCACCGACCCCGACCCCGACGAGGCTGACCGCGGCGCGCTGGTTCCCGGTGACCAGCACGGTTCTGGTGACCAGCGCGGTTCCGCCCGTCGGGACGCGGGGGAGACGGCCGAGCCGTTGGCGCTCGTCGGAGTTCCCCTCGACCTGCATCCCGCCGCCGTGGGCGTACGGCTGTCCCCACTGCCAGGACGTAACCTCGCGGTCCTGGGGCCGCTGCGGCGTGAGGCCGTCGGCGTGCTGCATGCGGCTGTCACGAGTCTCGCGGCCCAGGCCGGGCCGGGCGGCATGCGGGCTGACATCGTCGCCGTCACCGGCGAGATGCTCCCGGCGGCCGGCATCCTCGCGGCCCGGGTCCGTGCTCTCGGCCAGGAGGCCGAGCTGCACCCCCCGGCCTCGCTGCGCCGCGTGCTGCAGGAGATCAGCGATGCGGTGCGTACCCGGGAGGAATCCGCGCTGGCTCTCGGGACGGACCTGCCAGGTCCACACCCCGGGTCGCTCCAGCCGTGGACCGTCGCGGGGGCGCGGGAGGAACCGGCGGCGCGCCGCCAGCGGCCCGCGCGGCTGCTCGTCCTGTTTGCCGCCGATGCCGGGCGTGCGGTCCTGGAGGCCAAGAACCCGGCCACCCGTCGCTCCGGTCTGGACGATCTGCGCTTCGTGACCCGCCGGGGTCCGGGCCAACGGGTGCACCTGCTCGGCTGGTGGCGTGGCCCCGGCCGGCTACTTGATGATCTTGGCCCTACGCATCGTGATGATATCGGGGCATGGGTCGCGGTCGGCGTTCCCGGCAATGACCTGTTCAGCCTCGCCGGCAACCGGTCGGTCACAGCTGCGGCGAGCGTCAACCGGGCGGTCCTGTTCGACCGGAACAACCAGGCGGAAGCACGCACGATCATCCCCTTCGCGCCGTTGCGGCAACCCGTGGACGCGGCATGACCGGGCCGGTCGTGGGCGCTGGCCACAACGGCCAGCGGAACGCACCCCCGGCCTCCGGCATGACTCACGATCACCGAGCGTTGATTGATCTGGTCGAGCAACCGGGTGCGTCGCTCGCTGTGTCAGCCGACGGGCCCGGCCATAGCACCGGCAGCTCCCGTGACCCCGATCTCGACGATCCGAGAACCGCGGCCGCGCACTATCGCGCGCTGCTGGGCGAGCTCGATCAGGCCCGGACCAAGGTGGCGGACCAGGTGCTTGCGGGCCAGGAACGGCGCGCCGCGCTCGCACGGGCGCACCGGGACTCCGCGCAGGCGATCCGGGCCAAAGTCGAAGACGCGTGGCGGACGATGGCGGAGCCACTCGCGCAGCACGGCATCAGCGACCTCGACCAGCTCCGCCCGTCCCCGGTGGCGGATGCCGACGAGCGTGCCGCGTCCAGCGTGGCGCTGCCTGAGCACACCGGCCGGTCATCCATGCGGGCACAGCACCGTCGTGCCGGTGCCGGGGACCGCGGCCGTCCCAGCAGCGCAGCGCTTGAACGCATCACCCGCTCGGGACGGCCCGCCGCGGGAGCCGGCGATACCGCCGCGTTCGACCCGGCCGGGGCTCCGGCCCGTGCGCACGAACTGTGTCTCACCGCGATGGGGCACGCGGCCGAGCTACGGGCGGTCACGCGGGCCGGCTCGACAGCGTCCGCGGCAATCGTTATCGGCCTGGCCTGCCTGCTGATAGCCGCCGGGGTGACCGCGCTGCGGCTGTTCCTCGATGTCGCGGCGCTTGCGACCCTGCTTGCGACCCTCGCCGTTGCCGCGCTGGTCGCGGGCGTCTGCGTGGCAGCCCTCACCGACACGGGCCGCGTCGAGACAGCCCGGGCCGCGCTGCTTGGAGCGGGTACGGCCGGCGCCGCGGTGCTGGCGACCGTTCGGGTCGCGCCGCTGGACCCACCCGGAGTGATCATTTCTTTGGTGGTGCTTGCGCTTGCCGTCCGTTTTGGGCTTGGCGTCGGAGCACCGCGAGATCCGCGGCGTCAGTGAACCGGCGGTTGTCCGGATCCGATCCCCGCGGCGGTGACAGAAGAAGGGCAGGATTTCTGTGACAAGCACCATCGCCGACGTCAAGTCCCAGCTTGGCGAGGCATTCAGGCGCACCGATGAGGTCACCGGACAGCTGGACGGCGCGTTGACCATGATTGAAGAAGCGCAGGCGATTGTCCTGGCCGCGACCGACGGCAGCGCCCACCGGGCCGTGGAGCAGCTGACGAGCGCTCTGATGGAGACGCGCGAGCGCATTCAGGAGTCGCTGGCGGCCCTGGGCTCCGCCGTCCAGGAGGTCCGCGACTACAGCGATGGGCTTTAGCACGCCTGGCAACAGGGGGCGCGGCATCGCGCGGGACCGGGGCACGCACCTCGCGTCATCGCTCCCCGTCCATCGCTCCCCGTCCATCGCTGCGCGATGCACGGGTACCCCGGCTCGTCGGTCGCCCCCACCACCTCCGGCGACTCTCTGTGATCATTTCACTTTTCGCGACGGCGAGGACGGCGCCGACCCCGCGACGGGCGATTACGGGGTCGTCCGTCCACCCGGCGACAGTGGCAATCAGGTCGGGCTGCGAAGGCTTCGACGTCGGCGCTGCATC
>NZ_CAKJTL010000101.1:0-6353 GCF_917627385.1 Protofrankia sp. CiT1
AATGCAGCGCCGACGTCGAAGCCTTCGCAGCCCGACCTGATTGCCACTGTCGCCGGGTGGACGGACGACCCCGTACGACTCGAGGCTGCCGACGCGCCCGATGCTCTCGAGTGCGCGACAAAACCCCAACTCGCCCACAAGATGATCGAAAAGGCGCTCGACGCAGGTGTCCAGACACGCTGGGTCACGGGATGCCGGTAAGAAACGTGTCACCAGCCGCAAACGGCGATGATCTAGCTGGCCTTCGGTGGGGTGGCGGTGAGCTGGTGGCGGGTGCGGCTGGTGGCGCGGAGTTCGCGGAGGTCAAGGATGTGGTTGTAGAGGGTTCCGGGGCTGACACCGAGCAGCTTCGCGATGGAGGTGACGCTGGCGTTGGGGTTGGGGAGCATGTCGCGGGCGGCACGGATGATCTCTGGGGTGGCGACGGTGGGGCGTCCGCCGACGCGGCCGCGTTCGGCGAGATCAAACCGCCCGCTGTAGGTTAGATCGCGCAATGTGTGTGCGGGAGTGGTCACAAAGAGATCGGACCGGGTCGTCCACTCATCGGCGGCTACCTCGCCAGAGTGCAGGACGATGCCAGGATGAGAGCTCCTTGGCCGGGCAGGGCCAGCGGGAAGCGTGAACTCCACGCCGAGTCCCGGCCGGTCAACCAATCCCGTAGACCCGCAGCGCCGTGGCATGGGAGACAACGCCGCACCCTGGGGCATCCCGCAGCCACCCTGGCCGCTCCGGGTCCAGCATCAGCCACTGGTTGTACAGCCGCGGAAAAAGATGCCTCCCACCAGCGCGAATACGCATCACCCCCTCGATGACAGGCTCAACGACCCCTGCTTCTTTGAAGCGCCCGAGCTCGACGACCGAGACACCGGCTCTCTCCGCCTGCCGCTCCGTGACACACCCCCACCGACCTTCAGCCAAATCACACAGCGTAGCGACCTGATCGATCATGCGCTTATGCTAAGGTATAGCGCCCGTTGGGGTAGACCGCGCAGACACAGCGCAGGGCACAGAGGGTGTGAACATGAGCAGCGAATGGCTTACCACGTTGGAAAGCGGTGAGGAACCCCACGTTCTCCATAGAATGCGCACTGGATGGGCAGTGCTGGGCAGCACGCAGCATCTCCCCGGCTACTGCCTGCTCGTCTACGCCGGATCGGCAAACCATCTGACGGACCTTCCCCGCCCAGAACGAATGGACTTCCTTTTCGACCTGTCTCTTCTCGGCGAGGCTGTCGCTCAGGTATGCGCGGCTCGCGACGAAGACTTTCTGCGAATCAACTACGAAGTGTTGGGGAACCTCTGGCCGCATCTCCACGGCCATGTACACGCGCGTTACAGGTGGGAGGAGGAGAGTCTCCGGGTCGGCCCCGTCTACCTGTATGGCGCGGAGCGGACGAAGAAGGAACACGCGATTAGCGCGGCACACAACCAGCTTAACGCCGATCTACGAGCGACATTATCCACCCTCACGCACGACGCATACGGCACGTGACGAGCGTCGCCGAACTCTCCTGGCGAGGGAGGCGGTTACCAGCCGGACCCGGCATCTCAGTCTCTTCCCCCGACCCGAGGTCTGCCAAGCCGGGTCAACACCAGCGGCGCCGCGGTGGACACGCCGAGTGTCAGACGGCTGGTCATGTCGAGTTTCACCTCACCGTACGGGGCGACGTGCGTCCAGAACAAGGGTGTGAGGCCGCGCCGGTCGGCGTCGGTCAGCTGCTCGGCCCAGTCGTCGTCGGCGAGGACGTCCTGGATCATGAGGGTGTTGACGTAGACTAGGGCGGCTTGGAGCACGCGCAGGCAGAGGACGGAGAGTTCCTGCTCGTCGCGGCGGTTGGTGGCGATGTCGCCGCCATGGCCTGGTAGGTGGGGTGGATCGCGTTGGCCCGGATGAAGCGGCGCAGGATCGCCTCGGCGGAAGCGGTGCCGGTCCGGATCGCGGTGGCGTATTTGATCATCTGGTCGTACTGTTCGGCGACGACGTCCCAGCGGATCGGCCGGGTCAGCGCCGGCGCGAGCCGCGGGTAGGCGTCCGGCTCGCCGGCGGCCGGCCGGTAGAGCCGAACCCTGTTGATCCGTTTGATGCGCGGGAGCAGACTGCCACTACCGACGCCAGGCCGTGAAGCTACAACTCGACTGATCACAAAAGTCGGGTTGGAGTACTAAGAGCGACCGGCAACAAGGGACGCGGCATTGCGCGGGGTCGGGGCACACACCTCGCCGCATCACTCCCGGCGACTGCCTGCGCCCCAACCTCGCTCCGTGATCCACACCCCTGCTATCAGGCGCCTCCAATTATATTTGTGGAATTAATATAATTAAGTATGACAAACTGTCATAGCCGGTTGTCAATGTGTCGTGGATGAAGATCTGGGTAACAATTCCGCAGGCTGTCCGCGACGCGGTGCATCCCTTAGCGGGCCTTACTAAAGTCCGAGTTGTCCAGCTGGCCGCCAGTGGCGTGATCATAGTTTCTTCCGTATCGCCGGAAGATCGAGAAAGGCGAGGGAAAGTTGCCGGTGGTGCGATCATGACTTCTGTCATGCCGCCGGCGGCCCAGGGGAATACAACGCGTGGAAGTTCACGGGTCCGGCATCCGATCGGCGCCGCTGCCACGCGACTGAGGAGGCCGCACCATCGTGCCGCTAACCAGCATGCTCGACCTGCCGCTTGTCCTGTTGTCCAACCGCGGCCCGGTGAGCTTCGACCGTGACACTTCAGGGCGGACGGTCACCCGAGGGGCGGGGGGCCTCGTGTCAGCCCTGTCGGGTCTCGCCGAGCACCTCGACGACGCTGTCTGGGTCTGCGGAGCGTCCACTCCGGAGGACACCGTGGTCGCGGGCGAGGCGCGGGGAGGTTCGATCGTCGTACAGACCGCGCCGTCTCCGCATGTGGTCGAAGGCGAATCGAACGGTCCCACCATCCGGGTACGTCTGGTGGTCACCGACCCGGTGGCCTACGCGGACTTCTACAGCGTCTGGTCAAACCCGATCCTGTGGTTCGTCCAGCACGGGCTGTACGGCCGGGTGCTCTCGCCCATCATCACGCAAGCCGAACATGACGCGTTCGAAAATGGTTACGCCGCAGTCAACCAAGTCTATGCGGACGCCGTCATCGACGAAGTTCGCGCCCGCGGCGGCAAAGCGCTCGTCCTGCTGCAGGACTACCACTTCTACCTGGTGGCCGAACGGGTCCGGGAGCTGTGCCCGGATGTCCTGCTCACCCACTTCGTACACGTGCCCTGGCCAGGCCCGGACGAATGGCGGGTGCTGCCCGCGGGCATCCGGAAGCGGCTGCTGAGCGGCCTGCTGGGTAGTGACGTCGTCGGTTTTCACACCCGGCGCTATGCCCGCAACTTCGTCCTGTGCGCGCAGGAGCTGCTCGGCCTGGATGTTGATCTCGACAAACTGTTGGTGGTCGTCGGCGATCGGACGGTACGGGCCCGCTATTACCCGATCTCCGTGGATACGGCCGCGCTGGACGCGACCATGGATACCGAGGAGGTCACCGCGCATGTCACCATGCTGCGCCACGCCTTCCTCGACGGAGACCGGCAGCTCATCCTCCGGGTGGACCGCACCGACCCGAGCAAGAACGTCGTGCGTGGTTTCCTCGCCTTCGGAACGCTGCTCGACCAGCATCCGGAGCTCGTCGGAAAGGTCAGTTTCCTCGCCCTGCTCCAACCAAGCCGCACGGACGTATCCGAGTACGCCGACTATATCGCGCTGATCGGCGCGGTTGTCGCCGAGATCAACGCTCGGCATACCAAGGAGGGACAGCAACCGATCGACCTGCGGATGGCTGAGGACTTCCCGCTCGCGGTAGCCGCCTACTCGATCTGCGATGTGATTATGGCCAATGCCATCGCGGACGGGATGAACCTCGTGGTCAAGGAAGTCGCTGTGGTCAACCGCAGTGGCGGCGTGCTGGCGCTGTCGGAGAACGCCGGAGCCCACGAGGAGCTCGGCGAGTACTCGGTGACCCTGCATCCTTTTGACGTGCAGCAGATGGCCGACGCCCTGCACGAGGCTCTGACCATGCCGGCGCAGGAGCGGCAGCGGCGGCTGGCCGCGGCCGCCGAGCAGGTGCGCACCCATGACGTGGGCCGCTGGCTCGGCGAGCAACTAGACGACCTCGCACGGCTCGCGGGCTATTCCTGAACCCCGCTGAACCCCGCTGAAGTCACCCATCTCGACGGGATTCCGCCGCGGTTCGCGGGGTAGTCTCAGCTGCGACGGACTTCGGTGGACGATGCATGGGAGCGGACGTGGCGAGTTCCGGCGGTCACCACAAGGCGAACACGGGTTCGTGGGCCGCGGTTTTTCTGATCATTGCGGCTTTTTCGGTCGGTGTCTTTGCTCTTGTCCTCCACTCCGTCCCGCTGTGGATCGTGACCGGTGCATCGCTGGTCATCGGCCTGATCGCGGCAGCTGCCTCTCGCATCATGGAGCAGGCCTACTGACCTGGGCGGGCTCACCTCAACCCCAGGGTGAGGTGAGCCCGCTCGCACAGGCAGCCTGTCCGTCCTCGGCTGTCGGGTCACTCGCGGCAAGCACCTGTGCCCGTGGCTGGCCCAAGGTCAGTGGCTGGCCGAAGCTCCCAGCGAGCGCGGGGTGACGAAGGACACCAGACGTGTCGTGCTCGGCCCGAGCTCGGTCCAGCGGCCCACCGCCAGATCCTCTACCGCCAGCGCGGCCGTGGGAAAGGCAGGAATACGGGAACGCTCGCCGGCTGGCAGCAGACCAGCCGCCAACGCCTGGATACCGGGGTTGTGGCCCACCAGCAAGACGGTGGGCACGCCGTCGTCCAGTTCCCGGAGACGGTCGAGGAGATCGGCGGCATCGGCCAGATAGAGCCGGTCCTCAGCCAGCACCGGGACATCGGGTGGAAGTGCCCCGGCAATGTGTTCGACGGTCTGGCGGGTACGGCGCGCGGATGAGCACAGCACCAAGTCGGGGATGAGCCGCTCGGCGCACAGATGCTCCGCGATCAGACCGCACGCTGCCCGGCCGCGAGGTGACAGGGGCCGGTCGGCGTCCGGTGTGGAGCCGTCGGCCCAGTCCGACTTGCCATGACGCAACAACAGGAGACGACGCGGAGGCCTCACCGCGTGACCTGTACGGATGCGGTGGACGACCGAACACCGCGACCAAGCGCGGGACACCCCGACACGAAACTCCTCCTCGGACGGCAACGACACGCAGCCTGCCCATCTCGGACCGGGGCGTCAATGGTTCTTTTCTGCTCGGTCAAGGCCAGCTGGTCAGATCCGGGATACCCAGGGGACTTTGTGATCATCTGGCTGGTCGCCCGTGGTGTAGTGCTGACCGGTAGCCGACAGACGCCATACCACGGGCGACACGGACGCCGCAGGAGGAGGTGGTAAGATCAGTTCGTAGCGTAGGCAGACAGTAGGAGGCGATCGGCATAAGCCAGCGCGTCGTCCGCGCTCAGACGGCCGCGTGGCACGATTGAGTTGCGCTCATCCGACGTGAGCCCACCCCAGACTCCGTGCTCCTCTTGACGGAACAGCGCCGTGGCGAGACAGGCCCGTCGTACCGGACAACTTGCGCAGATCTTGCGGGCTCGGGTTTCGGCTGCGGCTCGAGCCTTGGTGTTGCGACCGTCCGGTGGGAAGAACGCATCGGGATCCCCGTCCCGGCAGGCCGCGTTCTGCCGCCAGTATGCCGGCCAGCCAGGGCCGTAGGGCTGTGGTGGGAGGTCCCGGCCGGGCAGGACAGGTACGCCGGCGCTCATGGCATTCTGCCGATCATGATCGAATCCGTACGCAACAGAGATAGGGGGTCGGGAACGGCAGCGCTGCCCGGGGGCAGCGAACGCGACTGACTGGGCATACCGTCTCCTGCTGGACATCGCTTGTGGCGGACATAACAGGGACGAGCACCACATAGATGTGTTTTAACGCACATCTACTCTGCTCGGGTGGGACCACAACAGGTGCGGAGAGAGGACGAGGTTCTCCGGCGTGGAGTGCACCGCACCGCTGGCGCCAAGTACACCGGAAACGAACCTGTCTCGTCTCGTTAACCGAGGAACGTAGACGGCTCTCGACCGGATAGCAAGGGTTCCGGAACGGTCACGTCCGCGGTCTGTGTCACACGTCGCACCACGACGTCTGTGATCGTTGTTCCAACGCGAATTAATCGCTCAAAGTTATTTTATGGATACAAATTGTAAATGCCCGGCTCATCTTTTATATGACGAACCGGGCATTTCGGGCATCCAACGGTCAAGCTGTGTCAAAAACGTTGATTGGCACGATTGCAAGCGTGAGCAGAATCACAATAATGATCGTTAGCCCGCATGGCCGACGGCGCGCTCTTAGAGCGCCC
>NZ_CAKJTL010000101.1:6564-8945 GCF_917627385.1 Protofrankia sp. CiT1
CCGGGCGCTCTTACACACGCCCGATGCGGTAGTTGTCGGTCCAGATAAGTTGATATTGTACATATGTACCCGGGCGCCGAGAAACAATCATCTGCCCGCCGCCGGCGTACAGGCCGTTGTGGTACGCTCGCCCTTGATCGTCCAAAAAGAAGATCACATCACCTAGGCGAACATCGGCCCGGCTGACTGGGTGTAGCGCGTCGAACTGCTCGTAGGTTGTACGGGGTACTGAGACGCCCACCTGCGCGTAGACATACTGGATGAGACCTGAGCAGTCGAAGTCATTCGGTCCGGCGCCACCATAGCGATAGGGCTTACCGATCTGCTGCTGGGCGACCGCGACTGCCGCCGCGCCGAGCGAGTTCGACCCTGCGGTCGAGTCCGGCGGCTGCGCTGTCGTCGTCCCGAAAAGCGCACTCCACGTCAATGGCCCGACAATTCCGTCAGCCACCAGGCCCGCGCCAGCCTGGAAACTCCGGACGGCGCTCTCCGTCGCTGGGCCAAAATCCTGGTCGGCCGTGATCCCCAACCGGCGCTGGACCTCCGCGACTGGCTCTCCCCGGCTCCCTCGGCCCAGCAGCCGACCGGGATACTCCAGCGCCGCGAGCTGCACGGTGCTGGACGCTGAGGAGGACGATGTGTACCAGACCGCGTCCGTGGAAGAAGGTACGGCATTTTCCGTATACCCATTGCGTGGAGCGTGCTCACTTGCGGTGGCCGGACGAGGCGCAAGCGCCACCGCGACGGCAACAGCACAGGAGAACGCAGTTACCGTTGGTGAGACTGCACGGCTTGAGATGGACATTACCATCGCCCCTCCGCCGCCGTCCGGGCAGCGAGCCCGGGCCCCGTCCGCGTGCGTCTCGCGGACACGGGGATGCGGACGGGCCTCGGCGGTCATCCCCGTTACTCACGGTGATAGTGAGCACCCTCACGCTAAGAGACGACCGAAGAACTTTCAGCGATACTAGTTACCAAGAGTAACAGCGTTGGCTTGCCGTCCGATCAACAGGCAGCGGGCAACAGGCGTGGCAGCGCCGGCCGGCCGCTACAGGCCGACCTTGCCGGAGGGGTTGTCCCGGTCGAACAGGCGTCCCGCCCGCACGTAGCTGTCCAGTGATGTGGACGAACGCCACCGGCCCTGTCGCATGATCGCGCGATCGGGCACGCCGGCGCGGGAACGGGGCTGTAAAAAGAACGGCTCTGCCAAGATTCCGGTGGTGACAGGTGGTGATAGGTGTTCATGAGAGCAGGATGCGCTGGCGGAGCAGGGGGAACCCGGCGCGGCCGTACATCTGCCTCTTGATCAGTTTGACCTTGGTGTTGGTGCCTTCCATGGGGCCGTTGCTGTCAGGCAGGGTCAGTCCGGCAACGACGGCGTCGTGGTCGGTGTCGAGCCCGGCGACGAAGGCGTGCAGGAAGGGCAGGTCGTCGTCGCGTACGGTTTTGATCCACATGTCGAGGTCCTAGCCGCAGCGCTCGGTGAGCAGGGCGGCGAACGCGTGTATCCGGGCGGCCAGGACGGTCAGCTGCGGGCAGCTGGCGACCAGGTCGTCGAGGTGCCGCCGCCGATGATCGGGCAGATCGGCGGGCCTGCTCATGAGCCAGCCGGTCAGGCGGCGTGGGGACGGCGGGGTGCGTGCGGGGTCGGCGCGCCCCTGGTTGAGGTACCGCACGAGCAGGGTGGCGCTGCCCGGATAGCCCTGCGCACGGATCTCGGCCAGCAGGCGGGTGACCGCCACGGCGGGCTCGGCGGCGAGGCGGCGGCGCAGGTGGTCGCGGTAGGGGTCGACCAGCGTGCGGCGGTACTGCGCAGGACGGTGCAGGGCCTCGGCCGATTCGGCCCGGGCATAGCGCGTGACGGTGCTGCGCGCCCACCCCAGGCGCCGCGCGCACTCCAGCAGCCCGACGTCCTCGTCGAGCAGGGTGTGGACGCCCGGCGTGCCGGTGTGCGGGTACGCTCCTCCCGCGTGGTGGCCGTGCGGTCCGGGCCGGCGTGCCAGCAGCGGCTGTGGGTGACCACGGTCTTCTCCACGGCCTCGCCGAGGTTGTGCCACAGGTGCCAGCGGTCGCTGACCTGCACGGCGTCGGGGGCGCCTTGGCGGATCACCTCCGCGTAGGCCGCCGACCCGTCGCGGCACACCACCCGAACCCCGGGATGCTCGCGTAGCCACGCCGCCAGGCTGTCCGCCTTCCGGTTCGGGAGCACGTCCACGCGGCGGTGGCTGACGGCGTCGATCAGCACGGTGGCGTACCGGTGGCGCCGCCGGAGCGCACAGTCGTCCACGCTGAGCACCTGCGGGGCCGGCCCGGTGGGAACCGGCAGCGCCATGAGCAGGCGCAGCACGGTCGTCGGTGAGACGGTCACGGCGAGCCTGTCC
>NZ_CAKJTL010000102.1:0-6952 GCF_917627385.1 Protofrankia sp. CiT1
CCACGTTCCCCACCGGCGGTGTCACCACCTGGCCAGGTCATCGATCGGCCACGTTGACGTATGGCGGTATCCGTGGCGTAGTAGCCATCCGATGGTTGGAGGATGACCTGAAGAAGGTCGTGGGGTATCAATTGTGCATGACACCGAGTCGGGTACTGATCCTCGATTCCCAGCGGGCTGTCAGCGGCGCGCTCGCCGTTGCGCTCCATGCCGAGCATGATTTCGAGGTGGTAAAAACTGTACACACCGTTGAGGCGGCAGCCACGGTGTTGGGGATACTCGATGTGGACATCCTGTTGCTGGACGCGGAGCTGCTCCGCGGAGATGGCGTCGACATTATCCGGGAGCTGCTGCTGCGACGGTCCGACCGGTTGCCAATCGTCGTCATGACTGACATTGATGATTCTCGTCTGGCCACCGAGGCGGTACGGGCCGGAGTGTCCTCATGGGTGCCTAAAAGGCTTGGTCTGCAACACCTGATGTCGGTCCTACGGGGTGCCCGTAACGGCGAGAGCTGGTTTCCGCCGCCGCTGCTGGGGGCCGTCCTCGCGGATCTGGCCCGCCCACAGCCCTCCCCGGCGGAGGAAAAGATCTCGACTCTCACGAGTCGTGAGCGTGAGATCCTTCAGTGCATGGTGAACGGATTTGACCGCACCGCGATAGCCAGGCGTCTTTTCCTCTCGGCCAACACGGTGCGTACCCATATCCAGAATCTGCTCGGAAAGCTTGACGTCCATTCGGCGCAGGAGGCGGTTGCCCTGGCCGCACGTGCCGGGATCAGCGGTGACGAAGCGCCTGACGCCAGACCGTTCTCACGTCTCAATCCGCATCTCTCACATTAGGCGTTAGGCGTTATTAGGCGGGTCGAGGGACCGCGGGCGGTGATCTGACCGGTCAGCCCGCACCGCCTGCAAGGTCACCCTCGAGTCCCAGGTAGGTCTGTTGGAGCCCGTCGACGGTGGCGGGGTCGAAGACATAGGGGACGGCCAGCGACTCGTACATCCACATCTCAGGGCGCTCCCGGTGGGACGAAGGGACGTGCGGGCGGCGGACCGCCGTCGAGGAGCGCGCGGACGGCGGCGGTATCGAGATGGTCGGCTATCAGATCGCCGAGCGCGTCGAGCCGGCGCTGGCGGACGTCGGCGAAACAGGTGAAGGCCGGGGTGAAGGAGCGTCCGGACCGGGTGGCCGCGTCGATGAGCAACGCCCGGCGGAACGCGTCGTTCTCCAGCAGCCCGTGCCAGCTGGTGCCGGCGACCGCGCCCACGCGGGTACCGTCCGCGGCGAACGGTTCACCGCCGTCCACGGCCGGCCGGCCGTGGCGGATCTCGTAGCCGGTGACCGCGAGCCCCTCGCTGGTCGTGCCGGCACACTGGCTGAGTATCTTGTCCGGGGCGAAGGTGGTAGTCACCGGGAGCAGGCCGAGGCCGTCCACCTCCCCGGTACCGGACTCGACCGGGTCGTCGATGCGACGGCCGAGCATCTGGTATCCGCCGCAGATCCCGAGCACCGGCCGGCCAGCGGCCGCGCGGGCCCGCAATGCCGCGTCCAGGCCAGCGCGGCGCAGCCAGGCGAGGTCCGCCACGGTCGCGCGAGTCCCAGGGATGATCACAAGATCGGCGTCGATCAGGTCCGCGGGCCGGGAGGCGAAGGCTACGGCCACGCCGGGCTCGGCCCGCAGCGCGTCGATGTCGGTGATGTTGGACAGTCGCGGCAGCCGGATCACCGCTACCCGCAGGAGTTCCTCGATCGCTGAGGGTCCGACCGGTGAGAGCCCTTCAGGGTAGGAGGCAAGATCGAGAGAGTCCTCGACGTCCAGCCACAGGCCGGAGCGCCACGGCAGCACACCGTGCACGGCGCGCCCGGTGAGCTGTTCGAGCTGGCGCAGACCGGGATCGAGCAGCCGGGGGTCACCGCGGAACTTGTTGATGATCCATCCGGCGATCAGTGCCTGGTCGGCCGCGTCGAGCAGCGCCAGGGTGCCGAACAGCGCGGCGAACACCCCGCCCCGGTCGATGTCGCCGACGACGAGCACCGGCAGGTCCGCGGCCCGGGCCAGCCCCATGTTCGCGATGTCGGTGTCCCGCAGGTTGATCTCCGCGGGTGAGCCCGCTCCCTCGCAGATCACCGCGTCGAACCGGCCGCGCAGGTCAGCCAGACAGTCCGCGACAACGGTGGCCAGGTGCGCCTTGTGCGGACGGTAGCCCAGGGCGTCCACCTCGGCGACGGGACGGCCCAGCACGATGAGCTGGCTGTGCCGGTCGCCGCCCGGTTTGAGCAGCACCGGGTTCATCGCCGCCTCCGGCTCGGCCCCGGCGGCGGCGGCTTGCATCGCCTGGGCACGACCGATCTCGGCGCCGTCCGTCGTGACGACGGAGTTCAGCGCCATGTTCTGGGCCTTGAACGGCGCGACCCGCACCCCTTCCCTGGCCAGCCATCGGCACAGCCCAGCGGTGACGACGCTCTTGCCCGCGTCCGATCCCGTTCCGGCGATCAGCAACGCGCCGCCGCTCACCGCCCGTTCCGCCGCCGCGCCCGGCTGGACGTCCACGCTGACCAGGCTGCTGACCACGTTGCCGAGCGGGCCGCCGAGGCAGCCGCGGCGACACCCGCTGACAGCGCCAGCGCGCTGGCGCTGACCGCGGCGGACAGGACCGCGGCCCGTTCCAGATCGGCGGGCTGGGCGGCCCGGCCGTATCCCATGACCGGCCGGTGTTCGACCCCGTGGTGGTAACGCAACGTCCCGCCCAGGCGCAGCCCGAGCGCGCCGGCGAACGCGGCCTCCACCTGACCGGCGTTCGGGCTCGGATGGCTTGCGCCGTCGCGGCGCATCACCCAGTAGGCGTCGACGGGTGAGCCGCCGACGACCGGCGCGCACGCGCATGCCAGGAGGCCGGCGACCCGGGACGGCAGGAGGTTCGCGAGGTCGTCCAACCGGGCCGACGCCCAGCCGAAGCGGGCGTGCCGGCTGCTGCGGTAGCCGACCATGGCGTCCAAAGTGTTGATCGCCCGGTAGCCGAGCAGGCCCGGTACGCCCCCGAGGGCTCCCCACAGCAGGGGCCCGACCACCGCGTCCGAGGTGTTCTCCGCCAGCGACTCGACGCCGGCCCGGGAAAGCCCGCCGGTGTCGAGCACAGCGGGATCCCGACCGCACAGCGCCGGTAGGCGGTCCCGGGCCGCGGCCACATCACCGTGGGCGAGGTCGCTGCCGAGCCGGCGGCCATGGCGGCGCAGGGACGTGCCGCCGAGGACCGTCCACGTCGCCGCCGCGGTCAAGGCCAACGAGGTTGCCCGCTGATAGCCCAGCCGGCTGCCGGCCCGGTCCATACCGGTCCGCGCCAGCGCGCCGAGCGCGACCGTGCCGCCGGCGAGCATGGATGTGTAGGCCAGACCGGCGGCGCGGTTGTCGTGGTAGAGCAGCCGTTCGGCACGGTCGGCAACAGTGCCGAAAGCGGCTACCGGGTGCATCCGCGCCGGGTCGGCGAGGATGACGTCGAGCGCTGCGCCCGCCAGCAGACCGGCGGCGCGGACCCATCCGGACATGTGTACTCCCGCGACGTGTGGCTGGAGATCGGCTCTTCACCACCGCCAGCTCGGCGGTGTGGTCGGGCGTTCAGCGCCGCAAGCGGGGCCGCCGCGACGGTTCCGTACGGGTGAGGTCATGCTGGGATCTGGCCGAGAGTGGGGAACAGATGGCGTCAGGGGGCACTCCCACCGGTTTCCTCCGTGTCCATCGGCTGGGGCCCGGTGCATCGGCTGGGCCTGTTGAGGAGAACAGATCCTCCGGCTTCCGGTCAAGTGCACCAACCGGTCACCCGTACCCTTCGTACCCTTCATCGGCGGACGACCGTATCTGGGGCCGGCCAGCAGGCAGGCCGGTGTGGCGCGGCGGAGTCAACCGGCGAACGGGTGTAGCACGCGCGTGCCGGTGCGCTCGAAATTCCTGATGGTACGGGTGACCAGAGTCCAGCCGTGCGGCCTGGCGGTGGCCGCGCGGAGATCTATTCCGTGCTGAAGCGACCGGCGTCTTCCGGTCACAGCATCATGGAGTAGGCGACAACCCCGCGCCGGACGGCGTCGAGCGCGGCGTGGGCCGTGCGGCGGGCCCGCGAGCCATCCGGCGCGACCTGGGCGATCTGGTCGAGCAGGTCGATGAGCTGGCGCATCCAGCGAACGAAGTCCCCGGCGGTGACCTCCAGCCCGGAGTCGGTGAGGACCTTCGCCAAGGACAGCCCGGAGGCCCACCCGAACGCCGCCCAGACGAAGCCCGGCTCAGGCGGGCGCAGGAAGTCAAGCTGCTGGTCAGCCTCGACCTCACGCAGCCGGTCGGCGAGGCGGGCCGTTGCGGCCAGCGCCTCCCGCAACGCCGGGTCGCCGGGGATCTTCGGGGTCGCGGTGTCCTCACCGCGAGGTTCGTAGACCAGCGTGGAGACAGCCGCGGCCAGCGCCGCGGGCGAGAGCTCGTCCCATACGCCGGCACGCAGGCATTCCGCGACCAGCAGATCCTGATCGGTGTACATACGCCCGAGGACACGGCCGGAGGCGGTGACGGCGTCACCGCGCAGATAGTCCAGGGTTTCCAGCGAGGCGCACACCCTGTCAAAGACCTTCGCGACGGTGTTCGTGCGGCCGGCGATCCGCCGCCGTAGCGTATCGGTGTCCCGCTGGAGCTTCGCATGGCGTTCGATCACACGCAGATGCGCCTCCCGGTCCGGGCAGCCGTGCACCGGATGGGCCCGTAGCGCACGGCGCAGCCGGGCGAGGTCCGCGTCGTCGGCCGCGCTCGCCCGCGCGCGGGCCCGGCGTCCGGCTTCCGCGGGAATCTCGATGGCGCGTAGGGACGAGGCGAGATCACGACGGGACTGCGGGGAACGCGGGTTGAACGTCTTCGGGACCCGCACCCGCCCCAGCGCCTCCACCGCGCAGGGAAAGTCGAGCAGCGACAGCCGGCGGACCTGCCGGTCGACAGTGAGGACAACCGGCCGGGGATCGGCGCCGTTGGCGCCCGGGTCGAGCACGACAGCCAGCCCGCCGCGCCGGCCCGCCGGGATACGCACGACATCGCCGGCCCGTAGCCGGCTCAGTGACTCGACCGCCTCGGCCCGTCGGCGGGCGCTGCCCTCGCGTGACAGCGCCGCCTCCCGCGCTTTGATCGCCTCCCGCAGCGCCGCGTACTGCTCCACTGGCCCCTGCGTGCACGCCATGCTGGCAGCCAGCTCCGCCAGCGCGCCATCGTTGCGGCGGACCTGCCGGGCCAGGCCGACGACCGCGCGGTCGGCCTGGAACTGGGCGAAGGAGGATTCAAGAACACCGCGGGCCTCGGTCCGCCCGAGCCGACCGACGAGATTGACCGCCATGTTGTAGGACGGGCGGAACGACGACCGCAGCGGATACGTACGGGTTGACGCCAGCCCCGCGAGCGCGACCGGGTCGAAGCCAGGCTGCCACAGCACGACCGCGTGGCCCTCGACGTCGATACCCCGCCGCCCTGCCCGCCCGGTGAGCTGGGTGTACTCCCCCGGGGTGATGTCGGCACGGCTTTCGCCGTTGAACTTGCTGAGGCGTTCCAGAACGACCGTGCGCGCCGGCATGTTGATACCGAGCGCGAGGGTCTCCGTGGCGAACACGGCACGCACCAGACCACGGACGAACAGTTCCTCGACGACTTCCTTGAAAGTGGGCAGCATCCCGGCGTGGTGTGCGGAGATCCCGCGTTCCAGACC
Organism: Protofrankia sp. CiT1; assembly: GCF_917627385.1. Taxonomy (GTDB): domain Bacteria; phylum Actinomycetota; class Actinomycetes; order Frankiales; family Frankiaceae; genus Protofrankia. Next base: position 5,724 of record NZ_CAKJTL010000102.1, read on the forward strand.
GTCCAGCCACTCCCAGTAGCCGAGTATGCGGAGGTCATCCGAAGGGATGCTGGCTGTGCGTGCTTGCACATGCTGGCGGATGCTGTTCCGTTCATCCAGCGTCGTCAGCTGGAGACCGGCGCGCACACAGGCGGCGACCGCGGCATCGCAGCCGGCCCGGCTGAACACGAAGGTTATCGCCGGCAGCAGCCCGGACCGGTCCAGGTGCTTGATGACGTCGGGCCGGCTCGGTACCCAGGCCCGGCGGCGCGGTGGCGGACCCGCGCCGCCACGGCCAGGGCCGCCGCCGGGCCGAGCGCGCGGCGTCTCGGGACGCCGGTTCTCCTCCCGGGCGAGTCGGAGCAGGCTCGGGTTGATCCGCCAATGCGCGGCCGGTTCCGTCGACGGCCCGGTCACCGCGTCGGCCCGCGCTCGCAGGATGTCGTCCACGGACAGCGGACCACCGTTGACGAACAGGTCGTGCATCTCCCGGTCGGCTAGGACGTGCTGCCACAGCGGTACCGGACGGTGCTCACTGACCACCACGCGGGTGTGCCCGCGCACGGTCACCAGCCAGTCGGCGAACTCCTCCGCGTTGCTTACCGTCGCGGACAGCGACACCAGACGGACACGCTGGGGAAGATGAATGATCACTTCTTCCCACACGGCCCCCCGCTGGCGGTCGGCGAGATAGTGGACCTCGTCCATGACGACGAAGGCGAGACGATCGAGGCCGGCGGGCTCCGCGTAGAGCATGTTCCGGAGGACCTCGGTGGTCATGACGACCACCGGCGCATCCGGGTTACGGGAGGTGTCGCCGGTCAGCAGGCCGACCGAGCCGCTTCCGTGACGGGCGACGAAGTCGGTGTACTTCTGGTTCGACAATGCCTTGATCGGTGTGGTGTAGAAGCAACGCTGGCCTCGCGTGAGCGCGAGGTGGGCCGCGAACTCACCGACGATCGTCTTGCCGGCACCAGTAGGAGCGGCAACCAGGACGCCTTCACCCGCTTCGAGCGCGTCGCAGGCCGCACGCTGAAAAGAATCGAGGCCGAATGGATACCTGCCCGCGAAATCGGCCAGTGCGCTGGGGGAGGTCTCAGGCAAGGCCTCGGGGCCTGGGGAGCCCGCGGGCGCGGTGGACACCTCGTCAGCGTACGGGACCGCTGGCGCGACGTTGCTAGTGGTCGCCGCCGGAAGTTGTTCGGGGGTGCCGGATGACAGACGGATGCATCGTGCGGCGGAGAAGGTCC
>NZ_CAKJTL010000102.1:7328-23857 GCF_917627385.1 Protofrankia sp. CiT1
ACCGTCCGGCTCGCGTCGCCAGGGCGGCGCCTCGCGATCCATCCACCCGGACGCCGCTCCCTGGTCGAACGCCCTGCGGCCGGGGCCGCCCAGCGGCCAGAGCGAGGAGCGGAGGGCGGGCGGTGGTGCTCAGGTGACGTCGAGGTGAGCCGCGTTCGACGGTGTACTGCCGGTGCCCACGGTGGTTCCCACCGGGTCGCCACCGCTGGAGCGCTCGTCCGGCCGCGGGAGATCGTCGAAGTCGAGCGGTGAAGCTTCGTCGTCATCGAGATCCGCGTACGGCGATGTGTCGCCACGGCGGGCCCGGCGCCGGTCATTGACCCAGCCGATAATGAGCGCGACCTCGTACAGCAGACACATGGGCAGGCCGAGAGCAATCATTGTGAACGGGTCCTGGCTCGGTGTGACCACGGCGGCGAACACGAACACGAGGAAGATCTCGGGACGGCGCCACGCGCGCAATGTCCGCGTGGGAACCACGCCTGCCAGATTCAGCATCGCGACCAGCAACGGGACCTCGAACGACAGCCCGAACACGATGAGCATCGCGATGACGTAGGAGAGGTACTTGTTGACGTCGAGCAGGCTGACGAGACCGTCTCCGCTGAAACCGAGCAGCAGCTGGAGGCCCTTGTTCAGGGTCAGATAGGCGAAGTAGCCACCGAGGGTGAACAGCACCAGGGAAGAGCTGACGAACGCCAGTGACCAGCGGCGCTCGTTGCGGTGCAGCCCTGGCGTGATGAACGACCAGAGCTGGTAGAGCCAGACCGGGGCCGAGACCACGGCTCCGGCGATGAGCGAGATCTTCAATCGGATCATGAAAGCGTCGAGGATGCCGAAGAAGTACAGCTGGCATTCTCCGCCACCGGCACGGGACTTCGCCGGCAACGAGCAGTACGGCTCCTTCAGGAGGTCGAAAATACGCGGTTCGAAGATGAAGCAGACCACGGTGGCGATGGCTAGCGCGATCAGCGCCTTCGCCAGCCGGTCGCGCAGCTCACGAAGGTGCTCGGTGAGCGACATCCGGCTGTCTTCGACCGTCCTGGTACGGCGGAACTGCACCGCCTGCACGATCCGCCGCGGTGTGGGCAACCGGGGCACGGGCGGCGACTCCTGCTCGTGGACGAGAGGGTGAGGGATGTGTCAGCGCTGGAGGCCGCTGTCGCCTGCCGTGACGGAGTGGCCGTTGACCGACGGCGCGCCAGCCGTGGCCTGCTGCGCAGCCGCAACCGCCGGGGCGGGCTCGATCGGCCGTGGTGCCGGTGCCGGCTGGGCCTGCGGCGGCGCGGTCACGGTGGGGTTCTCATCATCCTGGCTGAGGCCCTTGGTTTCGGCCTTGAAGATCCGAAGTGAGCGTCCGACCGAGCGTGCCGCCTCGGGTAGTTTCTTGGATCCGAACAGCAGGATGACCACAAACGCGATAATCAGAAGCTCGGGGGTACCGAGATTGGGCATGGCGTGCCTCCTTCACTTCGATGTCCGGTCCCAACGACCGGTGCGCGCCTGATACTACGTCGGCTTGATGTTACGTCGGCTAGCCTGGCCTCGTCAGACAACGGCCTGATGTTATGCACGTGACGGGCTCATAACCAGGATCTGTCGTGTCGTGACCGGCTGCCCGGCCCGGCCGATGCCCGCTCACCGAGTCTCGCGCTGGCCTCGGCGGCGTCGAGCCGTCCAGCCAACGCGGCCGTCTCCTCGGTGAGGCCGGCCAGCCGGTCCCGCAGCTTCCCGACCTCACTGGTGACCAGGCGCACCCTGCTGAACAGGCGATACGCCAACGCGCCAAGCGCAACGCAGGCCAGCAGGACAAGAGCACAGTCGATGAGCAGCCAACGCACGGGATCAACCTACCCCGCTCGCGGCCGGGGCTGGAGGCCGTAGGCAGCCAAGGCACGGACAGCGACAGCGTGCACCTCGGCCGCGAGCTCCGCCGGCTCCACCACCCGTGCCTGGTCCCCGAGACCCAGCACCAGTCTGCGTAACCAGCCTGTTTCCGACACCCGCAGTTCGATCAGCAGGCAGCCGGCTCCGATCTCCCGCTGGGACTCGACCGGGTAGTAGTCGGCAACCCAGCGGGCTCCCGGATGCAGTTCGAGCACGGCCCGAAGATCGTATGGCCCGGGCTGGTAAAGGCTGCCCGTGGTCTCGCGCGGCGCCGCCGTGGGCGGCGGCGCCGCCGGGAGGTCGAGAACGGTGACCCCCTGGGAACCGTCGATCCGGTCCAGCCGGAACAGCCGGACCGCCTTCGACCGATGGCACCAGCCCTCCAGGTACCAGCGGCCGTCACGGGCCAGTACCCGCATCGGATCGACATCACGTTCGGTGAGTTCGTCGCGGGACCAGACCAGGTAGCGAAGGTGCAGCCGCCGCTTCCGGGCGACAGCGTCCTGGATGATGCGCAGGACCTCGTCCTGAGCATCGAGCTCGACCCTGACCCGTTCCGCGGGCAGGGCCCCGACCGCTTTCTCCAGTTTCGCCACCGCGCGGTCGAGAGCGTCGCGGGCGGACAGCCCGGGCACCTCGGCGAGGGTGCGGGCCGCGACAACCAGCGCCATGGCTTCGTCCGCCGACAGCCGCAGCGGCCGGTCAAGGGTCTGCGGGTCGACAACGGTGACCTGATCGGCGGAGTAGCTCAGGTCGATGAGGTCGCCGGGCGCACCGCCAGGCAGGCCGCAGACGAACAACAGGTCAAGATCGTCCCGGAGCTGCCGTACGCTGATCCTGAAGGTCGCGGCGGCTTCGTCGAGGGTGACGCCCGGGTGCGCCCGCAGCCATGGCACCAGGGCGAGCAGCCGGCTCAGTCGATCGGTCGAGGCTTCGGCGGCCGACGGGCTCACGGTGCTGCCGGTCCCGCGGTCGGTGCCCGCTCCGTGCACGGCCGGGGAGCCTGGCCGCCCGGTACGGTGTGCGCCCACGCCGCGTCGGTCAGCCGGCGCACCACCTCGGTGCGCAGCTGCCGGGGCCGTACCACCAGGACGTCATCGCCGTACCCCACCACCCAGCGGGCCATGCGCTCGATATCGGAGTAGTCAATCTCTACGATGTCCATCCCGGTCATGCCCGGCACGCCCGTGTCCTGCCCGGTCGCCGCGGACAGGACACGGGCGTGCCGGCGCAGCGCGTGGCCAGTCCCCGGACGTATCCGCAGTACGGCGGTGCGGGTCCGTTCCGGCGGCGCGGACGCCGACACCAGCGCCCGCAGATCGACGGTTTCGGGCATCCGGACCGCCCCGGGCGGTCCGACCGGGCGCACGGTGCCGGTCACCCGTGACAACCGGAACACCCGGGCCGCGGCGCGGTCCTGATCATGCCCGGCCAGGTACCAACGTCCCCGCCAGGACACCACACCCCACGGTTGGACCCAGCGTTCGCTCGGTTCGGTCTCCGTCGGTTTGCGGTAGGGGAAGCGGATCGCCTGCCCGGCCTGGACCGCCGCGAGGCACGGCGCGAACGCCGGTTCGGTCGTGCCGACGCGGGGTTCCAGGCCGTCCGGGCCGGGCAGCGTGGGAGCGCCCCCGGCCGCGAGCTTGAGTAGCGCGCTTGCGCTCGCGGCCGCCAGCGACGTGCTCGACCACAGCCGCGCGGCGAGCCCGAGGGCGGCCGCCTCGTCCGGGTCGAGGGATATCTCCGGCAGCGCGTAGTCGCTGCGCCGGATGCGGTACCCGACGTCATCGCTGAGGAACGAGTTCGATCCGGTCTCCAGCGGGATGCCGAGGTCGCGTAGGTACTGCTTGTCCCGCTCGAACATCCGGCGGAACGCCTCCTGCTCCTCGGCGGTCTCGCCAGGGGCGAAACCGTCCACGAGTTCGCCGATTTCGGCCACAGTGAGAAAACGTGATGTTGCCATCAGGCACATCGTAAGGTTCAGCAGCCGTTCCAACCGCCGACGGGACACCGTATGAGGCTAGGCCATCCGCGTTGGATCTTCAGGAGCGGCCGGTGAGAGCGGCCGGCGACAAGGATGCGGTATCGCGGGGAAGCGCTGACACGCAGTGCGCACCTCAGCCCTTCCCCGCGATGCGGCATCCCCGCTGGCCAGTCGCCCTGCGTCAGCGATCCGTCGCCTGCAGCCCGACCAGGTCCACGACGAAGACGAGGGTCGAGCCGCCGGGAATCGGCCCCTGGGCCGTTGAGCCGTAGCCGAGGTCCGGCGGGATCACGATTTCCCGGCGGCCGCCGGTCTTCATGCCGGCGATGCCCTGCTGGAAGCCTGGGATGACACCGCTCAGCGGGAAGATCGCGGCCTGTCCGCGGCTCCAGCTGGAGTCGAACTCCTCACCGGTGGTCCACAGCGTTCCGACGTACTGCACCGAGACCGTGCTCTGCGTGGTGGCAGCCGCTCCGGTACCGACCACGAGATCCCTGGTCAGCAGCTTGGTACCGGGTGTACCGGACCCGGCCGCGATCGTCGGCTTGGCCTTGAGGTCGGTCGCGCCGGTGACCGCGGGCAGCCCCACGCCGCTGGCGGCGGGGCCGAGGGTGTCCGCCAGCCGTACCGGCGCGGCCTTGGTCCCGTCGGGCGCGGTGGAGCTGCCGCAGGCGGCGAGTGCGCAGGCAAGCAGAACCGCTGACAGCGCGGCGGACAGGCACCTGGCCGCGGCAGGCGTGATCGGCGCTTCTCCCGGTCCGCCGAAGGCCCGGGAGAGGGAGAGCTGGACGCCCTTGACGGGGCGGCGAAGGTCGGTCACAGGCGGGTGGTCCTCACATGCTGGCGATGAGCTTGTCGACTCGGTCGTCGACGGAACGGAACGGATCCTTGCACAGCACCGTGCGCTGAGCCTGGTCGTTCAGCTTGAGGTGCACCCAGTCGACGGTGAAGTCGCGCCGTTTCTCCTGCGCACGCTTGATGAACTCACCACGCAGCCGCGCCCGGGTAGTCTGCGGCGGGATGGACTTCGCCTCGAAAATATCAAGGTCACGACTGACCCGCTCCACCAGCCCGGCCCGCTCCATCCGGTAGTACAGGCCCCGCTGACGGTGGATGTCATGGTATTTCAGGTCCAGCTCGGCGATCCGGGGTGAGGCCAGGGACAGGCTGTGCCGGTGCCGGAACCGGTCGATCAGCACGTACTTCGTCACCCAGTCGATCTCGCGGGCGACCAGCTCCAGATCGTCGGTCTCGATCGCGAGAAGCGTTCTGCCCCACAGGTCCAGGACACGTTTGGCGATCGCGTCCCCGCCCCGGCGCTCGATGAACTCGACCGCTTTGCTGAAGTACTCACGCTGGATCTCCAGAGCGCTGGCCTCGCGCCCGCTCGCCAGTTTGATCTTACGCTGGCAGGTCATGTCATGACTGACTTCCCGGATCGCCCGGATCGGGTTCTCCAGGGACATGTCCCGTAGCACCACACCAGCCTCGATCATGCGCAGGACGAGATCGGTCGAGCCGAGTTTGAGCAAGGTGGTGGTCTCGCTCATGTTGGAGTCGCCGACAATCACGTGCAGGCGCCGGAAACGCTCGGCGTCCGCGTGCGGCTCGTCCCGAGTGTTGATGATCGGGCGGGATCGGGTCGTCGCCGAGGACACCGACTCCCAGATGTGCTCGGCGCGCTGCGAGATGCAGTACACGGCGCCGCGAGGGGTCTGCAGCACCTTGCCCGCCCCGCACAGGATCTGTCTGCTCACCAGGAACGGCACCAGGACGTCCGCGAGCCGGCTGAACTCGCCGTGCCGGCCGACGAGGTAGTTCTCATGGCAGCCGTAGCTGTTCCCGGCCGAGTCGGTGTTGTTCTTGAACAGATGGATGTCCCCGGCGATGCCCTCTTCGCGCAGGCGTCGTTCCGCCTCGACCAGCAGCCCTTCCAGGATGCGCTCGCCGGCCTTGTCATGGGTGACGAGATCGGGAACGGAGTCGCACTCGGGGGTGGCGTACTCGGGATGGCTGCCGACATCGAGATAGAGCCGGGCACCGTTCTTCAGGAAGACGTTGCTGCTGCGGCCCCAGGACACGACCCGCCGGAACAGGTACCGCGCCACCTCGTCCGGAGACAGCCTGCGCTGCCCACGGAAGACACAGGTGACGCCGTACTCGTTCTCCAAGCCGAAGATGCGGCGATCCACACCGATGACCCTATGCTTCGCGCGCGCCGCGGTGTGGCCGGACGCCCCGCACCGGTACTTTCGTCGTCGTGGCGGCGGTATGCGGGAACTGTGCGTAGTCAGCCCAGGAGCCGTCGGTCGCCCGCTATGTTCGAATGGGCCGGCCGTGGGCAGGATGGCGGACATGACGTCGGAGATCAACCAGTCGGAGATCAATCAGTCGGAGAACGGCCAGTTGCGGACTGTCGCGACGCTGGGCGGCGCTGTTCCCGCCACGGTGGTGGCGCCGGCCGCGGACGACCCACCGTACGGCGGGGTCATCGTGGTTCACGACGCTCGGGGCATCACGCCCTACCTCACCTCGGTCTGCGCGCGGCTGGCCCAGGCCGGCTGGCTCGCCGTGGCACCGCACCTCTACCACCGGGACGGCTTCGCCGAGGTCGAGCCGGCGGGTGGCTGGCCTACCGCGGTCGCGCGGATGGGTACCCTGACCGGCCCGGCCATCGCGGCGGACATCGACGCCTGCCTGGCCCATCTCGCGCACAACGGCTTTGGCCCTGAGCGGACAGCGGTGATCGGTTTCTGTATGGGCGGGACGGTGGCGCTGGGCACCGCCGCCCGTCACAGCATGGGCGCGGCCGTGTCGTTCTACGGCGGCGGCGTGAGCACGCCGTACTGGGAGGGGTGCGCGCCCCTGGTGGAGAGCGCCCCCTCGCTGCGCACGCCGTGGCTCGGTCTCTACGGTGAGGACGACGCGCTGATCAGCCGGGCGGAGATCGAGGCGCTGCGGGCGGCGGCCACGACGTCAGCGGTACCGACCGATTTGATCGTTTATCCGGGCGCGGGACATGCCTTCCATAGCGACGACCGTGCGGAGGTCTACCGGCCCGAGGCGGCCCGGGACGCCTGGCGCAGGACGCTGAGCTGGCTCCGTAGCCAGGTGGCCCCGGGATAGCGCTGGGAGCGCCGGCGGCGGTGCGGGCACACCCGCCCCTGCGCCGAGCCGCCTGCACCGCTGCTCGCCGTATTCCAGCCACCGCTTCGCGCTGGCTGGGAACCCCGTTGCCCGCCGCCCCGCGGGCCACGTCCCAGATCATCGCCGCTATCAGCCGTATTGGCCGTATTGGCTGTTGTCGGTGAGCCGGGCAGCAGCGCGTGCTGCGCAAGCCCGGCATCGCGGACCGACCGGTGCCGACAGGCCAGGCGTACGCGATGGCCTGTCGGTGTGCCGCAATATGATCGATTTTGTGGGGCGGCTTTCAGAACCCGTCCTAGCGGTCGTCCTTGTCCGCGGTTTCGGCGAGCAGGACGTCGAGCTGCGTGCCGGAGATGCGCTTGAACAGCCGGCGATTGCGGGTGCGGTCGAGCATGGCCACTTCAAGGTTTGCCGAGGACAGGGCGCGGTCGCCGTTACCGCCCGCGGGCGTGCCGGCCCGCAGCGCGTTCACGGCTGCTCTCAGCGCGGTGGCAAGCGGCTGGCCGTCCGCGTGATGTTCCTTCAGGGATGCGCTGACCTGCTCGGACTGCCCGCCGATGGCCACGAATCCACGTTCGTCCGCGATCGACCCGTCGTAGGTGAGCCGGTAGATCTGGTCGTCCTCGGCCCGCTCACCGACCTCCGCGACCACGATCTCCACCTCGTACGGCTTGATGCTGTCGGTGAACAGGGTGCCGAGCGTCTGGGCGTACCAGTTGGCAAGCGCTCGCCCAGTCACGTCGCGGCGGTCGTACATGTAGCCGCGGACGTCCATCATGCGCACGCCGGCAGTCCGCAGGTTCTCGAACTCGTTGTACTTGCCGACCGCGGCGAACGCGATCCGGTCGTAGATTTCGCTGATCTTGTGAAGGGTCGACGAGGGGTTCTCGGCGACGAACAGGATGCCGTCGGTGTAGGTCAGCACCACGACACTACGGCCGCGGGCGATGCCCTTGCGGGCGTACTCGGACTTGTCCCGGACGAGCTGTTCTGGGCTGGCGTAGCCAAAGGGCATGGTCATGTCAGCCTCCCGGGTTCGTCATGCGGTCAGCGACGACGGCCTCGACGACAGCGCCCACCTCGTCATCGAGGAAGCGGCGGAAGCCGTCCGCGGTAACCGAGGCGACCACCGGGTAGAGACGGCGGACGAGGTCGGGACCGCCGGTCGCGGAATCGTCGTCGGCGGCGTCGTACAGGGCCTCGACACAGACCCGCACCGCCTCCGTCGCGGTCAGGTCCGCCCGGACGAGTTTTTTGAGCGCGCCGCGGGCAAACACCGAGCCCGATCCGATGGCCTGGAAGGAGCTGTCCTCGGCCCGAGACCCGGTGATGTCGTAGGAAAAGATCCTCCCTTTGCCGGTGTCGAGGTCGTAACCGGCATACAACGGGACGACCGCGAGTCCCTGCAGAGCCATCCCAAGGTTGTTTTTGATCATGAATGACAAGCGGTTGGCCTTGGCGTCCAGGCTGAGGGTCGAACCCTCGATCTTCTCGTAGTGCTCGAGCTCGACCTGGTACAGGCGGACGAGGTCCGCGCCGATCCCGGCCGTGCCCGCGTACCCGACGCAGGAGTACTCGTCGGCGTGAAACACTTTTTCGACGTCACGTTGTGCGATCACATTGCCCATGGTCGCGCGGCGGTCACCGGCCATGATCACGCCGCCGGGAAACGCCACCGCCACGATCGTCGTGCCGTGGGCCACCTCGGTGGCGGCGACCGGCAGCCGCTCGCGCGCGCCCGGGAGCAGATCGGGCGCGGCCGTGGCCAGGAACTCGGTGAACGACGACGTTCCCGGTGTCATGAACACAGACGGTAGACGCCCCGCGACTCCCGCTGGATCAGCCACAAATCCCCCTTCAGATAGTTGATTGCCTGGGCCGGCGGTCGCCGGTCGTCGGTGAGGTTCCCGAGACCAACGGTGCCGTTGCCGCACACGATGTCACTTGATCCAGCCAGCGTCGGAGCCGGCATGTCGGCAAGCTCATTCCCGTGCGGCCTGCTGTGATCAGAAAACAGGTGTCGCTTGCGGGCTCCGGCAGGAGGCCGTTCGATCAGGAAGCGGTGTCCGGGTGGATGGGTCGCGAAGCGGCGCGGAGACTCACCGGAGATGGTGGGTGGCGACCGACGAGCCGTACCCGTGCATCGCGCGGCAACGGACGGGCAGCGATGACGCGAGGCGCCGACCAGGCGGCGCGAGCCGGGCCCGGTTGCCGGAGCCTCTGAGAGCGTGTGTGAGATCGTCATTCCGGCTCGCCGCGTCCAGGCGCCCCCTGACCGCGTTGTCGGCCACACCGAGACAACTCATCCGGTATCGCTTCGGCCTTCCGCCTTGCCCGGGGGCGCCTGGACGGGGCTCACTGATCGAAAGCCCGATCTCACACACGCTCTTACTCCCCCCCTTTTTGTACGTAGCCCTTCACGAATTCCTCGGCGTTCTCCTCGAGTACGTCGTCGATCTCGTCGAGCAGGGAATCAACATCCTCGGACAGCTTCTCGTGCCTTTCCTTGAGGTCGCTGGCGCTGGACTCCTCGACCTCGACCTCGTCGCTCTGGTCCGCCTTGCGCCCCGAGCGCTGCTGACCGCCGCCGGTGTCCTTGGTAGGCATGAGACCTCCTTCGATCGTGATGAAGCGACACTATCCCCGGGCTCCGCCATCCTGAACCGCTCGCGGGCGCCGCCGTCAACCTCGCCCTGGCGGCAGCGACGTCGAGGAGTGCACGGGGCCACGTCAGAGCACCACTTCATCACGATCCGGCCCGCACGTCGCGACGTCCGCCCACGGCGCAATACGCCGCTGGCCACCTCCCACGCCGGCGCGCGCAGGCGCACTCTCCCATGTCGGGATATGACCGGTTGCCGATGCTTCCGCGAGGCCGCGAGGCCGCGGCCGTGGGTCAGCCCTTGGCGAGTGCGTCCACGAGGTCCAGCGCGGTCGGGCAGCGGGCCAGCAGCTCGCCCACGTGCGCCCGGGTTCCGCGCAGCGGCTCCAGGGTGGGTACCCGTTGCAGGGAGTCACGCCCGACATCGAAAATGACCGAGTCCCAGGAGGCGGCGGCGACCTGCTGGGGATACAGCGCCAGGCAGCGGCCGCGGAAGAACGCCCGGGTGTCGTGCGGGGGCTCGGTCATGGCACGGACGATCTCGTTCTCGTCAAGCAGCAGGTCGACCCGCCCGCGGGCGGCCAGGCGGTTGTAGAGGCCCTTGTCGGGCCGGACGTCGGAGTACTGCAGGTCGACCAGCTGCAGGCGCGGAGCGTCCCAGTCGACACCGTCGCGGGCCCGGTAGCCTTCCAGGATGGCGAGCTTGGCGACCCAGTCCAGCTCCCGGGAGCAGCTCATCGGGTCGTCCTCAAGACGGACCAGGACTGATTCCCAGCGTGCCAGCACGTCCGCGGTCTGGGCGTCCAGGTCGGTGCCGAAGCGGTCCTCGACGTACTTGCGGGCCTGCTCCAGGTACTCCATCTGCAGCTGGACGGCGGTCATCTTCCGGCCGTCCCCGAGGGTCAGCAGGTGGCGTAGGGACGGGTCGTGGGAGACCGCCCGCAGGCCGGCCACGGGGTTGTCGACGGTCAGGTCGACATCCAGCCAGGAACTTTCGATCATCGCGAGGACAAGCGAGGTAGTTCCGATCTTGAGGTAGGTCGAGATCTCGCTCATGTTCGCGTCGCCGATGATCACATGGAGCCGGCGGTACTTCTCCGGGTCCGCATGCGGCTCGTCCCGGGTGTTGATGATCGGACGCTTCAGGGTTGTCTCCAGCCCGACCTCGACCTCGAAGAAATCGGCCCGCTGGCTCAGCTGGAAACCGGCCTCACGGCCGTCCACGCCGATGCCGACCCGGCCGGCGCCACACACGACCTGCCTGGAAACGAAGAAGGGCACGAGGTGGCGGACGATGTTGGCGAACGGTGTGGAGCGGGCCATGAGGTAGTTCTCGTGGCAGCCGTAGGAGACGCCCTTGTTGTCCGTGTTGTTCTTGTACAGGTGCACCGGCATCGTGCCCGGGACGGACAGCGCCCGCCGCGCGGCCTCGGCCATGACCCGCTCCCCGGCCTTGTCCCACAGCACCGCGTCGCGCGGGTTCGTCACCTCGGGGGTGGAGTACTCGGGGTGGGCGTGGTCGACGTAGAGGCGCGCGCCGTTGGTGAGGATGACGTTGGCGAGCCCCAGGTCGTCCTCGTTGGCGGGAGCCGACGGATCGGCCACGGGCTCGCGGGGGAGCTCGAAGCCGCGTGCGTCGCGCAGCGGTGACTCCTCCTCGAAGTCCCACCGGGCCCGGCTCGTGCCGGTTGCCTGTCGGCTGGCGTAGGAGTTGACCACCAACGACGAGGCAAGCATCTGGTTGGTGGTTGGCTGACCGGGCACCGACACGCCGTACTCGGTCTCGGCTCCCATGATCCGGCGAACGCTCACACTCTCAGCGTAGGTGTTTTGCGGCCGTACCGAGACCTGGATTCGATGGCTGACTGTGCGTGACTGTCTGGCGGATCTCCGAAAACAGGCCGAGCGGCACGCTGCCAACGACATACGAGCCGTTGACAGCCCTGCCCCAGGCACATAACCGATCAGGGGCGGACGTAAAAATCATGGTCTGCGCGATGCGATGTGATGTGGCTGAGGGCCGCGGCTGGCGAGGGAGCGTTGAGCGGCTCCGGCAACAGGAAATGTAGATCAAGAAGCGAGGCTGGGGGCGCGTCACGAGACGGAGGCAGCGGAGAACAGCGGGGTGGGCAGGGCGGGAGATCCCGCCCTGCCCACCACCGGTACAGCGCCTTGTCACCCGGTGTCCGGGCTTCCACCGCGAACATCGGTTACAGATATCGGTTACAGATACTGGCCCGTGTTGGCGATCGTGTCGATGGACCGGCCGGCTTCGGTGCCCTTGGTGCCGGTGATGAGCGTGCGGATGTAGACGATCCGCTCGCCCTTCTTGCCGGAGATACGCGCCCAGTCGTCCGGGTTGGTCGTGTTGGGCAGGTCCTCGTTCTCCTTGAACTCGTCGATGCAGGCATTGAGCAGGTGCTGCATGCGCAGCCCCTTCACGCCTCCCTCGATGAGCTGTTTGACGGCCATCTTCTTGGCACGGGCGACGATGTTTTCGATCATCGCGCCGGAGTTGAAGTCCTTGAAATACAGGACCTCCTTGTCGCCGTTGGCGTAGGTGACCTCGAGGAAGCGGTTCTCCTCCGTCTCGGCGTACATCCGTTCGACAACCCGCTGGATCATCCCTTGGCAGGTCGCCTCCCGGCTGTCACCGTGCTCGGTGAGATCCTCCGGATGCAATGGGAGATCCGGCGTCACGTACTTGGCGAAGATGTCCTTGGCCGCTTCGGCGTCCGGGCGTTCGACCTTGATCTTCACGTCCAGCCGCCCCGGCCGCAGGATCGCCGGATCGATCATGTCCTCGCGGTTGGACGCGCCAATCACGATCACGTTCTCCAGCTGCTCGACGCCGTCGATCTCACTGAGCAGCTGCGGAACGATCGTGTTCTCGACATCCGAGGACACTCCTGACCCGCGGGTCCGGAAGATCGAGTCCATCTCGTCGAAGAACACGATCACGGGCATGCCCTCGGACGCCTTCTCGCGCGCCCGCTGGAACACGAGCCGGATCTGCCGTTCGGTCTCGCCCACGTACTTGTTCAGCAGTTCCGGGCCCTTGATGTTCAGGAAGAACGCCCGTCCGCTGCCCTGGCCGGTCTGTGCCTCGACCTTCTTCGCGAGCGAGTTCGCCACCGCCTTGGCGATGAGCGTCTTGCCGCAGCCGGGCGGGCCATACAGCAGGACGCCCTTCGGCGGCTTCAGTTTGTGTTCAAGGAAGAGATCCTTGTAGAGGAACGGCAGCTCGACGGCGTCACGGATCGACTCGATCTGGCCCTTGAGGCCGCCGATCTGTTCGTAGCCGATATCCGGGACCTCTTCGAGAACCAGCTCCTCCACCTCGGACTTGGGGATGCGCTCGAAGGCGTACCCTGACCGGGTCTCGACCAGCAGCGAGTCACCGGCCCGCAGCCGTCCGTCCAGCAGCGGCTGGGCGAGCATGACCACGCGCTCCTCGTCGGTGTGGCCGATGACCAGAGCTCGATCGCCGCTCTCAAGGATCTCCTTGAGCAGGACGATCTCACCGTGGCGTTCGAACGCGCGTGCGTCGACGACGTTGAGGGCCTCGTTGAGCATGACCTCCTGCCCGGGGCTCAGATCGACCACGCCAACGTTCGGTGACACCGTCACCCGCAACTTGCGGCCCTGGGTGAACACATCGACCGTGCCGTCGTCGTACGACCCGATGAAGATCCCATAGCCGCTCGGCGGCTGGGCGAGCCGGTCGACTTCTTCCTTCAGCGCGATGATCTGGTCGCGAGCTTCGCGCAGCGTGGCCACGAGCTTGTCGTTCTGCCCGCTGACACCGACGAGATCCGCCTGTGTCTCAGCCAATCGTTCCTCAAGGGCACGGACCTGCCGCGGGGATTCGTTGAGTCTCCGCCGCAGCATGGCCACCTCCTCCTCAAGGAAGGCGACCTGAGTTGTGAGCTCGTGCACTTCCTTCTCGTATGCCGACGCTCGTGAATCTCCATCACCTGGACGACCCGAGCTCCCACCGGAGCCAGAGCCCGAACGGGGACCGGACACCGCGCCTCCACCTCCCCCGTGCTGACCGGGACGCACCCAACACTACCGTTGTGACCGCCGCTGGCACGCCTGTCTGACGACTACGAGCCTGCTTTGCCGTAAACAGCGAGTTACGGTGCCATGGTGACAGAAGATCGGAGCTCTGTGGCAACGCCCAGGAATCTCACCGGACCAACAACACCGCCGGCGTTGCGGGTACGCATCGACCAGGACGCCTGTACCGGAGACGGACTCTGCGTCCAGTTTGCTCCGACCGTCTTCGAGTTCGATGTTGACGGGCTGGCGTACGTGAAGGGGCCGGACGGGCTGCTGCGCACGAAACCCGGTGAATCGGTACCGATACCACTGCCACTGGTAGGCGATGTGGTCGCGGCTGCGGACGACTGCCCGGGCAACTGCATCTACGTGCAGCGTCCCGACGGCACCCTCGAGGCCGGGCCGGGCAGCTGAACCGTCTGTTTCGCAACGCGCTGTCGCGCTACGGCTCCCCGGCGGGGAGCCGTAGCGCGGATCAACGTACGACCGATTCTGCCCCCTGTCGGGAATCCGACAGCGCGGAACCGGGCGTTGGGGACGTCTGCTCGGTCACGTCGGGCCGTGCGCCCTTCGCCGGGCGCCGTCGCCGCGGTGGCGGGGTGACCCCGTCCGCGAGCCGCCGGGCTGTCACGAGGAAGCCGGTGTGACCGACCATCCGGTGGTCCGGGCGTACGGCCAGCCCATCCACATGCCAGGTGCGCATCATCGATTCCCACGCCGCCGGTTCGGCGAACGTGCCGTACTCGCGCAGTGCCTCGACCACCCGCGCGAGCTGGGTGGTGGTGGCCACATAGACGCAGACGACCCCGCCCGGCACCAGCGCGGCGCTCACCGCGTCCAGCACCTCCCACGGGGCCAGCATGTCCAGCACCGCCCGGTCCATGTCGCGCTCGGTCGCCTCGGCCAGATCCCCCACCCGCAGCGTGTGGGCGGGATGCGGCCCGCCGAAGAAGGCCTCGATGTTCTTCTGGGCGATCTCGGCGAAGTCGGGCCGCCGTTCGTAGGAGACCAGCCGCCCGGTATCGCCGACCGCCCGCAGCAACGAGCAGGACAACGCGCCCGAACCCACCCCGGCCTCCAGCACCCGCGCGCCTGGGAAGAGGTCGGCGTACGCCACGATCTGCGCGGCGTCCTTGGGGTAGACCACGGCGGCGCCGCGCGGCATCGACAGGACGAAGTCGGTCAGCAGCGGACGCAGCGCCAGGTACGGTGTCCCGCCGGTGCTTGTCACGACCACGCCGTCGTCCCGGCCGATCAGGTCGTCGTGCTCGATAGCGCCGGAGTGGGTGTGGAACTGGCGGCCGGGCTCGAGCAGGACGGTGTGGCGCCGCCCCTTGGGGTCGGTCAGCTGCACCCGGTCGCCCTTGGTGAAGGCGCCGCGGCGGTGCGCCGCACCGGTCGGCGGCCGGTTCACGAGCGGACCGCCGACCGGGCAGCGCCCGCTGGGTCGATGCGAGCGACCAGATCGACCATGGCGAGGATGCCGACCGGGCGGCCGCCCTGCGTCACCAGGTATTCGGACGCCGGTGTGCCCCGCACGGCTGCCAACAGATCCTCACCTTCCAGCTCAGCGTCGAGCACCATGCCGGGCTCGAGCGTTCGGCTCACCTCGTCCACGGTCATCCACGGCCGGCGATGCTCGGGCAGGGCGTCCACGGCCGACCCGTTCATGACCTTGAGCGGTGTCCCGTCGGAGCCGACGACAGCCACCGCGCTCGCGCCGAGCTCACGCGCCCGCCGCAGCGCCTCGGCGAGTGGCACGGCACCCTCCACCGGCAGCGTGCGACGCGCGAGCCGACCGGCGGATACCCCTGGCAGGCGCATGTGGATCTGAGCCTGCCGCAACAGCTGATACGCCCCAGCCGCGATGAACGCGCTCACACCGAGCAGGTAGACACCGCCGAAGTCGCTACCGGGGGCGAACAGGCCCCACAGCGCCAGCAGGACGGCGACCAGGAAACCGCCGTAGGCACCGACCCGGATGCCTTGGAGCTTGTTCTTGGTGGCGCCCCAGACGGCGGCCACGACCAGCCGGCCTCCGTCCAAGGGCAGGCCGGGCGCGAGGTTCAACACGCAGAGGGCAAGATTGGTCACGGTAAGGTCAAGGATGACGACACCGGGCTGCGTACCGCTGTCCACCACCGTCAGCAGGGCAAAACCCACACCCGCGAGCAGACCGTTGGTGGCTGGACCCGCACCGGCCACCAGGAATTCACGGACCGGTGTCTGAGGCTCCGGCGATATCTCGGTGAACCCGGCGAATCCGTGCACGGTCACCGCCCGGACGCCGAGACCGAACCCCAGTGCCATGAGGCAATGGCCGAGCTCATGGATGACCAGCGAGGCGACGAATCCGGTCGCGGTGAGAGCGGCCAACAGATACAGGCGGCTGTCGGCGACATCCGGCAATCGGTCCCGATTGGGACCGATCAGCAGCCAGCAGATGATGACGGCGAACACGAGCGCCAACGGAGACAGGTACACCGGTACGCCGCGGACCCGCCCGATGAGCAGACCGGGTGCGTGACGGGGCTGGTCACCACCGCTGCCGTTGCCCGCGGCAGGGGGAGTGACACGATGGACCTGGTCCGGCTGATCGGCCATGTGTGCGATGCTACGGCCTCCCCCGGATAGCGGCTCCGCCGCGATCCGGGGACCCCGGGCTCTATGGCGGGCGGTTGTCCGGGGGGCGCGTCATCGCCGTTGGCGATGACGCTTGATCGGGTTGGTGGTGGTGGATAGCGGCTCCGCCGCGATCCGGGGACCCCGGGCTCTATGGCGGGCGGTTGTCCGGGGGGCGCGTCATCGCCGTTGGCGATGGCGCTTGGTCGGGTTGGTGGTGGG
>NZ_CAKJTL010000103.1:0-1708 GCF_917627385.1 Protofrankia sp. CiT1
GAGTTCTTTGGCATGACCGCGACCGAAGCCGCCCACTTGGACCCCCAGCAGCGGCTGGTACTGGAGGCGGCGTGGGAGTCCATCGAGGACGCCGGGCTGCCCGCCGAGCGGCTGCGCGAGCGTCCGACCGGCGTCTTCCTGGGCCTTTACGGCGCCGACTACCTGAACCTGCAGCTGTCCGGGCAGGCCGAGGTCACCGCGTACACGGCCCCGGGCGGCGCGCACAGCGTCGCCGCGAACCGGCTGTCCTACCTGCTCGATCTGCGGGGACCGAGCCTCGCGGTCGACACGGCGTGCTCGTCGTCGCTGATCGCGGTCCACGTGGCCTGCCGGGCGTTGCGGGCACACGACTGCGACTACGCGCTGGTCGGCGGGGTCAACGTGATCTTGTCCGAGGCCGCGACCAGGATGACCGAGAAGGTGCTGCCACTGGCTCCGGGCGGGCGGTGCCGGACCTTCGACGCCGGCGCCGAGGGGATTGTGCGGGCCGAGGGCTGCGGGATCCTGCTGTTGCAGCGGGCCTGCGACGCCCAGTCCGACGGGCGCGCGGTGCGGGCGTTGATCCGGGGCACGGCCGCCAACCACAACGGCCACGCGAACGGGCTGACGGCACCCAGCCCCCGCGCGCAGGTCGAGCTGATGCGCCGGGCGCTGGCCGACGGTGACGCGGACCCGTCCGACGTGGTGTACGTGGAGGCCCACGGCACCGGCACCCGGCTTGGTGACCCGATTGAGGCCGAGGCCCTGCGGGAGGTCTACGGCCCGGGACAGCGGCCGTGCGCCGTCGGCTCGGTGAAGACCAACTTCGGCCACCAGGAGGCGGCGGCCGGCGTGATGGGGCTCCTGAAGGCGATGTTGGTACTGGAGCGCGGGCAGGTGCCGCCTCACCTGCATCTCACCCGCATCAACCCCGAGATCGACCTGGACGGCACCCGGCTGACCGTACCGACCGCGCCTTGCCCATTGCCGGCGGAGCCGGACGGGCCACGGCCGTTGGCCGCGGTCAGCTCCTTCGGCTTCGGTGGGGCCAACGCCCACGTGGTGCTTGAGGCGCCGCCGGTTGCGGCCCCCGGGCCGAGCCAGCCGCTGGAACCGGCGGACCGGCTGCTGTTGCCGCTGTCCGCCCGCAGCCCCGGGGCGCTGGCCACGCTCGCCAGCCGGTTCGCCGACCGGCTGGCCGCGGCCGGGGACGGCGAGGCCGTCGCGATCTGTGCCTCCGCCGCCGTCGGCCGCACCCACCACAGCCATCGGCTGGCCATCGAGGCCGCTGGTGGGGCCGGGCTGGCCGCCCGGCTGCGCGACGCGCCGGTGGACCGGGTCCGGCCCCGTGACCTGGGCGAGCGCCGGCTCGCGTTCATCGTCTCGGGCCAGGGCTCGCAGTGGCCGGGCATGGGGCGCGGCGTGCTGGCCGCTTACCCGGTGGTGCGGGCCGAGGTCGAGGCCTGCGACCCGCTGATCCGCGGCCTGACCGGGTGGTCGGCGCTGGCCGAGCTGACCGCGCCCGAGGAGCAGGCCCGCTTGCACCGGACCGAGGTCGCCCAGGTCACGATCGGGGTGCTCGCGCTCGGGCTGGCCGCCCAGTGGCGGGCGTGGGGCGTCGAACCGCACGCCGTGGCCGGGCACAGCATGGGCGAGATCATCGCAGCCCGGCTGGCCGGCGCGCTCGAGCGCGACGAGGCGTTGGGCCTGCTGGTGCGCCGAGCCCACG
>NZ_CAKJTL010000103.1:1733-48332 GCF_917627385.1 Protofrankia sp. CiT1
CGTCGCGACCGACGGCGGGCTGGTCTCGGTAGCCGCGGTCAACGCGCCCCGTTCGACCGTTGTGTCCGGCGAGCGGGCGGCGGTCGAACGGGTCACCGACCGCGCGCGGGCCCTCGGTGCCGCGACCCGGCCGCTGCGGGTGGATTACGGCTTCCACAGCCCGTTGCTGGCCGCGGCCGCGGGCGCCCTCACCACCGCGGCACCGGCCGGGCATGACGCTGATGGCCCGGCGCTGTACTCGACCGTCACCGGCAGGCGGATGCGGGGCGGTGACCTCGACGGCGAACACTGGGCCCGCAACCTGGGCGACGCGGTCCGGTTCCAGCCGGCGCTGGAAGCCCTTGCCCGCGACGGCGTGACCGTGTTCGTCGAGCTCGGTGCCCATCCGGTGCTGCTGCACGATATTGGCACCACGCTGGAGGCCATCGGTGCCCCCCACGTTGCCGTGGGCAGTCTGCGCCGCGACCGGCCGGCCCGCGAATCCCTGCACCGCTCGGTGGCCGGCCTCTACCAGGCTGGGCTCGATGTGCGCTGGGACGCTGTGGTGGGGCGACCGGCCCGCCGGGTGAACCTGCCCCTGTACCCCTGGCAGCGCAGGCGGCACTGGCTCGACGTCCACGGTGGCACCCCGCCGGCCGTGGCCGCGTCGGCACCGGCCGCCGTCGCGGGCCGCGATGCGGCCCCGGCCCCGGCCCCGGTCGAGGTCGAGGTCGAGGTCGAGGTCGAGGCGACGATCGCCTACCTCCAGCGGCGCGTCGCCGACGCGCTCGACCTGAGCGACCCCGCCGGGATTGGCCGCGATGCCCAGCTCGAGGAGCTGGCCATGAGCTCCCTGATGATCGTTGAGTTGAAGAACCAGATCGAGCGCGACTTCCTGGTGACAGTGCCGCTGCAGGCGCTGTTGGCGGGGGGCACCGTTGAAGACATCGCCCAGCGGCTGGCCGGCGGCTTCGCGGCCGATGGGAGCCGGCCCGGAACCGGCAGCGGCCGGGCACCGCTCGGGCGCGGGGCATGAACGTCAGCGTCCCCCGCACCACCGCGTCGCGGATCGTGGCCCGCGCGGTGCCGCATCCGGAGGCGGTGGTGCACCCGGAGGCGATACGGCTGGTGTGTTTCCCCCACGCCGGTGGCGGGCCGACCGCCTACCGCGGCTGGCCCGCCGGGCTAGCCCCCCACATCGAGCTGTGGAACGCGACCATGCCAGGCCGGGGCCGGCGCCGCGGCGAACCACCGGCCCGCGGCTGGGACCAACTGGTGGCCAGCTTCGCGGCGGCGATCGCGGCTGAGACGCCACCACCGTACGCGCTGTTCGGGCACAGCCTCGGCGCGCTGGTCGCGTTCGAGGTGGCGCGTTGCCTGACCGTGGCCGGCGTCCCGCCCACCCACCTGTTCGTCTCGGGACGGGCCGCGCCCGGCCGGCGGGAGCCGTCCGCCGTCCCGCCCACCGACGACGAGCTGATCAGTTACGTCGACCGGTGCTACGGCGGGATCCCAGCCGCCGTGCGGGCGGTACCAGAACTGATGGAACACTTCGTGCCGCTGCTGCGGGCCGACCTCGAACTCGCCGCCAGCTACCAGTTCCAGCCAGGGCCGTCGCTGCCGGTCACGATGACGGCGCTGGCCGGCGACCGTGACCCGGCGGCCCCGGCCGGCGGTGTCTCCGCCTGGGCCGGCCAGGCCGGGGCCGGGTTCGAGACCCATGTGTTCCCGGGCGGCCACTTCTTTCTCCATGACCAGCAACAGGCGGTGCTGCGGCTGGTGCGGCGCCGGTTGACCGCAACGCAGCGAGAGAGGCACCAAGATGACCGAGCGGTTTGATGTGGTTGTCGTGGGAGCGAGGTGCGCCGGTTCGCCGCTGGGCGCGCTGCTTGCCCGCCGCGGCCTGAAGGTGGCCGTCCTGGAGCAGGTGACATTCCCCCGCCCAACCCTGTCGTCGCACGTCATGCAAGCAGACTCACTGGCGTTCCTGAACCGGCTGGGCGTGATCGACCAGGTGCGGGCGACCGGGGCGCCCTTCATGTCCCGGTGCGATGTCCGGCTCGGCGACTTCCGTTTCACGGCCGGCTTTCCGCTCCACCTGGGCGATGTGGGCGGAGCGGCCGCGGTCCGGCGTCACCTGCTCGATCCGATCCTGGCCGGCGCGGCGGCCGACGCCGGGGCGGATGTACGGCTGGGGACCCGGGTGACCGCGCTGGTAACCGAAGGCGGGCGGGTGGTCGGCGTGCGGGCGCTGCGCGACGGCAGCGAGAGCGAGATCCGGGCCGGGCTGGTCGTCGGTGCCGACGGGCGGGACTCGACCGTGGCCCGGATGACCGGCGCCCGCCGCTACAACGTTACTGAGAGTGAGCGAGTCTACTACTGGACCTATTTCGAGGGTGCGAACCTCGGCGCCGCACCGACGTTCGTCTTCCACCGGTGGGGCGACCGGCACATTTTCTCCGGGCCGGCCGACAGCGGGCTCTACCTGGTCGGTGTCTCTCCGCGGGAACACGAGGTCGAGATGTTCCGCCGGGATCTGGCAGGGTCGCTGATGGCCCATGTCAACAGCTGCGCGCCGATCGCGGACACGCTGCGCGATGCCAACCGGGCCACCAAGATCTATGGGATCCTGCGGTTCGAGGGCTACTTCCGGGAGGCGTCCGGGCCTGGTTGGGTCCTGGCCGGCGACGCCGGGCACTTCAAAGACCCGGCCGCCGGGCGTGGCATCGGTGACGCATTCCACCAGGTGGAGACTCTAGCGCCGATGATCGAGTCCGGGCTGGCCACCTCACGGGCCGCGCTCGACTCGGCGATGGGTGACTTCGTGCGCTGGCGGGACAAGCAGTACAGCTCCTACTACTGGATGGCGGCCGACTTCGGCCGGCTCGGAGCGGTGCCGGTCGTGTTGCCGGCGGTCACCCGCAGGCTCTACGACAGCGGGCAGATCAACCGGCTGTTGGAGATGTTCGCGCATCGCGTATCACCGGCGGAGCTGCTCACCCCCGGCCGGCTGGTGGGCGGGGTCGCCGCCGTGCTGGCCGGCGCGTCCGGTCGCCGTGGCCCGGCCGCTCGCGAGATCGCCAGCCTGCTGGCCACCGAGGCCCGGCGCCGCCGGCTCAACAAGCGGCCCGTGTTCGCCGCTACGGCCGCGAACCGGGCCGACCGCCGCCTCCGGTCAGGACAGCCTGATCCCGATGCCCGTCTCGAGTGGGAGCTGACACCATGACCACGCATGATTTCGACGCTGACCACGGGTCTGCCGGGACGGGACCACGGGGCTGCGGCAGTAGGGCCGCGGAGGGAGGCACCCTGGGCTGGGCGTCGGCCGAGGACAACGACGCCAGGCGCCACCCGGACGCCGCGAGCCGGACAGTCCTGTTGCCGGAGCCGCTCAGTTTCGAACAGACCGTGCCCCGGGCGATCGCTCACCGGCGGGCGGTGGGCGAGGTGTTCGTCACCGACTCCCGTCAGCTCGCCGACGACGACTTCCTCTGCGCCATCCAGCTCCCGCGCGGCCACAGCCTGTGGGCGGACCGCGCCCGCGGTTTCCACGACCCGTTCGCGGCCGCCGAGGGCGCCCGCCAGAGCGCCTTCGTCGTGTTACACCGCTACCTCGGCGTCCCGGTCGGGCTGCCGTTCAGCATGCAACGCTTCGCCTTCGAGGTGCTCGACCTGGCCGCTTTCCGGGACGACGAGCGGTGGCCGCTGGCGGCGGTGCTGCGCTACCGGATCACAAACCTCCAGCTGCGCGGCGGTGAGCTGGGCAGCCTCACCCTGACCGCCGAGCTGGCGGTCGATGGGGCCCCGGCCATGACCGTCAGCGGGGATGCCGTGTTCATGTCCCGCGACGACTACGAGGCGCTGCGGGCCTTCCAGCGGGCCCGCAAGCCGATCGAACCGGGGCGGATCCCGCCGCCGGCAGCGCCGATCGACCCGGCCGAGGTCGGCCGCCGCGATGTGCGCAACGTGGTGATCGGGGAACCGCTGGAGGGGGCTGGGGACTCGGATGTCATCCGCCACCCGGTAGTGATCGACCGGAGCCACCCGGCGTTTTTCGACCACGACTACGACCACGTGCCCGGCCCCTTCCTGGTCGAGGGTTTCCGGCAGGCCGCGATCGTGGCCGCCCTGCGCGCGGGCCTGGTCGCTTCCCCGTCGGTGGCGATGGCCGGGCTGCTGGTCGACTTCGCCGGCTTCGGTGAGTTCGAGGCGCCGCTGGCGCTGTCGGCGGTGGCCGGACCGGTGTCGGCTGGCGGCTGCGTGCCGGTCGAGGTGACGCTGGAGCAGTTCGACGAGCGGATCGCGCACGGGCGAGTGGACCTGCGCCCGTTCCCGGGCCCCGCGACGGGGGCGCCATGACCATGGCCAGCAGCCGCATGGTGGGCGGCCACCGCGGCATGCCGCTGTCATCGGGAATCGGGCAATGATCAGAAAATGATCAGGCCACGTGGCCGACATGGCGGCCGAGCCGCCTGCGGCACGCGGCGCCTGTCATGCTTTAATTATGTCGGCACAGACATGTGGGAAAAGACATCCGGGCGGGCCCGGCGGTACCAGCGCGGCAGCGAAGGGGACGGTATGGATCTCGGCCTGCGGGGGAAACGCGCGCTGGTGACCGGCGCGTCCAAAGGCATCGGCGCGACCACGGCCGAGGTGCTGGCCCAGGAGGGCTGCGACCTGCGCTTGGCCGCACGCAGCGAGAATGTTCTGGGGGAGGTGGCGGCGAAGCTCCGGGCCAACTACGGCGTCGACGTGGCCGTCCACCCCGCCGACCTGCGTGCGGCCGAGGACATCGCCCGGCTCGCCGAGGCGTCGGCCGATATCGACATCCTGGTCAACAATGCTGGTGACATCCCCGGTGGTTCGTTGGAGAACCTCGACGAAACGGCCTGGCGATACGGCTGGGAACTGAAGGTGTTCGGCTACATCAACCTGACCCGCCTGGTCTACGCACGGATGAAGGCGCGCGGCGGCGGGGTGATCGTGAATGCCATCGGAGCGTCGGGGGAGCGGCACGATCCCGACTACATCGCCGGCAGCACCGCGAACGCCGCGCTGATGGCCTTCACCCGAGCGCTGGGCGGTCGCGGGCCCCGGGACAACATCCGGGTCGTCGCGGTGAACCCGGGCCCGGTGGCCACCGAACGGATCACGACGCTGATGAAAGCGGTGGCGCACAGCCGGTTCGGTGACGAGTCCCGGATCACCGAAATCATGGCCGACTTCCCGCTCGGGCGCTGCGCGACCACCCGGGAGATCGCCGACGCGATTGCCTTCCTGGCTTCGGAGCGCTCCGGGTACACCAGCGGGACCGTCCTCACGGTGGACGGGGGTTTGTCCGCCCGGGGGTGAGCGAGCAGGCCAGTCAGTCACCGTCTGGTCAGGCCACCTTCGACATCGAGTGACATCGAAGCGATGATGTCGGCCAGTTTGTTCAGTGTCTCGGGATTGCGAAGGATCTGGATAACGACACTGAGTCGTGGATCATCAGCGATATGTAGTCGGACGTAATCGGCGGTGAACGTCCCGGCTGCCGGGTGGTGCCAGTTCAACGCCCCGGAGCGGAACGTTTCCAGCCGCCGGGTAGCCCAGGCCTGGCGAAACTCCGGGCTGGCCGCTTCGATCCGCCGGATGAGGTACTGAAATTCCGGGTCATCGATGGCATCGGCGCTCTCCGACCGCAGCATCGCGGTGAGCCGGCTGACCTGCCCCTGCCAGTCGGGAATCAGTTCGTGCATCCACGGGTCGGTGCACATCAGCCACACAATGTTGCGGTCCTCCGGCGGCAACATGTCAAGGTGCGGTAGCAGCGCGACCACCCCCTTGTTCCAGGAGAGCAGATCGAGGCGCCGATTAATGATATACGCCGGGTTCGGTTCGAGCCGGCGCAGCAGCCGGTCGTAGGCAGGGGAAATCTTCAACGGGGCTGGCGAGCCGGAGAGCGGCTTCTCACCGGCAAGCTTGAACAGATGCATCGTTTCAGCCGCGGACAGGTCGAGCGCCCGTGCGATGGAATCAAGGACTTGCCGAGATGCACGCACCGGACGGCCCTGCTCCAACCAGGTGTACCATGTTGTGCTCACACCAGCACGCTCCGCCACCTCCTCTCGGCGTAATCCTGGGGTTCTCCGGCGTCCCCGCGGCGCGATGCCCATTTGATTGGGGCTCCTGCTTTCTCGACGATTCCTCAAGAATTTCCCGAGTTCCCGGTTCGCCGCTCCGCTCACAGTAGTTCCTCCCAAGGGGTCCCGCCTCAGCCAGCTGCCGCACTATCAATACCGACTTTTAGCACATGACACCAAAAAGGGTGCACTATGTCTACCTGGTGACAGGATCTCGATAGGGGCCGCCTACGGGCCGCTGCCCAGATCCGCGTGAGCGGAACTCGCGCGGGGCTCCCGCCTCGGGTCCTGGTGTTGGACGCGCGTCAGGGAACAGCCGTTCCACAATAACGCCGCCGCTGACGAGCAACCGGTTACTGACCTGCGAAAACAGCAGCACCGCAGGTCAGGATAGGTGTCACATAGGTGCCACAGGAGAAGATCTTGTTTTTCCTTCAGGAGGAGCGACCAGGAGGAGCGAGCGGCAATAGGGGCGCGGACCACGGAGCGGGGCTGGAGCGCCTGCCTCGCGAGCCGAAGAAGGACGCGCCGGAGGTGGTGGGTGGCGACCGCCGAGCCGGGGTATCCGCGCATCGCGCGGCAATGGATGGAGAGCATGGATGGGCAGCGATGCCGCGGGGCGCCTGCCCCGCCCCGCGATAACCTCGGCAATGCCGTGTCCCCTACGGCGTGTTTTCGACACGTGCCCTGGTCCCGGGCGCTCTGAGCGGCCGGGACGGCTATCTGTTCAGCAGGCTGCCAATGGCCACCCGCAGTACCTCGGGGAACAGCCGCTGGCCGATGGCCACCGGCCGCGCGATACCTGGGAAGATCCAGAAACGCCCTTTGTCGAGGCCGCGTTCGATCGCGTCGACGGCAGCGGCCGGTGTCATCATAGTGCGCTGCGAGACTGCTCGGGCCGCGGGCATGTCGTCGAGCATCGGGGTTGCCACCGCCGGTGGACAGACACAGCTCACCCGCACACCAGTCCCGCGAAGTTCATGCCGTAGCGTCTGAGCGTAAATGACCAACGCCGACTTTGTCGCACCATAGGGACCGTGTTGCGGCACCGGCAACCAGCCGAGAATCGACGAGAAAAGGACGAGCCGGCCCGATCCCCGCGCGAGATAGCCGGGTAGCGCGGCCGTCACCGCGTTGACTGTGCCCTGGTAGTTCACCGCCATGATCTTCGCGTGCACCGCGGCCGGGGTCTCAGCGATCTTGCCTGTGTACCCGATCCCGGCGGCCGTCACGAGCAGGGTGTGGTGCTGCGAGGTCACGACGTCGGCCATGGCGTCCGCATCGGTGACATCGATGGTGTGCGTCGTCACCTTTCCGGGCCCAGCGTCGTGGAGGACCTTGAGACCGGCTTCGTCCCGATCAACCGCGATAACGTCTGTGCCCTGCCTCACCAGCCGGAGGGCGAGGAGCTGTCCCATTCCGCTTCCAGCGCCGGTCACCAAGGCTCGACGGACGTCGTTCTTCGCTGTCATCGCTCATGCACCAGGTTTCTCGAGAGCCCAGCGCGCGGATCGAAAAAACCCCTGATGAGGCACCGCTCGCGCACGGTACGGTATTACGCCGCCCGCCTGAAGTCGAGTAGCCCCGCGGGGAGCCGGCGCGAACGAAAAACGGGCCCGGACAAGAAACGACGACACACCGACGGGGCCGTTTTTCCGGGTTTACCACAGACCGCCGCGGCGCGCCCGGTCCCCCAGCCGGAAGATCGATTGTGCGGGTACGCCCGGCCCGGTCCGAGAGCCGGAAGCAGGCGGCCGCTTGGGAGAGACCGGCCGTGGCCGGTCTCTCCCAAGGCTTCGCGAGAGCCTCCCGGTGAACCCGGGCTGGCCGCTCTGTCGAGATACCGGAGGCTATACCTGATATACACAGCGCTGGCGCTGGCGGATCTGACAGACGCCGTGGACGGCGCGAGGGACTCTCGCCGCGTCCTCTCCGGTCGCTAGGCCTTTCCGGCCCAGCAGTGCTTCGACGCGTACCAGGGGCTCGTGCCCTGCTGCGCGTACAGTATCCGCGCACGCATCCACTGTTCGGACACACTGGCGTTCTGCGGCAGGCCAGAGCCACCGACAGCGTGCCACGTGCTAGGCAGGAACTGGAACAGTCCGCCGGCACCGATCGAGTTGACAACCTTCGGGTTGCCGCCGGATTCACACTGTGCAATGGCGGCCAGCACACCGTCGTTGGACGGTGCCGCACTCGCTGGCTGGGACAGCGCGACGCTGCCGCCGCCGATGGCGGCGACGAGTGCCGGTACAGCGATCAGTACCCGAGCACGCGCTTTGATTCGACTGATTCCACGAGCGCCAGAACGTACATGGGACATATTGTGTTGATGTCCTTCCCCACGCCTGCGAGGTGAGCTGTCGGATTCGGGCTGGGACTGCCCGGCCGCGCTATGCGGCTTCACCCCGAGAACGCCTGGCTTCGGCGTCCGGAAATGGTTCCCCCGTTCCTGCCACCGTATTGGTTGTCATCGGACGGGGGCAGGACTCGGCGTGCCATCCGATGCGCGCCTTCCCCTCGAAGGCACGGCGAGGACCATACGTGCCATGACCGCCCAGCAGGCAAGGCTCCGTGAAGAGGCACACAGTCCACAGCCGATGTTGCTAACCATCACGGCTGCCGGTAACGTGCGCGCACCCGCGCTTATCCATAGTTGGCCCTGGCCGGCTGGCGCAATTGTGCCGGGGCCGCCACCCATCCAAAAAAACTGCCCCGCGCGGTAGGTGGGCAGGCGGGTCGGCTGCGTGGTTGTTCGCCGACGGTTGTTCGTCCGCCGTACGATGCCGCGGGGATCCTGCGCATCAACAGTGCCGTGTATGGTGTGGGCAATATGGCTGTCCGAACGCTGATGATCCTGGGCTCTCCGTGCGCGGGAGCCGCTTTCTGGGCGGCTGGCGGTTCTCGCCATATCGCGGTCCAGGCCTGTTGTGCGGCAGGAGCTACCGGCCTGGACCGCGATGAACGGCGCGGTTTCAGCCCATGGCACGACGGCGGCGACGGCGCACGATCCTGCGGGCGCCGATCGCCACCACGAACGCGATGATCGCGGACGCGGTGGGGACAGACGACGGGGGAACAGCTATCCCGCCTTCGCCCGCGGAGACAGCGCCCTTGGGCACCGGCATCGTTGTGGCCGACGGCCCTGGCGCGGATATAGCGGTGGCGGCAGTACCGTTGTTGGTGTCGGTGTCGGACACAACCTGATAGCGGGTCAGCATGCCGGCGGTGATGTGCTCGTTCACGTGGCAGTGGAAAAGCCAGATGCCGACGTCGTCAGGCACCATGTCGGCCACGGCCATGGTGCCGGGGAGCAGCGGAACGGTGTCCATACGCATGCCGCCCACGATCGCGTCGTTACCGTGCCAGTGCGGCGTGTGCATATCCGCCTCGCCGCCCATGCTCATCAGGTACCACCGGACGTGCGCACCCTTTTTCATAGTGATCATCGGCTCGTTGCCAAAGACGTAGCCGTTGATGGCATGCCGCATGTTGGAACGCTCGAAATCAGCATCGTTCAGCGCCGGGTACGGCGGCTTGGCAAAACGGCGGAGATTCTCCTGAAGATACGGGCTCCAATTCTCGTTGACGATCGAGAACAGCGCGAAGATCTCGCGGTCGACGTCGACGGGGCTACCGTCTGGCCGCGCCTTCCCTTTTCCGGTGACAACCATCGGGCCGGTGAGCCCGGCATAGGTGTCGGTGACCTCGTTGGTATGGGAGTGGTACATCCACATGACCGAGCTGCCGTCGTGCGGGCCCGGACCCGCTCGATCGGGCACCAGCCAGGTGTACGTGTGCGTGCCTCCGGTGGGTACGGCGTCGTCGAGCTTGTCCACCCCGGAGGTGTTGTCCGCGTACGGCGTGCCCTCGTTCGCCTTGGTGTAGAAGACGCCGTGCGGATGCACGCTGTCAGAAATCCGGCAGGCGTTGCGGAACACGACTTTGATGGTGTCGCCGACCTCGGCGCGGATCACCGGGCCCAAAAAGCCCAGATACGCATCCTGCGGGAGGCGCGGCGCCAGACCGCTGAAGCTGGCGTCGGTGTAACCACGGTAGAGACACTTGAGGTAACTCGTCCCGATCCGGCCGGGCCCGGACTGGACGTATGTCCTTGCTATCGGGTCGAATGCCTGGCCGGTGATAGCATCGCGTCCCTCGGGGGCGTAGTTCCAGACCACCTCGTCAGCACCGATGTAATAGGTGCGCACTCGACCGGTCGGGTGGAACTCCTGGCCGGCGGCGTCGTTCCAGTAGGATGATCGTTCTCCCGTCGCGCCCGTGCCGCCGGCCGCGGTGGGCCCGGCCGCGGCCGCGGGCCCGATCGCGGCGGGCCCGAGGGCAAGCACAAGCGCGCTGCCGACCACCGCTCTGACGCACATCCGCTGCCTGGCACGAACGGTCGCCTCCGCGGACCGTGACGACGACTGCCTCCTTACGCGTACCCGGCTGGCGGTCCGGCCGCCGATACCTGTGCGCCGCATGGCGCGCAACTTATCAATCACGGAGCGTGACAGTAACCCTCCGTGACTTCCCCTGCATAGTGAGAGTCCACAATCCGCCAAAGGATGTGGAAGATGGCACTACGCACGCGCACCGGTCGGGCAGCCGGTCGGCGACACACGCTGGACGGGGCGGGCAGGAGCTTTCAGGCTGCTCGTGGACCGGGTCGCGGATCGCCCGGCCGTGTTGGCAGCCGCATCGGACGCCCTGCCGCCGGAGCCTGCCAGCGGGCTGGCGTTCTCACGCTATCGTGAGCGGATGGGCCTCACCAGTGGACGATCCGCAGGCGCCCGCCCAGCGCCCGCTGTGCGCGTAGCGCGAGCCTCCCGTCAGGATTGACCAGCACCGCATAGTTGGCGGCGGCCAGCATGGGCAGGTCCGCCAGCGAGTCGCTGTAGGCGTGCTCCCACGGCGGCTCGATCCCGTGGGCGGCGAGCTGACGCGGTTTACGCGCTCCATGGTTGTGCAGGCTGCCCCGAGTAACACCGAATCGGCCCCAGACCAGCTGCGAGGAAATCAGTTCCACCTCGCCCAGGCCCAGCGTGTCGAGGAGCGTACGGGCAAGTTCTCGTTCACATGCTGTCACGATCACTACCCGATCGCCCGCGTCGAGGTGGCGGCGCAGTGTGGCGATGCCCTCGGGTATCGTCACGTCCCGTTCGGCCGGGAGCTCCCGGCCGAACGCCTCGGCTCGCGCACGGAACCGGGCGGCGTCCAAGCCCAGCAACGCCAGCCGCATTATCATCCGTACCGCGATCGCGCGCAGCGGGCGTACCGCCAGCAAGGGCGTCACCGGCATGACCAGGGCCGCGCGCCATCGGGACCGCGACAGGTGCCAGCGCAGCAGCCGGGTGAACGTGTCACCACGCACCAGCACACCGTCCAGATCGAACAACGCGACCCCGGCGGTCGCGCGTTCAGGCGTCTCGCTCATGCGTGCATCCTTGTCGTGTTCGACGGCGGCCCGCGGAATACAGAATCTGGAACGGACGGACGGTGAGCACAAGCATGACCGAGGGCACAGCAGTCAACCAGACCGATCCGGTGACATGCGCATACCCTGGGTGCACGCATCCGCCGAGTGCTCCGGTCGGGCCCGGCCGGCCACCCGCGTACTGCGACGATTCCGCGCACAACCGGTTGTCGGCCTACCGCCGGCGGCGCGAGCTGTCGGCCGCGCCCGCGGCCGGCCCGGCAACCAGCCCGGCGCCGCTCTCCGGCGGGGCACGCGCGCGCGCGGACGCGCTGGCGGAACAGATCACGGCGCTGGCCACCGGGCTCACCCGCGCGCTGGACGGGTTTGTCCAGGAGATGGCGGCCCTCGGCGATATGGCGGCAACGGAGGCACGGGTCGAGACCGTTGAGGCCGAAGCGGCCGAACGGGTCGCCGAAGCGGTCGCCCGGTCGGTCCGGGCCGAACAGGTCGCCCGCGAGGCGCAGGCCGCGCGGATCGAGGCCGAGGCCGTCGCGGCCGAGGCCGTCGCCGCGGTGGACCAGCTCGACGAGCGGCGGGCCGCTCTGGAGGCCGAACGGGACGCGTGTGCCGCGGCCCGCGACGAGGCACGGGCCGCCCTTGACACGGTGCGCGTCCAAGCCGCGGCCGCCCTTGAGCAAGCCCGGCGGGAGGCCGACGCCCGGATCGAACAGGCCTGTACCCAGGCGACTGAGGAGATCAGCCAGGCTCGTCAGGCCGCGGATGCCGCTGTCGCGACGGCACGCGGCGAAGCCACGGCCTCCCTTGCGCGGGCCCGGGAGGAAGCCGCCCAGACCCTCGCCGCCGCCACCGCGGCTCGTGATGGCGCGCTGGCCCGGGCGGAGGCTTTCGAGCGGACCGCGACCGAGGCCCGGGCGGAAATCGAGCGGTTGCGCGCTGATCTGCTTCGCCAGCAAGAGGTCACCGATGCCGCGATCACCCGCATCCACGCTGATGCCGACAGGCGGCTGGACAACGCACAACGGGTGGCGGACGAACGCCAGGGGGTGCTCGTCGAGGCCAGGGCGGACGCCCGGGCCCGCGCCGAGCGCGCGGAACGGCAGGCCGACGAACTCGCCGCCGAGCTGCGCGCGGTACGGGCGGAGCTGACCGCGGCCCGTGACAGCCTCCGCGGGACTGGGCAGCCCGCATCCCAGATACGTCACCCCGACAGTAATGGTCAGTCACAGTGAGAGCGTGTGTGAGATCGGGCGTTCGATCAGGCAGCGGCGCCGGGGCGGATGGATCGCGAGGCGGCGGAGGGAGCCACCGGAGGTGTTGGGTGGCGACCGACGACAACACAGCGAGGTGCGTGCCCTGGCCCCGCGACGCCGCGTCCCCTATTGCCGGGCGCTCTCAGGTCGGCAGATAGCCGGGGAGCCCGCTCCGGCACCGCGGGCGGCGCAGAACCACCCGCCGGGAACCGTCTGGCAGCAGGCAGAGCCGCTCCAGCTCCCAGTCACCGAACTCGGCATGCAGGGTGAGTACCGCCAGCGCCTGAAGTCGATCCGTTCCGGGCGGTAGGTACAAACGTTGATACTCCACGTCCATGGCGCCACCGTAACGACACGGTGGGCGGTGAGAGCGACGAACCCTCGGGTTCACCCTGCCTGTCACGGCACGTAAAGACCAAGGAACGCAAGCGTGGCATACACCAGCATCATCGCGGCACTCACCGTCAGGACGAGACGTACGACATCATCACGCCGGGTAAGAGCGACCGCGACAAACAGGAACGGGAAGGTTCCGTACGCATACCGTTCACTCGAATCAAGATTACTACCAGTGAGTACGGCGGCCATCGTGATGGCGGCCCACAGCGTGTACGAGGCCGGTAGCGTCCGCGCCATCATGACGAGCAGCAGCGCGAACAGCGCCAGCCATGGAACGTGCAGGCCGGTGCCCACTTCGCCATGGGTGATTCCCCGGGCCGCCGTCCACAGCACAGCGGCGGGATTCGACGAGCTGCCATGCAACGACTGCTGCCGTTGCACCCGCAGCGGCAGCAGCGCGTCCGCATAGGCGATCCACGACCACAGCCCGAACAGCGCGCACCCGGCCGCGGGCGCGACAGCCGCCGCCGCCCGCCGCAGCCGCTCCGCGACAGCGGCTGTCCCGAGCCCGCGAACGGTCTCGACAGCCGCCGGTAGGACCAACAGGATGCCAACGGGACGACACAGCCCCGCCAGCAGGCCGCAGGCGGTGGCAAGCTCCCACCGCCGGGTGCGCAGGCCCGCGAACACGCCAACGGCCAGCAGCCCCCACAATGCCTCGGTATAGCCCATGACCAGCACAAATGCGGGCGGCGCCAACGAGGCCAGCCACACCAGGCGAGACGTTGCCGCCGCGTCGAAGCCCTCGTACCTGGCCAGCCAGGCGAGGGCTGCCACAAAGACAAGGGCGATCACGTTCACGAGGAGCAGCAGCGTGATGCCGGTGTGACCGCCCAGCCCGGGAAGCAGGGTGACCCCACGGACCAGCAGCGGCAGTAACGGGAAGAAACGCAGCCCCTGCCCGCCGGCTCCGGCATACCCGTGTTCGGCGATACCCGCGTACCAGCCGGCATCCCAGCCAAGCAGCCCGGTCAGCGTGAACGGTCTGCCCGTGGCTGGCTGCCCCGCGCCAAGCTGCCCGGTGATGCCGCCTTGCCCGGCGATGTAGTGGGCCAGGGCATAGGCGGCGCCAGTGACGGCCCGGGCGGCGCACCAGGCAAGGACAATGTCACGCAGGGGCAGCGTCCGCCATCCCCGCCTGCTCGGCGTGCCCTGGCGGGGATGCGGCTGCGGCTGTGGCTGCGCGTGAAGCGCGGCCCGCGGCTGCGACGCCAACAACCATCACGCCCTAGGGCTGGAAGCGCAGGAGGGTGAAGTTCTCCCACACCCTGGCCGGTGTGCCCTGCCGCATGACCTCGTCAGCCCGTGGGCGGCTGTCCTGGAGACGGCCACGGACCTGGGTGCACAGGGTCTCATACGTCCGATAGGCACCGGAGCCGGCGAGGAACACGGTGTTGGCGGGGCCGGCCTCGGCGAGCGCCCTGTCCGCGACGATCACACCGTTCGCCTTCGCGTTACGCTCCTCGTAGTCCGTCCAGTCAACCCGGTCCGGCGGCGCGTAGGTCGGAACGACATGTACGCGCATCCAGGCCGGGACGGTGCGGGCGAGTCCCGGGCCGAGCTGGTCCGGGCAGACAAGCAGCACATCACCGGGACGGCCGAGACGTGCCAGCGCCGACGCGGCCTCGCCCGCCTGGGTGCGGGTCCGGGACAGGTCGCCGTAACCACCGACGAGCCCGAGCAGCGCGCACACGACGATGATCCCGCGGAACAGCCGACTGTCCACGGCGACAGTCGCGCCAAGCCCGATGACCAGCAGGAACGGAACGAACGCGGTGGCGGTGTAACGATCCGCCCAGGCGTTGCCCACCACCTTCCCCGCGGCCACGGCGACGAACAGCGTCACGGTGGCCAGGAGGAACAGCGTCCGGCCGGGCTCCATGCCCTTCAGGTCGAGCAGCACGTACCGGCCGTCGACCGCTCGGCCCGCGACACCCGCGGCGGCAAGCCCCGTGATGAGGAACAGCAGTGTCCGCCCCTGGGTGGTGGGACCACCTGCCCACTGCCCGTAGGCGTGCGCGATCGCCGCGAACGTCGCTGGTTCTCCCCACGGTGTTCCGGTGTGCGCCATCTGGTAGGAGAAACCTCCCAGCCAGGGGGCGAACACAAGGCTCCCGGCGGCGATACCACCGAGCGCCACCAGCGGCGCCTGGACACCCCATGCCGGCCGCGGCCTCGCCAGGACCAGCAGAAGCCAGCCAGCCACGGTGAACAGCAGGTAGAAGCACCAGTAGTGGGTGAGCGCCAGCATGCCCGCACACAGCGCCAACGCGGCGACCGAGCCTGGTGAGCGCCGCCGCAGCGTGGCTTCCAGCGCCAGTCCGCCAGCCGCGGTCAGCAGCACCACCAGGCTGTACATCCGCGTCTCGGTGGCGAAGTACAACGCGAACGGTGAGGTGAGGTAGAGCACTGCCGTGACCCGTGCGGCCCGGACGCCCACGACCCGCCGAGCCAGCAGGAACAGCGGCCCGACAGCGGCCAGGTTCATCAGGGCCGACAGCGCCCGCACCGCGAACGTGCCGACGCCGAACAGCTCGATCCAGCCATGCAACAACAGGTAGTACAGCGGTGGCGAGCCATCCTGGCGAAGCCCGTCGAACAGCGTCGTGCCGGGCCCGGTCAACGGAAGCCGCGCAATGGCGACACTCTGCGCCTCGTCCAGCCACAACGCCTGGCGGGCGGAAAAACGCACCACCACCGCTACCGCAATGAAAACGAAAAGTGCCGCCTTGAAAGCAAGGCCAGCCCGTTTCGCGCGGGGCTGGCTCTCCGCAGCCGGCCCCGGGATGTTTTCCAGCGGCCGCACCGCCACGTCAGTCACGGTCAAGTCCCCCCTTCTGGTCCCGCGACTGCGCTAACGCGGTGCCTTCGCGTAACCGGGGGAGACCTCCTCGTGGTAGTCCTCCTCCACGTTGACGCCCCACACGTCGTGCTCGGCTCCGTCAACAAGGTTCTGGACGGTAAGCAGCGCGGTGTACATCGAGTGATCCTGATTGTTGTACCGATGCATACCGTTGCGGCCCACCGGGTGGACGTTTGGCGCGGCCTCAGCCAACCAGCCACGCATGATTTCCACATTCTTCTTGTAGTCCGCGTCATAGAACGGGTAGGCCTTGGGCATACGGACCACGAAACCGCGTTCCACCTGGTCCGCCGGGACAAGACCCAGCTGCGCGAGTTCCTTGGAGGCGAGTGCGATCAGGTCTTCATCGGGCATCGACCAGGTCTCGTCACCCTCGAACACGAAGTACTCCATACCCAGGCAGGTGCGCCCCTCCTTCACCAGGAACGGCGACCACGAGGCGAAATTCTGGATGCGCCCGACCAGCAGCTCGGGTGAGTGCACGTAAATCCAGTTGTCCGGGAAACCAGCGGACTCGGGCACCACGAGCGCGACGGTGAGGAAGTCACGGTAGCGCAGCGCGTTTGCCGCGGCCAGCACATGGTCGGGGGCGGGCGGGTCCATGACCCGGATCAGCGAGGAGAACGACATCGACGATATGATCTCGTCTCCGCTGTAGCGGTGCTCGGACCCGATGTCGGTCCGGGAGGCCTCCGGTGCGCCCGCTCCGGGACCGTACCCACCGGTGACCACGGTGGTCACGCCGGTGGCCCGGCCATCCGCATGGTGAATCCTGCGGACCTTCTCCTCAAAAACGATCTTCCCGCCACGCTTGGAGATTTTGTCCGCCGCGGCCTCCCACATCATTCCGGGCCCGTGTTTCGGGTACTGGAACTCCTCGATGAGAGAGGCGATGTCCTTTTGGTTCCGTTTCGGCATGACCGCGTTCACGATGGCATTGAGCAGCGAGAGGTTCTTGATACGCTGCGCCGCCCAGTCCGCCTCGATCGTGTTGGCCGGCACCCCCCACACCTTCTCGGTGTAGGTCTTGAAGAAGATCCCGTACAGGCGCCAGCCGAAACGGGCCGCGACCCAGCCTTCGAATTTCGTCTGATCCTGGGGCGGCCGGACCCGCGCCCAGGCGTAGGAGAGGATGCAGCGCACCGCCTCGAGCACACCAAGGCCGCGCAGGGCATTACCGGCACGCAGCGGGTAATCGAAGAGTTTCCCGTTGTACATGATGCGGCTCGACCGCGGGCGCATCAGAAAGTCCTCATCAGGCAAAATCTCGTGCCAGAGGGCCTCGACCTCGGGCACCTTGGTGAAGAAGCGGTGCCCGCCGATGTCGAATCGCCAGCCTTCACGCTCCGCGGTGCGACTGATGCCCCCCACCGTCGAGTCGCCTTCGAGGACCGTCACGGGTACGTCCCGCTTCACCAGCTCCCAGCCAGCTGTTAGACCTGCCGGTCCGGCTCCGATAACGATGACCTCGGGCTTTTCGGCCACTGTGCCTGACCTCTCCTCAACTTCGCACGCGATGGTCATCCGCGCGACACACCAAGAAGCCGGTGGACAATAGTCCGGCTCGGCTTCTCAGTCTGGCATGAGCCAGGCGGGCACCTGCCCGCGCCCCCTCGCGATTGCCCGGCACGATCTCCCGGCCGAACCCGCTCCGCGTCAGCCCGGTGGCTGGGTAAGGCTTCTGGCATGGTGCGGGTCATGACTGCGTTCCTACCCGGCCGGGCGAACAATCCGACCACCGCATCCGGGTGGTTTCGGCACGATCTCCCGGCCAGCGGGAACGTGGGTCCGCTGCTGCTCGGCTGGTGTGCCGTCGCGGCGGGCATCGCCGCGGGCGACGGGCGCGGCCCCTGGCCGTTGGCATTGGTGCTGGCCGGGTGGGGCGCGGTGCTCGTCAGTGTCGGCAACGTGGTCGTCGGCAACGTGGTCGGCAAGGATGCCCGCGCTGGCCGCGGAGCGGTCTGGGTGACGCTGGCTGTGGTCCTCGCGGCCGGTGTGACGATGCGGCCTCGCTACTACGCCGCCGGCGGGTGGGCGGACGTCTCCGACGCGCTCGGCGTGGCCGGCGGGCTGCTCACCGCGGGGTCGATCCTGTGGTGGCTACGCCGGGTGCCAGGTGACCGCGCCGGAGCACGGTGGCTCGTGTCGCCATCCTGCTTCTGGTCGGTTGTCGGTCTCATGACAGGCGCCGGGATCGCAATGATCATTGCGGCGCCGCGGCCGCGTATCGATGTCTTCTACCTCCTCCAGGTGTCCGCCGACGGCCTGTTCGCGGGCGCGGACATGTACCGTCAGCAGTGGGCCCCCAGCCACACCGGGTATCCGGTGAACCAGCTGTTCGATGTCTACCCGTATCTGCCGGGGACAACGCTCGTCCTCGCGCCCTTCCGCCTGCTGCTCAGCGACGTCCGCTATGGTCTGCTGCTCGCCTCAGTGATCACAGCTGTCGCCATCCGCCGGATCATGGCTCGCAACGGCGCGCTGGGGGATACCGGGCTCCCGCCCGCGCTGCCCCTGCTCGTGCTGGCCTTTCCCGGATCCATGTACGCGCTTCAGCAGTCCTGGACAGAGCCGCTGCTCACGGCATGCGTCAGCGTGATGGTGTGGGCGGTGGCCGCGGGCCGGGCCCGCTGGGCGGTCGTCGCGTTCGCCGTGGCTCTCGCCAGCAAGCAGCACCTGGCGCTGCTGATCCCGGTCGCGGCGTTCTGGCCGGCGTTCGGGCCCAGGCGCACACTCGCCTCGGTCGCCGTCGCCGCGGCTGCCGTCCTGCCCTGGGTGGCCGTCGGCCCGGCGGACTTCTGGCGGGACGCGGTGATGACCAATCTTCGCTATCCGGTGCGCGGCGATGCGCTGTCCGTGCCCGGCGTGCTCTCCCACGTGGGGGTCACAACCGGTTTCGGGCCGGTGGCGGCCGCGCTGGTACTTGCCTACTGGCTCGCCTGGCGGGTGCGGGCCGACGCCGCCGGGTTCTGCGCGGGCGCGGGCGTGGTGCTGCTCACGTTGGACGTCATGAACAAACAGTCCTATTTCAACCACTACACGTTGCCGATGGCGCTGTTGGTGACCGCGCTCGCCGCCCAGGGCGAGCGCGGCCCAACAGCGCCGGCCGCGCCTGTTCAGCGCAATGTGGAGAAACGCTCCAGCGCGGCGCCCTCGTAGACCATGCGCCGGTCGACCTGGAGAGTGCGGTCACGCAAAGCGGCAAGTTGGTCCGAAACGACCGCGCAGGCACCTTCCAGGGTCTTGTAACCGTCCGCGCGCACAAGGAACACAGCGTGGCTGGGGCCGGCCAAGGTGTTCACCCGGGCCGCGAAGTCCGCACCGCTGGCCCGTCTCATCCGGGCCGCGTAGTCGACCCAGTCAACCAGCGCCGGCCCGCTCGCGTCCGCGTAGACGATCTGCCTGAGGTCAAGATCGCCATGGCGTTCGATAGCCCGGAACACCGCCGGGCCCAGCTGGTCGGGACAGTAGGCGACCACGTCCCCCGGCCGGGCCAGCGCTGAGATCCGATTTGCGATCTCCCCGGCCTGCGTGCGTTCCTGCCGTGCCATGTTCCAGCCGCCGGACAGGCCTGTCACGCAGACAATCATGATGATTGCCGTCCGCACCCGTCCGGGCAGCAGGCCGATGCCCAGCGAGGCGAGCAGCAGAAAGGCCGGCAGCGATATCCCCGTATAGCGTTCCGTGTAGGCACTGCCACCCATGGTGTTGACCAGGTAGGCGAGGGCGAGCGGAACCAGCCACAACGCGACCAGGTAGCGTCCTGGCAGCCGCCCGGTCGGGACGATGTGCAGCCCGTCGTCCTGCGGCCGGCCGGTCAGGCCGAGCAGCGCGGCTCCGAGCAGAACGACTCCGAGCAGCGCACCCGTCGACGTCGGCCCGGCCCAGTCGAACACCGTGTCCAGCAGCACCTGGGCCTGCACCCGCGCCGCCCACGGGGTGCCCGTGTGCAGCATCTGAAACAGGAACGACGGCATCCAGGGCGCGAACAGCACAGCCGAGGCAACCATCGCCAGCAGCGCGGACAGCGCGGAGCGGCGATAGGAAGGCCGCCGCCGGGCCTGCACCGCCAGGAACACCGCAACCGTCGTGACCAGCAGAAACGTCCAGTAATGCGTATAGACCAGCGCGGCGGTGGACACGGTCAGCAGCACCAGGCGGCGGCGGGACGGCTGTTCCAGCGCCCGCACCAACGCCAGCCCGAACAGCAGCACCAACAGCACCACCAGCGAGTACATCCGGGTCTCGCTTCCGTACCGGATCGCGTACGGAGAACACGCGAACAGCAGCAGGGCCGCCATCCCCACCCGGCCGGGCGTGGCCGCGTCACCGCTGCCGAACATCGCCGCCACCCGGCCGACCCGGCGGCCGGCAATCCAGGCAACCGGCAGCGTGCCCAGCGACAGGAGGCCCGACAGCGCCCGGACAGCGACATCCCCCGTTCCGAACAGCCTGATCCACATATGCAGGAGCAGGTAGTACAGGGGCGGCGAACCGTCGTGGCGCAGCGCGTCGAGCAGCCCACCGACCGGTCTGCGAGAGATCTCGACGGTGAGTGACTCGTCCAGCCAGAGGTGGCTCGGCGTCACGAACCGCAGGGACGCGCCAGCCCCGATCGCACCCAGCAGGACGGCTATCAGCAGCCTGCGGATCCACCGGTCCCACAGCGGTGCCCAGCCGGCTGGCGCTGACCGCCCGCTGGCACTGACCGGCTTCGCCGCCTGTGCCGGCTGGCTACCCGGCCGCGCGAGGTCATGCCCGCGGTGAACCTCCGCCCGCGGTTTCGGGACGCTGGTGCGTGACCGCGCGGCGTCGATGATCGGTGCCGCGGACGGGACGGCCGCCG
The DNA here is from genome assembly GCF_917627385.1 of Protofrankia sp. CiT1. Taxonomy (GTDB): domain Bacteria; phylum Actinomycetota; class Actinomycetes; order Frankiales; family Frankiaceae; genus Protofrankia. The sequence continues at coordinate 22,633 of NZ_CAKJTL010000103.1, forward strand.
TCGATGCCGCCGCGGCCGGCATGACGGACACAGCCGCGGATGCGGGCAGGTCCGCCACCGGGCTCCCAGAAAGGTCGGTGCTCACCAACGAGACGGTACCCACAGTGTCACCAGCCCGATCGTCCATGTCAGCCGCTCGACGCGCCGCGCCGTGGCCGGCCGGCGAACCGCGGGCACGGCGCCGCGGCTCACCGGCCCTGACCAGCGGAGTCATCCGGCTCGACCGCCGCCTCGATCTCCTGCGCGAGCAGGGCGGGAAGAAGTGTGTTACGGCGCCGGCCGCCGGCCTGGCGCACCGCGCCCCGCAGCGCCGGGCCGCTCACCGACACCACCGACAGATGGCGCTGGGCCCGGGTCAGCGCGGTGTAGATCAGCGGACGGGTCAGCATCCGTCCCGCTTCTGGCGGGAACACCGCCACCACGGCCGGCCACTCGCTGCCCTGCGCCCGGTGGACCGTGACCGCCCAGCCGTGCCGCAGATCCCCGACAGCCCCGCTGGGGACATCGACATCGCCACCGGGAAAGGCGACCGTGAGCGCGCCCCGGTCACCTACGCCGCGTACCATCCCGATCTCCCCGTTGGCGAACCCGTCGTCCAGATGGTTCGCGGTGGCAACCACCCGATCACCCACATCGAATCCGCCCGCTGCCCCCGCACCGGGGTTGAGCACCTGCTTGAGCGCCTTGTTCAGCGCGGCTGTCCCGGCTGGGCCCCCGTGGACCGGAGTCACGACCTGAACGTCGGTCACCGGGATCCCCAGCGCCCGCGGGATGGAGTCGGTCACGAGCTGGACGACCCGGTGGGCTGCCTCTCCCGCGCTGCGGGCGGGAACCGCCACCACCTCGCGGTCCGGTCCGCGCGGTGGTGGCGGGAGCTCACCCGCGCGGACCGCCATGGCGAGTGTCGCGATCCCACCACCGTCGGCCTGGCGGTAGAGCCGCCGCAGTTCGGTGACGGGCGCCACCCCGGCGTCGAGCAGGTCAGCGAGCACCCGGCCCGGGCCGATGCTCGGTAGCTGGGCCGGGTCTCCGACGAACAGCAGATGAGTACCGTCGGCGCAGGCATCCACCAACGCGGCGGCGAGCTCGGCGTCGAGCATGGACGCCTCGTCGACGACGACGAGGTCGGCCTCGATGGGATTGTCCCCGTCACGCGCGAAGGCCCCGGAGGTTCCCTGCGCCTGCAACAGGCGGTGCAACGTGCTCGCGGGCCAGTCGCACAGCTCCTCCAGCCGCTTGGCCGCCCGGCCGGTCGGCGCGGCCAGGGCGATCCGCGCGCCGGCTGCCTGCGCGAGGCGTACAACCGCGGCCACGGTTCGGCTCTTGCCCGTCCCCGGTCCGCCGGTGAGCATGCTCACGCCGATGTCGAGAGCGGTGCGGGCCGCGTACAGCTGGTTCTGGTCAAGGCTCGCCAGGACCGCGGCAAGATCTTCCTCGGGGTCATCCCCGGCCGGGTCCTGCGCGCGGTCATCAGCGGGGATCTCGGCCGGGTCGAGCTCCCCGGGCCCGTCGTCGATGCCGTCGATGCCGTCCAGACTGTCGAACATGTCCGGATGGGCATCCGGCCCCGTGGGGGCCGTCGGCGCCGGCCGGCCGTTCCCTGGCCGGGTGTTCCCCGGGCGCAGCGGCTCGGCGATGGCCAGTAGCCGCGCGATGCCTTCGGCCAGTGTCTGTTCGGCCACGGCAAACCGCTCGAGCGCGGCCAGCTCACCGGTTATGACCACGTGGCCGTCCTCAACCGCGGCGCGCAGCGCCGTGGCCGGATCCGCGACACCATCACGGGCTGCGGCCCGCATGAGCGTGTCCAGCGGTGCCGCGGTGTCGCCGAAGCGGAAGGCCGCCCGGCTGAGCAGATAGGCGATCACGGCCGGGCCTCGCCGGGGGTCGTCGCGCCCCGCGCCCGCCACGCGGGCAAGGCGGTCCGCCTGGGTGAGTTCGGCCTCGCCCGCGGCAAGCAACGCCCAGGGATCCGCGCGTAACGCGTCCGCGACCCCCGGGCCGAGCTCGTCAGTCAGCCCGCGCACCAGGCGTGCCGGCAGATCAGCCGCAATCAGCAGCTCGGCCGCGCGGTAGGCGCCTTCAGCGGCGGCAAAGGAGTCGACCAGCCGCTGGGCCCGGGCCGGGGTGACACCCTCGACCGCTGCCAGCCGGGTCGCCTCAACGTCCGCCGGGCCGCGGATCCCGGCATCGGCGAGCCGGGCGGCGGTCGTCCGGCCGAGCCCCGGCCACAGCCCCGCCGCGCAGAATGCGCTGAAGACGATGGCAGGATCGGTCAGCGGCGCCTCGGTCGGGGCCACGCCGGAAGGCTGGTCAGTCGGCACTGTCTCGGCCTGCATGCCGGCAGCCTACGGCGTGTTTCAGAAGTCGCCGTTCGATCCGTTTCGATGCGTGGGGCTATGCTTCCCGGGACGGCTGAGCAGACGATCAAAAGATCGTGATCGTACACCCCTCAACCTCCTGGGCTTCCCGTTCACCGTTCGACGCCGCTTGTGGAGGGGACTTGCCGTTGAACATGCTGGAAGCCGTTGCGCTGGGCACTGCGCGGGGGCTGACGGAGTGCCTGGGCGTGGCTCCGGCGCTCCTCGCCGCTGCCGGGGGCTACGCCTCCATAGCCGGCCCGCTGAGATTCCTCGCCCACCACAGCACGCTGGCGTCTGTCCCCTACGGGGTGGGGCTGGGTAGCGGGGTCCGGCTCTTGGCGGCCGCCGGAGCCGTTGTGGCCATCCCATGATGATCTGCTCTGTGGATGCCCGGTGACCACCGTCCTGCTCGTCCGCCATGGTCTTACCGCCGTGACAGGCACTGTCCTGCTCGGCTGGACCCCAGGTGTCGGTCTTGACGACCGGGGCCGGGAACAGGCACGGGCGCTCGCGCGCCGCCTCGCGCCGGTTCCGCTTGCCGCGATCGTGTCCAGCCCGCTGCAGCGCTGCCAGGAGACCGCCGCGGCGATCGGAGCCCAGCGGCCCGAACCCACCGACGGTACGGACCAGGCACGTAGCATCACGGTCGACGACCGGCTGGGGGAGTGCCGCTACGGCGACTGGACGGGCCAGGAGATGAAGACCCTGGCCGCTGATCCGCTGTGGCGGACCGTCCAGGAGCACCCGAGCGCGGTGGTTTTCCCCGGGTCCGGGGGAGAGGCCCTGCGTGATACCGCGCATCGCGCGGTCACCGCGATCCGCGACTGGAACGCGAGACTCGGGCCGGACGCCGTCTGGCTGGCGTGCTCCCACGGCGATGTGATCAAGGCGATCGTCGCGGACGCCATGGGCATGCACCTGGATCTTTTTCAGCGCATCTCGGTGGATCCCTGTTCGCTGACGGTCATCCGTTACACCGAACGCCGGCCGTTCGTGATAAGGGTGAACGACCGAGGTGACGGGGTCGCGGACCTGCTGCCAGCTCCACGCACTGCCGATGGCGCGACCGATGGTGACGCCATCGTCGGTGGCGGCGCCGGAACGACCGAATGATCAATATGATCAACAAGAGCGCCCGGCGGCAGGAGCGTGGGGGCAGCGAGCGGGGTTGGGGCGTGTGCGTCGCGAGGGTGCCAGGCGGTCTCAACGCGCGATCACGGCTCCTCATGAGTTCTTGCCGGGGCCGCGGACCGCGGGGGACATGAGCGGGCGGCGAGACTAAGAGACGTGAGTGAGTCTGTTTCCGGCGTTGCGCCCAGTGAACGTCCGCCGCTCGAGCCGACTGACGCGGGGGGGCTCGACGCGGCCGGCGCTCTCGCGCTCCTGTGTGCCGGCGCGATAACCGTCACGGGCCGCTTGGTCGACGCCAGTAACGCGACCCTGTACTGCGAGATCAGCCACGATGGTGTCGTCGGGCACTGCGTCTACAAGCCGGTCCGTGGCGAGCGGGCGTTGTGGGACTTTCCCGACGGGACGCTCGCCGGCCGTGAACAGGCCGCCTATCTGGTCTCCGAGGCGACCGGCGCGGGGATTGTGCCACCCACGGTGCTGCGGGACGGCCCTTTCGGCGCGGGCATGGTCCAGCTGTGGATCGATACTGACGAGACCGTCGACCTGGTCGCGCTGACCCGCTCTGATGATCCTCAGCTACGGGCGATCGCGCTGTTCGACGCCGTGGTCAACAACGCCGACCGCAAAGGCAGTCACCTGCTGCCTGGCCCGTCCGGCCGGATCTACGGCATCGACCACGGAGTGACCTTTCATGCCGAGAACAAGTTGCGCACGCTGTTGTGGACGTGGCGGGGGCAGCGGCTGCGCGCCGACGAGCTGGAACTGCTGACCCGCCTGCGAGTGGCGCTCAGCGCCTCGGGAGCGGAGCCGCCTGGCCAAAGGCGACGCGATAATGATCTTCCCGCGTCGCCGGAGGCCCCAGAAACAGAGCCATATGGCCAAAGGCGACGCGATAATGATCCTCCCGCGTCGCCGGAGGCCCCAGAAACAGAGCCATATGGCCAAAGGCGACGCGATAATGATCCTCCCGCGTCGCCGGAGGCCCCAGAAACAGAGCCGCCTGGCCGGCTCGCGACGGCGCTCGTCGGCCTGCTCACGCAAACGGAGATCGAGAGCCTGCGCGCGCGGATCGAGCGGCTGCTGACCGAACGCCGCTTTCCGGTCCCGTCCGGCGACTGGCCGCCTATCCCCTGGCCGCCGTTCTGAGCGGCTCCGGCAAGAGGACTGTCCAGGCGGCGCCTCGCGATCCACGCGCCCCAGCCCCGCTCTTGATCCACGTTCTTCTTGCCGGTCGCTCTTATGGCAATTGGGCCCGTCTGACACGGACCCAGCTACGCTGACACGCATGCAATCCTGGCCGGCCCCCGCACGCTCTCGGCTTCCCGGCCGAGGATTCCCGCTCCGGGTTTTCGACACGGCCACCGGATCGGTGCGCCCGCTCGCGGCCGGGCCGACAGCCCGTATGTACGTCTGTGGGATCACCCCGTACGACGCGACGCATCTCGGGCACGCGTTCACCTACCTTACCTACGATCTCCTTGCGCGGGTCCTCCTGGACGCCGGCCACGACGTTCGCTATGTCCAGAACGTCACCGACGTCGACGACCCGCTGTTCGAACGCGCCAGGCGGGACAACCAGGACTGGCGGGAGATCGCCCGAAGCCAGATCGACCTGTTCCGGACGGACATGGCCGCGCTGCGCATCCTGCCACCAACGGCATATGTGGGAGCGGTCGAGTCGATTCCGCTGGTCATCGAACTCATCGAGAAACTGCGCGGCCGTGACGCCACCTACGAGGTGGACCGGGACATCTATTTCCCGATCGGGGCGGCTCCCCATTTCGGCGAGATCTCCCATCTGAGCCACGACATGATGGTCGACCGGGCGGCCGGCAATGGTGGCGATCCCGGCCGCCCCGGCAAGCGGAATCCGCTCGACCCCCTGCTGTGGCGGGCGGAGCGCCCTGGTGAGCCGGCATGGCCGTCGCCGTTCGGGCCGGGCAGGCCGGGCTGGCACATCGAGTGCGCCGCGATCGCCCTGGCCCATCTGGGGGAGCGGATCGACATCCAGGGCGGTGGTACGGACCTGATGTTTCCGCACCACGAATGCGGCGTTGCCCACGCGGAGGTGGCCAGCGGTGTCCGGCCGTTCGCGCGTACCCATGTGCACACCGCCATGGTCCACCTTGACGGTCACAAGATGTCGAAGTCGAGAGGGAACCTGGAGTTCGTGTCCCGGCTGCTGGTCCGTGGCGTGCCACCGGCGGTGATCCGGATCGCGCTCCTCGGCCACCGGCACACGGCCGAGTGGGAGTGGGCTCCCTCGCTCCTGGGCCTCGCCCGCGAGCGGCTGGTTCGCTGGCAAGCCGCGATCGGTCACGAGCGTGGCCCGGATACCCGGCCGCTGCTCGACGACGTGCGCCGGCACCTGGCCGATGACCTCGACGCGCCGTCCGCCGTCGCCGCTGTCGACCGCTGGGCGGGCGCCGCGCTCAGCACGGGAGGCGATGACCCGCAGGCCCCCGCTCTGGCGCATGCAATCATCGACTCGTTACTCGGGGTGGACGTTGAGCCGATCATGGCTGGAGGAAGTTCAGTTTGATGGGTGCCGACTACCGCCGGGCCGACACCGGCACCGACGCCGAACGGCCGAGGTTCGATGAGGTGGCGCGGGGTTATGATCCACGTCAGGTTGAGGAGTACCTGGCCACGCTGTGGCGGTATGCCAGCCAGGTGACGCGGCGGGCGGCTGCGGCCGAGGCGGCGCTGCAGGCTGACCGCCGCCGCCGCGAGGACGAGACGCGCCTGCCTGACCGCTTCGCCGCGCAGGCAGGCGGGCGGATCGGTCTCATGCTGACCATCGCCCAGCAGGAAGCAGACGAGATCGTCACAGGCGCCCGCTGCATCGCGGAGCAGGCGCTGGAGGAGGCGGTCGAGGACGCCGCCGCCAACCACCCGATCGTACGCAAGGCTCGTGAGCAAGCGGACAAACTGCTCCTCGACGCGGTCGAGGAGTCACGCCAGCGTGCCCGGCAACGCTGCGAGGAGATCGAGACGCAGATCGAGCGGGTGTCGGGAATCCTCGAGGGGCTACGGCACCAGCAGGGCGAGGTGCTCGGCGCGCTGCTGCGCGTGCGGAGCCTGATGGGCTCCGGTGAGATCGACCGTGCGGTCATGGACCTGGCTCGCGCCGGGACGACGGCCGCTACCGGGCCCGCGCAGCCGTCCGAGCAGCCCGGAGCGTATATGCCGACGGAGGTGCACAGCGCGGACCAAGGCGTGACGTACAGTCATAGCGCCCATGAACCCGTGGCGCATAAGCATCCGGCCGGCGGCTCGGCACCGGAGGCGGCCGGGGGCGGTGCCGGAGCCAGCTTCTTCATCCGGGCATCGACCACAGCGAGTAGCACCCGGCCGGCGTACCGCGGCGAAGACGACATCATCGATGCTGAGATCGTCGAGGAGTAGTCACTGGCCCCGCCGCCGCAGGTACCGTTCGAACTCACGGGCGATCGCGTCCCCGCTGGCTTCCGGCAGCTCGGTCTCGGGCTCCCTCGACTCCAGCGCGCGGACGTATTCGGCAACCTCGCTGTCGCCCGCGGCGAGCTCATCCACCTGGCGTTCCCACGCCCGGGCCCGCTCGGCCAGGTCACCCAGAGGGATCTCCATGTCCAGCAGGTCCTCGACCCGCCGTAGCAGGGCCAGCGTCGCCTTCGGGCACGGCGGGTTCGCCACGTAATGGGGGACAGCGGCCCAGAAGGACACCGACGCGAGCTCGGCGCGGGCACATGCCTCCGCGAACACCCCGACGATGCCCGTGGCGCCTTCGTACTTCGACGGCTCCAGCCGGAGACGGGCAGCGGTGGCCGGGTCCCCAGCGGTGCCGCTGATCGGCACCGGGCGGGTGTGCGGAGAATCCGCGAGCAACGCGCCGAGACTGATCACCATCTCGCTGCCGAGCGCGTGGACCGCCTCGATCAGCTCCTCGGTGAAACCCCGCCAGCGCATGTTCGGCTCGAGACCACGGATCAGGACCAGATCGTTGTCACCACGGTCGAGACGGGCGACCGACAGGCGTGTCGTCGGCCAGGAGATCTTGCGCGACGCGCCGTCGATCCCACTCACCGTGGGACGGTTGACCTGGAAGTCATAGTAGTCATCCGGATCAATGGCACCGATCACCGTCGCGTCGAATGCCGATTCCAGATGTTCGACAGCCGCGGACGACGCGTCCGCGGCATCGTTCCACCCCTCGAAGGCAGCCACTACGATCGGCGACCTTAGCTGCCCGACACCGGAGAACTCGATCACCTGCCACCTCCTGCCGCCCCGCGGCGGCCCACTGCCCCCGTGACAGTGCAACGGTACGTCCTACGTTGGTACGTGCCGGTGGTTCCTTGCGACCCGCTGTCCCAGCAATACCCGCTGCCCGGCCCGGCCCGCCTCGCCCCGCCGGGCGACAGGCCGCGACCGCGCCGGCCACATGGCTGGTAATCCGGACAAACCCGATGATGGCCATGAGTCACCAGCGCGATCGGCACGGGCACTACCGGTACGCTTTCCTGGTGCGAGAAGACCTGCTGTCCGCCTTGGCTGAGCGTGTGCTGGTAGCTGACGGCGCCATGGGAACGATGCTGCAGGCCGCTGATCTCAGCCTCGACGATTTCGAGAACCACGAGGGCTGTAACGAGATTCTGAACGTGACCCGTCCAGATGTGGTGCGGGCAGTACACGACGCCTACTTCGCTGTCGGGTGTGACGCAGTCGAGACGAACACGTTCGGAGCTAACCTCGCCAATCTCGGAGAGTACGGCATCGCTGACCGTATCGGGGAACTGGCCGAGACCGGCGCCCGGATCGCCCGTGAAGCCGCCGACTTCTGGAGCACGGCCGGCCATCCCCGGTTCGTCCTCGGCTCGGTGGGCCCTGGGACGAAGCTGCCCACGCTGGGACACATCACGTTCCCACCGCTGCGGGACGCCTATCAGCGGCAGGTCGCCGGGTTACTCGCGGGGGGCGTCGACGCCGTCCTGGTGGAGACCGCGCAGGACCTCCTGCAGGCAAAAGCGGCGATCATCGGGGCGCGCCGCGCGATGGCCGCCGCCGGCCGGCAGGTCGCCCTCATCGCGCAGGTCACCGTGGAACTGACCGGGACGATGCTGCTCGGTTCAGAGATCGCCGCCGCGCTCACGGCGCTTGAGCCGCTCGGCATCGACCTGATCGGTCTGAACTGCGCGACCGGGCCGGCCGAGATGAGCGAACACCTGCGTCACCTGGCCCAGCACGCCCGGGCCGGGCTCTCGGTCATGCCGAACGCCGGTCTGCCGGTGCTCGGCCGCGACGGCGCCACCTACCCGCTGGCCCCGGCCGAGCTCGCGGACGCGCTGGACACCTTCACCCGTGACTACGGCGCCGTGCTGGTCGGCGGCTGCTGCGGGACCACGCCCGAACACCTGCGCCAGGTCGTCGAGCGGCTCTCCGGCCGGGGCGTGGCCCCACGGCGGCCAGCCCCTGAAGCCGCCGCGGCATCGCTGTACCAGGCTGTGCCGCTGCGCCAGGACACCTCGGTGCTGATGGTGGGCGAACGCACCAACACCAACGGTTCCAGGGCCTTCCGCGAGGCGTTGATCGACGGCCGATGGGACGACATCATCGAGATCGCCCGCACCGCCATCCGCGAGGGCGCACACATGATCGACGTCTGTGTCGACTACGTCGGCAGGGACGGCAGCATCGACATGCGGGAGGTCGCCGGCCGCTACGCCACCGCATCCACGCTGCCGGTGATGCTCGACTCCACCGAGCCCGCGGTTATCGAGGCGGGGCTGGAATGCCTCGGCGGGCGCTCGGTGGTGAACTCGGTCAACTTCGAGGACGGCGCGGGGCCAGGGTCCCGCATCGCCACCGTCATGCCGATCATTCGCGAACACGGCGCGGCCGTTGTGGCGCTGTGTATCGACGAGGAGGGCCAGGCCCGCACGGTCGAGTGGAAGGTGCGGGTGGCCGAACGTCTGATCACCTACCTGACCGGGCAGTGGGGGATGCGCGAGTCCGACATCCTCATCGACGCGTTGACCTTCACCCTCGGCACTGGGCAGGAGGAGTCACGCGGTGACGGAGCCGCCACCATCGACGCGATCCGCGAGATCAAACGGCGCCACCCCGACGTGCAAACCATCCTCGGGCTGTCCAACATCTCCTTCGGTCTGAAGCCGGCTGCCCGGGTGGTGCTCAACTCGGTGTTCCTGGCCGAGTGCGTCGACGCCGGGCTGGACGCGGCGATCGTGCACGCCTCAAAGATCCTGCCGATGTCACGCATCCCGGATGAGCAGCGTGCGGTCGCGCTCGATCTGGTCTACGACCGGCGTCGGGACGGCTACAACCCGCTGACCAGCTTTCTGGACCTGTTCGCCGGTGTCGACAGCGGCGGAGACGGGCCGAGCCGGGCCGAGGAACTGGCCGCCCTGCCGCTGGACGAGCGGCTCAAGCAGCGGATCATCGATGGTGAGCGGACCGGCCTGGAAGCCGATCTCGACGAGGCGATGCGGTCGCGCGACCCATTGGCGATCATCAATGACACCCTGCTCGACGGCATGAAGGTCGTCGGCGACCTGTTCGGCTCCGGTCAGATGCAGCTGCCGTTCGTCCTGCAGTCCGCGGAGGTCATGAAGGCCGCGGTCGCCCACCTCGAGCCGCACATGGAGAAGACCGACAGCCGCGGCAAGGGCACGCTGGTACTGGCCACGGTCAAGGGCGACGTCCACGACATCGGCAAGAACCTGGTGGACATCATCCTGTCGAACAACGGTTACACCGTGATCAATCTCGGGATCAAACAGCCGATCAGCGCGATCCTGGACGCGGCGGCGGAGCACGCCGCCGACGCCATCGGCATGTCCGGGCTGTTGGTGAAGTCAACCGTGGTCATGAAGGAGAACCTCGCGGAGATGAACGCCCGCGGGGTGGCGGCCACCTGGCCGGTGCTGCTCGGTGGTGCCGCGCTCACCCGTGCCTACGTCGAGGCGGACCTGGCCCAGCTGTACGAGGGCGACGTCCGTTACGCCCGGGACGCCTTCGAGGGACTGGCCCTCATGGACACGATCATGGCGGCCAAACGGGGCGAGGCGCCGCCACTCGCGGACGACCCGCACCTGGCGCACCGCCGCGCCCGCCGGGAGCGCACCGAACGGATCAAGGCCACGCGGGCCGCGGCCCGCGGGGGAGAGCCCGTGGCCGAGCTGCCGCCCCGCTCGGACGTGGCCACCGACAACCCCGTACCGGTGCCGCCGTTCTGGGGGGACCGGATCGTCAGGGGCATCCCGCTGGCCGACTACGCCTCCTTCCTGGACGAGCGGGCGACCTTCCTCGGCCAGTGGGGGCTGCGCGGCACCCGTGGCGGCGAAGGAGCGTCCTACGAGGAGCTGGTGGAGACCGAGGGACGTCCTCGGCTGCGGATGTGGCTGGACCGCATCGCCTCCGAGCGGATGCTGGAGGCCGCCGTCGTGTACGGCTATTTCCCGTGCGTCAGCAAGGGTGAAGACCTGATCGTCCTGTCCGGCGACGGTACGGAGCGGGCCCGTTTCGCCTTCCCTCGCCAGCGTCGGGACCGCCGGTTGTGCCTGGCTGACTTCTACCGGCCGGAGGAGTCCGGCGAGGTGGACGTCGTCCCGTTCATGATTGTGACGATGGGGAGACGGATCAGTGAGGTCGCGGCCGAGCTGTTCGCCGCCAACTCCTACCGCGAGTACCTGGAGCTGCACGGGCTCTCGGTCCAGCTCACCGAGGCGCTGACCGAGTACTGGCACAAGCGGGTCCGGGCCGAGCTGCTGCTGCCGGATGGCACACCCACCGGTGCCGCCGACGCGGGCGAGCTGGCCGCCGTCTTCCGGCAGGGCTACCGCGGGTCCCGCTACTCCTTCGGCTACCCGGCCTGCCCCGACCTGGAGCAGCAGGCCGGGGTGTTCGAGCTGCTGCGGCCGGGACGGGTCGGCGTGGCGCTGTCCGAGGAGTTCCAGCTCGTGCCGGAACAGTCCACCTCCGCGATCATCGCGCACCATCCCGAGGCAAAGTACTTCGCGGCCTGACACGGCCTGACACGACCTGACACGACCTGATATTCAGGTCAGATGAACGTTGACGATGGTGTTGCGGCCGTCCTGTTCGACATGGACGGCCTGCTGGTCGACACCGAGCCACTGTGGACGGTGGCCGAGCACGAGCTGGCGGAACGCCTCGGCGCCCGGTTCACCCCCGAGATCAAGGCCGCGATGATCGGGCACGGCGTCGACACCGCCCTGCCGCTGATGCTGTCGATGCTCGGAGTGCCCGACGCCGACCCGCACGCGGCCGCCCGCTTCCTGATCGAGCGGACCGCCGAGCTGCTGGGTGAGCCCGACCGGATCGTCCCGATGCCGGGTTCCATCGCGCTGCTGGACACGCTGGCTGGCGCGGGGATCCCGACCGCGCTGGTGTCGTCGTCGTTCCGCGTGCTGATGGATCCCGTCCTCGCCGTGATCGGCCTGGACCGGTTCGCGGTGACGGTCGCCGGGGACGAGGTGAGCCTGCGCAAGCCGCATCCCGAGCCGTACCTGACGGCGGCCGGGCTGCTGGGCGTGGCGCCACACCGCTGTGTGGTCCTCGAGGACAGCGAGGCCGGCGCCCGTGCCGGCATCGACGCGGGCTGCGCGACCGTTCTCGTCCCGTCGTTCCCGATGGCCGCGCCGTCAGTGGTCACCGCCCGGTCGACCGTGCTGTCGAGTCTGCACGAAGTCACCGTGGGCCTGCTCGGCGGGCTGGTCGCGCCGCCAGCTGGAAAATCACGACTTTTTATGGACAAATAATCCTATACTTGATCCATGCTGTCCTTACCTCGCTTAACGGATATGGCGACCGGTTTCCGCGCGCTCGCCCTCGCGATATTCACGATCGGGCTGCTCCCGCTCGCCCTGGTCGCGACCATACTGCCAGCCGCCCGGCCCGCCGCGGCCTCGACGGTGGGGCCGGTGGACATAAGCGGTTCCGCGCCGATTCTTGTCAACACGCCGGCACTACTGCCAGCGCTTCCGATCCCCTACACATCGCCGCACCCGACCGCCTGCGCGGATGGCAGCCTCAGCTGCGTCGACACCACAATAAGCAATATGATTAATCGATTCACGCCGCTGGCTGCCGGATGTGCCCACAGCGCCGTCTTCTCGCTCGCCTATCTGCGTACGACCGAGGAATACCGGCGAGCCGCGGCCCAGCCCGGATTCTTCGCCGACGTCGCCTATGTGACCACCGAGGACACAATGTTCGCGGGGGAGTACTTCGACGCCTACGACGCCTGGGCCCGCGGCGACATCGCACAGGTGCCACGCGCGTGGCAGATCGCCTTCGATGCCGCGGACACCTCCGCGGTGTCCGGTGCCGGTGACCTTCTTCTTGGCATGAACGCCCATGTCAACCGCGATCTGCCATATGTACTGGCCGCGCTGGGCCTGGTCACGCCGGATGGCGCGAGCCGCAAACCAGATCATGACAAGGTCAACGTCTTCCTCAACCAGGTCGTGGAACCGCTGCTGGACGAACTGGCGGCCCGGTTCGACCCGTCGACCAACGATCTGTCCACTCCGCTCGGGATCAGCTGGACGGCGCTCATGCAGATTCTGGAGACATGGCGAGAGTCCGCGTGGACGAACGCCGAGCGGCTCGTCAGAGCGCAGACTCCGCAGGACTGGGCAACCGTGGCCAATCAGATCGAGGCCACGGCGGCGACGACAGCCGCCACCGTCAAGGCGACCTACGCGTACCATCCGCCCCTGACCAGCAGCACCAGCCGCGATTCCTACTGCGCCGTCCATCACGGCTGACCCCGCCGCTCTGGGCTGATTGCGCTGCCTGGCTGGTTGCGACACCTGGTGCACGGGGGTGGGACACGCAGTTGCGCGGATGTCGGAGAATCCGTGTAGAGGTCCGTATGACATGGGGGACGGTGTTGTGCAGTGTCTGTCTTAAATCAGTCCGGATCGAATCACTCCGCGGAGGCGGGTGACATAGGTGACCGTGGCGGAGCCGCGATCTGTCAGGGCCACACCACCGAACAGGCCACGGCTCCTCCGCTGTTGGACACCTTGAGTGAGGTTGTGTTCCGGACCGACGCGCAGGGCCGCTGGACCTACCTCAATCAGGCCTGGACGACGCTGACCGGGTTCGAGATCGAGGCCAGCCTCGGCACCGGTTTCCTGGAGTACGTCCATCCAGACGAAGTGGAGCACACCATCGCGCTGTTCATGGCGGTGGTCGAGGGCGGAGCCGATCACTGCCATCATGAGACCCGGTACCGCACCCGGGACGGAAGCTACCGGTGGGTGCAGATACGGGCCAGCGTTCAGCGCGGCCCCGACGGCGAAGTGATCGGCAACGTCGGGACGATCATAGACACCACCGGCGCTCGAGCCGGCTCGGTGGCGATCGGTGAGCACAATGCCATGCTGGAGCTGGTCTCCCAGAATCTCCGGCTCGACGGGGTGCCGGTAGGGGTGATCATCTATGACCATACCCTGCGGATAGCGCGCAGCTCCCTGGTGGTCAACCAGCTTCTTGGTGTCCCGCAGGATTGCGGCGACCCGCTCCAGCAGCTCGTTGACCTCCTGCGGCCGAGCGACAACAAGGGGCAGACGCTGGGGGGCGACTGGGGGATGGTTGCGGTCGCGCTGCAAACCAGCATGCCTCAACTCGGTGACTTCGACCTGATCCACGGTGCTGGAACAGGCCGGTCACTGCGGCTGTCAGTGATCCCGTTCTCCTATCAGGAGAAGATCGCGCTGGCAGTCATCTTCTCGGACGTCAGCGACCTGCGCAGGGCTGAGCGCCACCAGGCGGGTCTGGCTCTGCTGGGTCAGCACGCGCTGTCCGGTCTCGATCTGCCGGCCCTGCTCGTCAAGGCCGGCGAACTGGTCACGTCGACCCTGGATGTCACGCTGTGCGATCTCCTCGAAACCGAGGAGGCCGCGGACGGCGAAGCCAGGATGACCGCCCGGGTATCCCTCGGCCGGCCAGCGGGCGCGCGATCCCTCGGCTCATTGCCAGCTGCCCCGACATCACTGCTTGGCCAGATCCTCAGCGGGGATCAGCCATTGCTGATCGACAAGTCGGATCCCACGACCCGCGTGAACAGCGAAGACGGGCAGTGGCCGTGGATGGATGGCTGCCGTGCCACCGTCGGGGCTCGTATCGGCCCGGTCGGGCGCGCGTTCGGGGTGCTGGCCGTCCACAGCAGCACGCCACGGCGGTTCATGCTGGACGAAGTGCACTTCGTCCAGGCCGCGGCGAACATGCTCGCGCTGGCCGTCGAGTTGTCCCGCGCTCAGAACGATCGGGAGAGACTCGCGGTCTACGAGGACCGTCACCGTATCGCCCGAGATCTGCACGATGTCGTCATCCAACGGCTGTTCGCGACCGGGCTGCAGCTTCAGGCGGTCGGGAGGGCTGTCGCGGGTGAACCGGGCGTGCGCCTGAGCGGGGCGGTCGAGGAGCTGGATCAAACGATCGACGAGATCCGCCGTACCATCTTCGCGCTGAGTCCGCTGAGCACACACATCGGTGACCTGCGGGCCGAAGTTCAGCGGATCGTCACACAGGCGGAGGCCTACCTGGGCCTGACGCCCATCGTCCGCCTGGAGGGACCGATCGATGACGGCGTGCCCAGGCCGATACATCAGCATCTGCTGGCCGCGCTGCGCGAGGCGCTCGCCAACATCGCCCGCCATGCGCAGGCCGACCACATCGCCGTCCGGGTGAGCGTCAGCAGCGATGACGTCCTGGTCGAGGTCCACGACGACGGACGCGGACCGGGCAGGGCAGCCCGCACTGGCGGTCTCGCGAACCTGTGCCAACGGGCGCTTGGCCTCGGTGGCCGGATGGAGTTCGGGCCGGGGAACAACGGCACCGGAAGCACGCTGACCTGGCAGGTGCCCCTCGCGTGGCAGGCGTCCGAGTCGTAACGCGATTTTTATTCGCACACTTTTTCTTATATAAGAATATTCTTATACTGATTTTTCAGCCAAGAGCCCCGAGCCACCTCCGTACCGCCAACCGGCCACCCCGGCGTGCCCACGTCCGCGTTCCCGCCATGGGATGCGGTCGACAGCCGCCGGGAAAACCCGCGCCCCATCAGCCCGCTGGCACAGTTGTCTGCCAGCGGGCTGATGGTAATGCCGCTGGTCACGGGTTTCTGATGCGTCTGAGACGATTTTCTTCCACTATGGATAGGCACGACAGGGACGTAGTGGGCCGGCGTCCACTGCCTCAGCAAAGGAAGAGCGTCGAACAGGCGCGCATCATCCGGCGTGCCGCGCCAAGGAGGTGAACCGCGTCTGTCTCTGTGCTCGATCAACGCGGATCGGAATGACATTTTTTATGCTAATTGGCTCAGCATTGCCCCGACACACCCTGACCGCGCCGCTAGCCCGGCCCGATGTCATCGAACGTGCATTCCCGACGGCTGGTGACGGTGATCCTGCCAGCCAGCTGGACGTACTACGGCATCTGCATGCCTACTACACGGCTTACCTCGCCGGCGCGCAGGACTTCGAGCGCGTCCCGTGCCTCAACACCGATCCACAGATTCGGGAGATCGAACGGGCCTGGCACACCTCGCGTGAGTCGCGGGTGGACCTGGCGAGGTTACCCCGCTCGGTCGACGAGTTCCAGGAGTGGTTTCTCACCACCGCCAGGAACCACGAGCAGCCCGACTTCTGCCACTACCTCGAGCATGAGGCCAGCCTGCCCGAAATCGCGCTTTTCGTAGCGGCCGAGGAGCTGGTCGACGGCAGATTCGACGATCTGGTCGCCTTGGCCCAGGTAGGTCTTTCAGGCGCGGCAAAGATGACCATCGCGGAGAACTACTGGGACGAGATGGGACGCGGCGATCCGAGCCAGGTCCACACACGCCTGTTCGCCTCTTCCAGCGCCTACATGTCGAGCCTGCTTGCCGCCCACGGCGCCGGCATCGACGATCTGGAGTGCGCCGAAATCTACGAGAACGCCTGCCTGCTGATGTCCTATGGCATCCACCGCCATCTCACCCCGCGTGGCCTGGGCGCGATGGGAGTGCTGGAACAGAGCGCGTCGCCGCGCTTCGAGGCCATGGTCCGCGGTTGTGCTCGGGCCGGCGTGCCGGATACGGCCATCGAATACCAGCGCCTGCACATCCATGTCGACGCGGACCACGGGAAAGAATGGCTTGAGAACGTGCTTCTGGCGCTCGCCGGCACGTCACCGGCGGTCCTTCGGGAGATCTGTCTCGGCGTATGTATCCGTGTCGATGTGGCGGACGCCTATTATCAAATGATCTTAATGAGGATGCGCCGGCTGCGAACGATCATCAAAAGCCTGTCATGAGTGAACACGATGTTCCGGCGGCGCTGCTGGCCCGCACCCTCGTCACCCGGCAGGACGAGATGACCTTTCTGGGGCGCATCTGCGTCGCAGGCATACTCACCTCAATCGGCGGCTGGCTGGCGCTGCGGTCCTCTGTTCTCCCAGCCATGGCCGGCGTGCTGCTGCTCGCGGCGATGATGGTCCACTGGGTCGAGCTGGCGCACCAGTGCCTGCACCACAGCGCGTTCCGGTCGGCCCGTCCGCACCGCCCGGTCGGCATGGCCATGAGCCTGCCCTTCCTGGTCTCCTTCAGTCACTACCGGGTGCGCCACCTCCAGCACCACAAGAATATAGGCACGGCCGCCGACACCGCGTTCTTCGATTTCGACACCCGACAGCACATGACATTTTCATCATTTCTCCGTGAACTCCTCAACTATGGCCGGGTAGTGTCCGTAGCGCGTTCCACAGGGCAGTCACTCAAGGGAGAATGGAGATATTCCGGGGGTCAGATCAGCCCAAAGACGCACCGCTATGTCACGGCCGAGTACCGTATTATCGGTGCTTTCCTCGCTATCCTCGTCATCGCCGTGGCGCTCGGCGGTGGCCAGCTGGTCCTACGGCTGTGGCTGCTACCGTTCCTCCTTGCCACCCCGCTTCATTTCCTCATTGAGCTGCCTGAACACATTTACTGTGACAGCGATTCCAGGAATATTCTACGCAACACTCGTTCGATTACAGGCAGCCGCTTTTCCCGCTGGTTCACCAACAGTAACAACCTACATGTCGAGCATCATCTGGCGATGCTGGTGCCGTTACAGAAACTGTCGCCGCGGCATCCACTCGTCCAAGCCCACGGGACATATGTGCTCACCAGTTACCCAGTCTTCTACCAGAAGTTCCTGCACAGCCTGTCGCTTCGCCGCCGTCAGTCTCAGCAGGCGCCGAGGGAACCAGCTTTCTACCACGCCGGCTCCCTCGAACTGCAGCGCGAGTTCGGCACCGAACGGCTCGCCCAGCACATCGCCGACCGGTACGTGGCACCCGCCCTCTCCACACAGGATGTATCGATCATCGAGGCGGCGGACTGCTTCTACCTGGCCACCGCCGATGCCGACGGGCGGCCGGACTGCTCGTACAAGGGAGGATTTCCTGGTTTCGTGCGGGTAACCGGCCCGCACACCTTCTGCTTTCCTAGCTACGACGGCAACGGAATGTTCCGCAGCCTCGGCAACATCCGGGCCAACCCGGCGGTGGGACTGTTGTTCATCGACCCCGGAAGGCCGGTGAAGCTACGTATCAACGGTGCTGCCAGCGTCCACACCGACCCGGCGCGGACCAGTGAGTTCATCGGCGCGGAAGCGGTCGTCGAAGTCCGTGTACGGAATATCTTCGAGAATTGTCCGCGGTACCTGCACGACCGTGTGACCGGGCAACATTCGAAGCACTGCCCGCGGGAGAACTATCAGCCGCCGGACCCGGAGTGGAAGAAGAAGAGCGAGTACGACGGCATGGTACGGCGTTTCGACGACGCCGGCGCCCCAGCCCTGCCTCATGTCCTCGCAGACCCACCAAGGAGGCCACAATAATGGGACCGGTCCGCTCTGTCACCCGAGAGCTGGGTACGGTCGGTTACGCGCATGGCAGTATCGCCGCCGAGCTCGGGGTCACCGCCACGCCGGGGTCGCCCTGGGACTCCTTCGCACAGTCCTGGAACGACCTGCCCTTCGACCGGTACATGGCCGACCACGGCCGCTACCGGCAGCGTCGATACGCCGAGTTCCACCTCGTTCCGGCCAGCGGCACCGTCGAGCTGCTGCCGCACCGCGCCTACACACAGACCACGACGACGAACTATCTTAACGGCGGGATTGAACGGCTTTTCGCGTCCATGCAAGCCGTAACAGCCAGCAGCCCAGTGCTTCGTACGGCGCTCCGCTGGGCCTGCGGCGAGCTGCAGGCATTGACAGGTCACCCGGCCTGGTTCGCCCAGGTCTTCCAGAACCGGATCATCTGCGGCCCCGGACTCATCGGTAAGCCAACGCCAGAAGGCGCCCACCATGACGGTGTCGACTATGTCCTGACGGTTATGGTCGAACGCCACCAGGTGGTGGGAGGCGTCAGCGTCCTCTACCACGACAGTGATCACAGAAAGCTCCTGGAACTAGCACTCGACGAAGCGGGCGGATTTTTGTTCAACAACGATAAAACGACCCTGCACGCCGTTACGCCTATCAACAGCATCTCGCCGCCAACCGAAGGGCATCGGGATGTCCTGATAGCAATTTTTACCCACATGGAAGACGGCAAAATTCCACTGACGGGATGACAAATATGGAGATAAAATTCCAGGATCTGACACACGATGATGAGGACCTGGTCATCGAATTTCTCGTCGAACTCTACCCGACGGTGTCCGAGGCGGTCTTACGTAAGCGCTTCAGCACTATTTCCTCCGCCGGGTGGCACTGCACAGTGGTGCTCGTTGACGGTATGCCGACCGCGCTCGGGGGCTACTGGATACAGACCCGCTTCTGGTGTGGGCGTTACATGTACCTTGATCACTTCGTGACTCACAAATCACAGCGTTCGCTGGGGGTCGGCAGAGCGCTGCTCGACCACCTCCTGCAGCTGGCCCGCGACGAGAACTGCGAAACGGCCTGTTTCGACTCCTTCATCGCCAACGAAAGAGGGCAGAAATTCGGGCATCGTGCTGGCTTCGAAAACGTCGGGCTCCACTTCGTCCTGGACCTCACCAAGCCCACGGCCTTGCCACTGGCAAGCAACACAACCAAGTCCGCGGCCCCACTGTGGGCAGGGAACAGGACGTTCTGAGCTACCTTGCGGATACTCGTTGATCCGTGCATACGGCGCCGCGGACCCGGTGCCGTACCCGCCACGTCAGGCAACGACACTCCACCCGGCGGCCTTGACAAGCGCGTCCCGAACACAACTGTCCACAACCTTCACCTGATGATAAGGCCGAGATCATGACCGATCCGACCGCCACGGCGAACCCCTATGCGCGTGACGTCCTGTTCAGCCGGATGCTGGGAATCATCGACGAGACCGAACTGAAGACCCTGGCCACGAAGACAATCGCGGTGCCGGGCTGTGGCGGTGTCGGTTATACCCATGCCGAGACGCTGGTACGCATGGGGGTCGGCGGGGTGCACATCGCCGATTTCGACACCTTCGGCCCGGAGAATTTCAGCCGCCAGTTCGGCGCCACCGTGCACACGGTGGGAGCACGTAAGGCGGACGTGCTTGAGGAACGTCTCCTGTCCATCAACCCGGAACTACGGATCCGGAAGATCGAGGGCATTTCCAAGAAGACGGTCGACGAGTTCCTCGACGGTGTCGACGTCGTCTGCGATGCCTTGGACTATTTCGTCATCGAGCCACGGATCATGGTCTACGGCGGCGCCCGAGAACGATCGATCCCGGTAGTCATGTCCGGCCCAGTAGGCTACGGCGCGACACACCACTACTTCGACCCCGAGGGCATGGGCTTCGCTGATTTCTTCGACCTCACTCCGGACCTGAGCGAGCAAGAAAAAATCACAAACTTTGGTCTGGGGATCGCGCCGCTGGCACTTCAGGACAGCTACCTGAAAAACTCCGTCATCGACTTCGAGGCCCAGACAGGTGCCGCGGTCAGCAGTGCGTGCCTGCTGGCCACGACGCTCAGTACGACGTCCGCCTTCGCGCTGCTCCTAGGCAAGGAGATGTTCGTCAAACCGGTACCCTATATCTACCATATCGACTATCTCGTCGGACGTTTCGTCGAACATCATCTGACGGGTGGAGTGCGGAAACTGAAGGAACGCATGGCAGCCGGCGACACGCCCGTGTAGAAGCGTCCTGGCCGCAGGCTGCCCTATGACGTCATGCATGTCGGGCAACCCGTGGGATCCTGTCTGTGTCATCGCGCCGCCCCAGTGGCGCGATGACACAGCCGGACAGTCCCATCCTCGGGCGCGCTAAGTCGTCGCGATTGCCCGCAGGATGTCCATCTTCGCGGCCCGGCGGGCTGGGAAGATGGCCGCGAGGACGCCGAGCAGACCGCCTATGATCACGACGGTGACGATCGTCCCCAGCGGGTAGGCGAACGCGTTGATACCCTGATCCTTGAGGGCAAGGGTCAGCGCCCAGCCGAAGAAACTACCGACGGCGACCCCGAGCACCGCTCCGAACACGGCGATCACCACCGCCTCGAGCCGTACCATCCTGCGTAGCTGGCGTCTGCTCATGCCGACGGCGCGCAACAGCCCGATCTCCCGGGTCCGTTCGATGACGGAGAGAGCCAACGTGTTGACGATCCCGAACAGCGCTATCACGACGGCTAGCGCCAGCAGGACGTAGACGAAGCCCAGCAGCTGGTCGACCTGCTTCTCCTGCTGCCGGACGAACTCGGACTGGTCACGCACCTGCACGTTGGGATACGACCGAGTAACGGAGCTGATTTCATTCCTCACCTGGTCGATTTTCGCGTCCGAAGCAATCCTGACCATGACGAACATGTCGAGGTCGGAATTGTAGTGTCGGCTGAACTCACTCAGGGAGACGAGGTACTTGCCAGCTACCTGGCTTTTCTGGTACGTCCCGGCGAGGGTGAGCATGGTCGGGCCATCCGGGAAAAGTACCGGAACCTGCTGACCGACGGCGAACCCGTCAGCTGTCACGGTGTCACTATCCATGATGATGGTCCCGTTGCCAAGCTTGGTGAGATCCCCGGTCACCTGGTGCAACGCGAGCAGCTGCGGCAGGGCGACCGGGTCACCCGCCAGGAGCGTCGCCTTCTTCCCCTTGATGTCAGCGATGTCCGACCGCAGCCCCGTGACCAGGTCGATACCCGGCCTGCCCCGCAGGGAACGGGCTATCTCGGGGCTGAACCCCTGGCCGAAGCCCGAACCAGCCAGGTAGAAGTCCGCACCGAGACTGTTACTGACCGTTTCTTTGACTGAATACTTGATAGATGCGCCGAGTACCGAGAAAGCGCTGACCAGCGCAAGGCCGATCATCAGCGCGGATGCCGTCGAGGCGCTGCGGCGCGGGTTACGCATCGCGTTCTCGCGGCCGAGGCGGCCGGTAGCACCGAACACAAGGGGGAGGGGAGCGCCGATGAACCTGGTGATGGGCCTGGCAAGCAGCGGAGAGAGGGTGGCGATACCGAGGAAGCACAATCCAGCACCGATGCCGACCAGCGCGGCCCCGGACTTCCCGGTGACAGCGGTCAGCCCGTATACGAGAAGAAGCGCGCCGATCCCGCTCAGGGCGCACCCAGCCATGCCACGGATACGCAGGGAACGCGTGGGCAGGACGAAGGTCTCGCGCATCGCGGCCACCGGCGGGACCGACGCGGCTTTACGCGCGGGAATGAAGGCGGCGACCGCCGTGACGACAATTCCGACAGCATAGGCGACGATCACTGTTCGGGGCCGGAAAACCAGCCCTCCGCTGGGCAGCGACACCCCGAACGCCGCGATCGCCACTCGCAGCAGAAGGGCCAGCACCGCACCGAGCAGCAGCCCGGCAGTCGCGCCGACGAACCCGACGACGCCCGCCTCAAACTGGACCGAAAGCCGTACCTGGCGCCGGTTTGCGCCCAGCGCCCGCAGCAACGCAAGCTCCCGGACCCGTTGGGCCACCAGCATCGTGAAGGTATTGAAAATGATGAAGGCACCCACGAAAACCGAGATTCCCGCGAACACCAGCAAAAACGTGGAGAAACCGCCGACGGCTTTTTGTACCGCGTTCGCGTTCTCATCGGCGAGCTGTTTGCCCGTGATCGCCTCGACGCCCGCGGGCAGGACCCTGGCGATCCGATCGCGAAGCTCGGTCTGGGACAGCCCGGCGACGGCGGCGACTCTGATCGAGGTGAACTCGTCCGGAGCCAGCAGCACGCGCTGCGCGGTGGGGGTGTCGAAGGCGATCACCGTAGCACCGCCGACGCTGTCCTGCCCGGACACCCGAAACGTCCCGACCAGGGTGTAGACGGCGGGCGTGCCCTTGGTCAGCACCGTCACCTGGTCGCCGATCACCAGCCCCGCCTTGTCCGCGCTGCCCTTGTCCACGACGATCTCCTGGCCGTGCGGCTCCCGGCCCGAGGCGATGTCGACCGCGGACAGCGGCGTGCCACCATCCCAGCTGGTGCCGATCCCAGGCGCGCCGCCGGTATCACGGACCTTGCCGGTGCGGGGGTTGACAAACACGGCTGTTCCGTCAACATCGCCGATGGCCGCCCGGACACCCGGCACGCCTTTGATCACTTCCAGTAGGGAGCTGGGAACGGGCCGGTTGGGGCTGTTCCCAGCGGAATCATCGTCCACTGCGTTGATCGTCCGAACCGACACGCTGATGTTCTTGGTGACGTTGGCGAACAGCGTGTCGAAGGTGTGGTTGAGGGTGTCGGTGAGCACCAGCGTGCCGGTGACGAAACTGACCCCAGCCACGACCGCAAGGGCGGACAACATCAATCGGAGCTTGCGGGCCAGCAGGATCTTAAGGGTGGTACGCAACATTGTTCAGGCCCTGCCCGCTGGTCCGTGGCCGGTACTTCCGTCCAGGGCCGCCGGTTCCCCATCCGGCCAGGCCTGCCCCGCGGCCTGGTCCACAGCTTGGTCCGCCCGGCCGTCCTCCCCCATATCGGCCTTCTGCTGGAGCTGGTCGAGGCGTTTCATCCGCTCAAGAACGCTTTCGGCGGTCGGGTCCGGCATCGAGTCGACAAGTTTTCCGTCAGCGAGGAAGACAACCTCGTCGGCGAAGGAAGCCGCGGTGGGATCGTGGGTGACCATCACGACGGTCTGCTTGAGATCACGCACGGAACGCTGGAGGAACGACAGCACCTCAGCTCCGGACCTGGAGTCCAGATTGCCGGTGGGCTCATCCGCGAAGATGATATCCGGCCGGGTGACCAGCGCGCGGGCGCACGCGACCCGCTGCTGCTGGCCGCCGGACAACTCGGACGGGCGATGTCCCAGGCGTGGCGCGAGGCCGATCGCATCGATCACCTGCCGCATCCATGCCTGGTCGGGCCTGCGGCCCGCGATGTCGAGGGGAAGCGTGATGTTCTCCGCGGCGGTCAGTGTCGGCAGCAGGTTGAACTGCTGGAACACAAAGCCGATGCGGTCACGGCGAAGGTGGGTGAGCTGCTTGTCCGACAACCGGGACAGATCCACATCACCGACGAAGACCTGGCCTTGGGTCACGGTGTCAAGGCCTGCCAGGCAGTGCATCAGAGTCGATTTCCCCGACCCGGACGGTCCCATGATCGCGGTGAACCGCCCGCGGGGAAAAGAGACATCGATGTCACGCAGCGCGGTGACCGCGGTCTGCCCGGATCCATAGATCTTGACCAGCCCGGCGGCCCGCGCCGCGGGAACCACCTCCGTTCCCGTACCGAGCCCGCCGTGGGCCGGATTCGAGGAGGCCACCGGCCTGGCGGAAGGAGCGGACGGATCAGTGCCGGAAGCCCGGCCCGCTCGGCTCATGAAAAAAGCTCCCTTCGAAAGCCACGGTGACGCCACCTTTGGCCGATTATGCGCAAGATTCTGTCCGGTGGATCATCAATACCACCGCGATACCGCCGTCCCCGGTACTGTCCCATCCGCGCCCGCCCGTCCTGTCAGCCGCTTCACCGCTGCTCTGGCAGAGGTGGATCCGCATTGTCGGCAGACGGCAGAAGAACCGAAGATTCGCCTGCCGCGGACTTCAGTGAATCCCCGCCGAGCGTCGCTGTCCCCCCACTGTCAGCCAGCTGCCTCAGACACCGTCGGCGCGGGTTCATGGGCGCCCGCGCCGCCCTCGCTATCGGATGCGGGCAGCGGTGGTGGCGTGCCACCGAACGCCGGGCACCGGGACTTGTGATCACACCAATCGCACAGTCTGCTCGGGGTTGCCCGCCAGTCACCTGTATGGCGTGCCCGGCTGATCGCCGACCACAGCGCGCCTATCTTCCGTTCGGTCGCCCGCAAGTCCGCCTCATCGGGGGCGACCCGCAGCCAGGTGCGGTCTGCCAGGTAGTAAAGCCGCAGTTCACGAGGGACCACGCCGCGGATCCGCCAGACCAGGTAGGCGTAGAACTTCAGCTGGAACAACGCCGAGCCCTCAAACGCCTGCCCCGGCGCGCGCCCGGTCTTGTAGTCGATGACCCGTAGCGCCACCCCGTCCGGGGTCGTCGCCTCGTCGAGCCGGTCGATATATCCGTGCAGGCGTACTCCGGAATCGAGCACGTGCTCGATGTAGAGCTCCCGGGCGGCCGGCGCCAGGCGGGCCGGATCCTCCAGGCTGAAGTACCCGGCCAGCAGCGCCCGGGCCGAATCCATCCACACCGCCCGCTCGGCGTCGTCTGTGAACAAGCCGGCGAGTTCTGGTTCCCGAGTGAGCAGATCACGCCAGGCCGGCTCCAGCAGCGCCTCGGCCGTGGTGATCGTGCGACCGGGAGGGGGATGATCGAACAGCCGTTCCAGCACGGAGTGGACGACCGTTCCGCGCACCGCGGCCGAGCTCGGGGGTTCGGGCAGCCGGTCGATCACGCGAAACCGGTAACGCAGCGGGCAGCTCATGAAGTCACCCGCCCGCGAGGGCGAAAGCGAACCGACAACGCGGACCTGATCCGGCGAAGAATGATCATATGGGGACGGAGTCTGCCCACCGGATGTGCCGGCAGCCCCCGTGGAAGGCTTCATGGCTGTGGACCATAAGCCGCCGCTCCGACAATCTCGCCGACGCCTTGGGCGGCAGCCCGCTCAGCCGGGGTCCCCGGACAACCGCCCGCCATAGAGCCCGGGGTCCCCGGATCGCGGCGAAGCCCCCACCCACCACCAACCCGACCAAGCGCCATCGCCAACGGCGATGGCGCTTGGTCGGGTTGGTGGTGGGTGGGGGCTTCGCCGCGATCCGGGG
>NZ_CAKJTL010000104.1 GCF_917627385.1 Protofrankia sp. CiT1
CGTAGAGGGTGCCCCGGGCCCCGCCGTCCCGCCGGTTCGTGCTCGTGGCGTCCAGCGTGCTCACTCCGCCTCACTCGCGATCGCGTTCACCGCGGAGACGGCCAACGCGCTGCCCCCGCGCCGACCGTGCACGGTCAGGAACGGCAGGCCGCTGTCGGCGAGCGCGCGCTTGGACTCGGCGGCACCGATGAAGCCCACCGGCAGGCCGAGGATCGCGGCCGGCCGGGGCGCGCCGTCGGCGATCAGTTCCAGCAGCCGGAACAGGGTCGTCGGCGCGTTGCCGATCGCGACGACCGCGCCGTCCAGGTACTCGCCCCACAGCTCCGCCGCCGCGGCCGAGCGGGTGGTGCCGGCCGCGGCGGCCAGCCCGGCCGTCCGGGGGTCCCGCAGCGTACAGATGACCGGATTGTCCGCTGGCAGGCGGGACCGGGTGATGCCGCTGGCCACCATCTGCGCGTCGCACAGGATCGCGGCGCCCGCGCGCAGCGCGGCCCGCGCCGCGGCCACGGCACCCGGTGCGTAGTCCACGTCGCGGATGAGATCGACCATGCCGCAGGCGTGGATCATGCGGACCACGACCTGCGCCACGTCGGTGGGAAACGGTGACAGGTCCGCTTCGGCCCGGATCGTGGCGAACGAACGCCGGTAGATCTCCGCTCCGTCGCGGATGTAGTCAGTCGTCACTGAACACGTACCCCTCATCGGTCGCGATGACGTCGATCCGCGTGTCCGCCGGCCGGCCGCAGCGCCGCCGGCAGCCGCTGAAGTGTGCGTGCCGGCCAGGCCAGCGTCCCGCGGCGGCAGCGGCATCGGTCTGGACGTCGGCCAGCGCGCTGGTGCAGCCGGGTGTGCCGGTGCAGGCCGAGAGCCAGTACCACGGCGACGTGTCGTCCACACCGAGCCCGAGGTCCGCCGCTGCCGCGGCGAACTCCTCGGGGTCGGGCAGGTCAGGCAGCACGATGCCGCGCCAGGGCGTCACCCGCAGCCCGCGGGGGCCGGCGTGCCGCGCCAGCAGGGTGGCCTGGGCGGATGACAGCCGCCCGAGCGGGGCCAGCGCCACCAGCGCTGTTCCTCCGTCGATCTGCTCCACCAGCCCGGCGGGACGCAGCCGCGGGGGTAGCACGTCCCGGCCCGCCGGGACCTCGAATCCGCCGGGTGCCAGGGCGCGACGCGCGACCACGCTGATCCCGCCGGTCAGCTCGGCGACCCGCCACGCCGCGCTGTTCTGGACCGCCCGCTCGGCCAGGAACGACTCCGCGAAGGCGAGTGCGGTCGGAACCACCGCCGCCCGGGGCACTGAGAACCCGCACACCGACGCCGTCCGGGCCGTGAGGACGAGGGTGATGTCCGGGTGTAAGGACGCGATGTCACCGCGCCCGTCGTCGACGCCGAACAGAAACCGCCCTGGCAGGTCCGCCAGGCCCGGTCGCGCACACAGCTCGGTATCCAGCTCGGCGACCACCGCGGCGAGATCAGTCGGGCTGTCCAGCCCCGCCAGCGGACTGGCCATGATGTTACGCACCCGTTCGTGCGTCACGGACGGGAGCAGCCCGGCATCGGCGAGCCGGGCCGCCGACAGCGCCACCTCGTGTTCGGCCAGGGCACGTACCTGCACATTGGCCCGGGTGGTGAGTTCCAGCCGGGGGTCGCCACCGGCGGCGGCCACGGCCACGAGGGTGAGCAGCTGCTCCGCCGACAGGAAGCCGCCCGGCAGCCGGACCCGGGCGAGCAAGCCATCGGCGGCCTGATGCGCGCGCAGGGCACCGGGGCACCGGTCGGGCAGCACCCGCGCGGGGGTCGGGTCGCCGGTCACAGCCGCGAGTGTACGGAGCGGACCCTCGCCGAGGCGTCCGATATGGCAGCCTTACCAGTGCCGATCGCGACGCCGGGTTTCAGGAAGCTGGTGCGAGTCCAGCGCGGTCCCGCCACTGTCGCCGCCGCCCGCCTGCCGGGTGGTGGGAGCCAGGAACTGTCCGGCGTCGCGGCACCCGCCGAACCGGAGCGCGGACTCCGGGCGAGGAGTCGTCGTGATCCTGCTGCTGTCCACGTCTGACACAGATCTGCTCTCCGCCAGGGCCAGCGGTGCCGACTACCGGCTGGCCAACCCCGCCCGCGTCGAGGTCGCCGCCCTGCCCGCCCTGCTCACCGGCGTCTCGATCGTCGTGGTGCGGATCCTCGGTGGCCGGCGGGCCTGGGCGGACGGGCTGAACGCGGTGCTGGCCACCGGCCTGCCAGTCCTCGTCCTCGGTGGTGAGCAGGCACCGGACGCGGAGCTGATGGAGTCCTCGACCGTGCCGGGCGGCATCGTGGCGGAGGCGCATGCCTACCTCGCCCACGGGGGCCCAGCGAACCTGCGCAACCTGTACGCGTTCCTGTCGGACGCGATCCTGCTCACCGGTCTCGGCTTCGCGCCACCGGCGGCGACTCCGCTGTGGGGCCGGCCGCAGCTCCTGGAGGAGCCAGCGCGACGGACGCAGCGACCGCGGGCCGACGACGGCCCCCCGCGGATCGCGGTGCTGTACTACCGGGCCCACGAGGTCGCCGGGAACACCGGGTTCGTCCGCGTCCTGTGCGACGAGATCGAACGTGCGGGCGGCCTGCCGGTACCGGTCTTCTGCTCGTCGTTGCGCGGGGCGCCGCCCGAGCTGCTGGTCACGCTGCGCCAGGCCGACGCGCTCGTCGTCACGGTGCTGGCCGCGGGCGGCTCGACTCCCGCGGCGGCCAGTGCCGGCGGCGACGACGAGCAGTGGGATGTCGGCGCGCTCGCCGCACTCGATGTGCCCATCCTGCAGGCCCTGTGCCTGACCGGTTCCCGGGATCAGTGGCAGGCGGGCAGCGACGGCGCGAGCCCGCTGGACACCGCGACCCAGATCGCGATCCCGGAGTTCGACGGCCGGATCATCACCGTGCCGTTCTCGTTCAAGGAGGTCGACACCGACGGCCTGACCAGCTACGTCGCCGATCCGGAACGGGCCGCGCGGGTCGCGGGTATCGCGGTGCGCCACGCCCGGCTGCGGCGGATCCCGCCCGCGCGGCGCCGCGTCGTGCTGATGCTGTCGGCGTATCCGACCAAGCACTCCCGCATCGGCAACGCGGTCGGCCTGGACACCCCGGCCTCGATGGTGCGGCTGCTCGCCGCGCTGCGCGACGCCGGCTACGACATCGGCCCGGCCGACGGCCCGGACGCCCTGCCAGGAGTGGCCGCGGCCGACGGCGACGCGCTGATCCACGCGCTGATCGCCGCGGGAGGGCAGGACCAGGCCTGGCTGACCGAGGAACAGCTGGCCCGCAACCCGATCCGGATCAGCACGGCCCGCTACCGGCGGCATTTCGACGCGCTGCCCGCCGACCTGCGGGAGGCGATGACTCGGCACTGGGGGCCGCCACCGGGTGAGCTGTTCGTCGACCGCTCCCGCGACCCGGACGGCGAGATCGTCCTCGCCGCGCTGCGGGCCGGCAACGTCGTGGTCATGGTGCAGCCACCTCGCGGCTTCGGCGAGAACCCGATCGCGATCTTCCACGACCCCGGCCTGCCGCCCAGCCACCACTACCTGGCCGCCTACCGCTGGCTGGCCGACGAGTTCGGCGCCCATGCCATCGTCCAGGTCGGCAAGCACGGCAACCTGGAGTGGCTGCCCGGCAAGAACGCGGCGCTGTCCGCCTCCTGCGGGCCGGACGCCGCACTTGGCGACCTGCCCCTGATCTACCCGTTTCTGATCAACGACCCGGGTGAGGGCACCCAGGCCAAGCGGCGCGCCCACGCCACCCTCGTCGGGCATCTCGTGCCGCCGATGGCCCGCGCCGACAGCTACGGCGACATCGCCCGCCTGGAGCAGCTGCTCGACGAGCACAGCCAGATCGCCGCGATGGACCCGGCGAAGCTGCCCGCGATCCGCGCCCAGATCTGGACCCTGTTGCAGGCCGCCAAGCTCGACCACGACCTCGGCCTGGCCGACCGTCCGCACGACAGCGAGTTCGACGAGCTGCTCCTGCACGTCGACGGCTGGCTGTGCGAGATCAAGGACGCCCAGATTCGCGACGGCCTGCACGTCCTCGGCGTCACGCCGACCGGGCCGGCCCGGATCAACCTGGTGGTGGCGATGCTGCGGGCCCGCCAGATGTGGGCCGGCGACGCCCGTGCCCTGCCCGGCCTGCGCGAGGCGCTCGGCCTGCCCGACCACGCCGCCGGGGAGCGGGCCGGCCTGGTCGAGACCGACGCGGTCGAGGAGATCGCGCGGGCCCTGGTCACCGCGATGGAGCATCGGGGCTGGGATCCGGCCGCGGTCCCGGCGGCCGTCGCCGCGGTCGCGGCTGCCGGGAGCAGCGCGGCCGGGTCGGCGGGCGCCGAGGACCCGACGGCCCCGGTGCCCGAAGCCGCAGCCACGCTGCTGGCCGACCCGGCCGCGGTCACAGCCGTGCTGCGCTTCGCCGCCACCGAGATCGTGCCGCGTCTCGCCGGCACCGGCACCGAGATCGACGCCGTGCTGCACGCGCTGGACGGGGGCTACGTCCCCGCCGGCCCCAGTGGATCACCGCTGCGCGGGCTGGTGAACGTGCTGCCCACCGGTCGCAACTTCTACTCGGTGGACCCCCGGGCGATCCCGAGCCGGCTGGCCTGGGAGACCGGCCAGGCCATGGCCGACTCGCTGCTGGAGCGCTACCGTGCCGACACCGGGACCCTGCCGCGTTCGGTGGGTCTGTCGATCTGGGGGACGTCCGCGATGCGCACGGCCGGCGACGACATCGCCGAGTGCCTCGCCCTGCTCGGGGTGCGGCCGGTGTGGGACGAGGCGTCCCGGCGGGTCAGCGGCGTCGAGCCGATCGGACTGGCGGAGCTGGGCCGGCCCCGCATCGACGTGACCATCCGCATCAGCGGTTTCTTCCGCGACGCGTTCCCGCACGTCGTGACCATGCTCGACGACGCGGTCGCGCTCGCGGCCGGCCTGGACGAGCCAGCCGCGGACAACCACGTCCGCGCGCACGCGCTCGCCGACCTGGCCGAGCACGACGACTGGCGGCGGGCGACCACCCGCGTGTTCGGTTCCGCGCCCGGCACCTACGGCGCGGGCCTGCTGCAGCTGATCGACTCCCGGGACTGGCGCACCGACGCCGACCTCGCCGAGGTGTACGCCACCTGGGGCGGCTACGCCTACGGCCGGGGGCTGGACGGCCGCCAGGCCCGCCCGGACATGGAGGCGGCCTACCGGCGCATCGCGGTGGCGGCCAAGAACACCGACACCCTCGAACACGACATCATCGACTCGGACGACTACTTCCAGTACCACGGCGGGATGATCGCCACTGTCCGCGCGCTGACCGGGAGCGCGCCGAAGGCCTACATCGGCGACTCCACCCGCCCCGACGCCACCCGCACCCGGTCACTGAGCGAGGAGACCGCCCGTATCGTCCGCGCACGGGTGGTCAACCCCCGCTGGATCGCGGCGATGCGCCGGCACGGCTACAAGGGTGGCTTCGAGCTCGCCGCGACCGTCGACTACCTCTTCGGTTATGACGCCACCGCGGGCGTCGTCGAGGACTGGATGTACGAGAAGGTCACCGAGTCCTATGTCCTCGACCCCGACACCCGCAAGTTCCTGCAGCAGTCCAACCCGTGGGCGCTGCACGGCATCACCGAGCGGCTCCTCGAAGCCGTCGACCGGCAGCTGTGGAAGGCACCGCGTCCCGAGACCCTCGACGCGCTGCGCACCGCCTACCTGGAAACCGAAGGAAACCTCGAAGACGACAGCTGACCGGCGGGTGCGTGACCGGCGCGCGGCCAGGTGCGACAGAACCGCATCTGTGACGACCATGGAGGACGCACCCCTACTGATCCGCTGAGACGCGGCGGCGGGCGCCGCCGGCGACCTGGCTCTCGGCGCGCTCCTCGACGCCGGGGCGCCTCCCCTATTGCCGGTTGCTCCTAGTGGTCGGGCCGGGGGCATGGCCGTGGCGGCGATTCGCTCTCCGACGGACGTCTCGGCGGCGGTCCGGCTCATCGGATGGCCGCGGTCTCCGCTGATGCCTGGCGTGACCTTCGTCAGGGGCGGCGGCCCAGCACCACGTACTCGCGGACGCCCGCGTTCCCCACGCCGCCGGTGAACCGGCCCGTGCGGGGATTGCGGCCCGCGGGCAGGATGCGCCCGTCCCTCCTGGACGCGGGTGGCCGCGTGGACGTCCGTGAAGCCGGCCTCGGTGAGCAGCTCTCGGAATCCGCCGGCCAGGTCGAAGACACGGCCGGCGCGGACGGTGTTGGCGACGGAGTAGACGACGACACCGCCTGGTGCCACCACCCGGAAAGCCTCGGAGAGGTGACGCCGCAGACCGTCGACGTAGGCCCGCAGAGCACGTCCGAGAACTGTGCGCTCGGAGCGGAAATCCTGCTCGTACCAGGAGCGGAAGGCGGGCGGTAGGCAGATGTGCCCGGTCACCGGAGGTTGCCGGTACTTCGCGCCAATCTGCAGGTCACGTCGCATCGGCCAGTCGAAGGCGAGGTACGACAAGCGTTGGACGTCGAAGTAGTCGTAGGTGACGAAGTAGGGCGGTGAGGTCACGATCGCGTCGACGCTGGCATCAGGCAGGGCCAGGTGGCGGGCGTCGGCATGAAGGACTACCGCAGGCGGACGGGTGCCGGCCGCGGGGGGATGGCGGGCCGCCTCGAACGCGACCAGTTCGGCCTCGCAGTCGCGGGCGATCTGACGGGTCCATCGACGCAGGCTGTGCTCCAGCGGGATGGGCACGCGATGCGGGTCCGCGGTGACCTTCACTGAGTCGGCCAGCCAGTGGGACGACGGCCGCAGCGACTGGGAGAGCGCGACGAGGGCGAAGAGCGGCGCAGGCGTTCGTCCTCGATGGCCAACACGGCCGGCTTCCAGGCGGTGAGGAGGCGTGCATTGTCCTCGCCGAGCCATCCGGTCAGTTCGTCGCCAACAGCGGAGACCGCCGCCGGCGGTAGGCGGATGAGCTGCTCGCAGTGCGCCGCCGCAGTCTGGAGGTCCGGCGGTGGGTCAAGGCCGCCGCTGCATTCGGGGACCTTCCCGGTGGCGAGTCGAGAACCCCCAGACGGGATCGGCGTGGCGCCGTCTCGGCGAGCCTTTTCGCCTGGCTTGTCACCGCACCCCACATACGGACCTGGGCTTCACTGAACTCCATGATGTCGGCGATGATCTCGTCGGGGACATCCGCGATCGGAACCTTGAAGGTCATCGCGTCCGACGCCTCGGTCTCCCCCGCGTTCGGCACATACACTCGAAGATCGGGTATCCCGCGCGGCAGGCGGTCGGGGAACTGCTCGCACAGCAGGGCGGTGAGCGCATCGTCGTCGTTTCCCTGGTCCATGCGGACGTACTCGCCCTCGACATCGATGACGACGACCGCCCATTCCGCCCGCAGCGCCTCCTCCATCAACACCTGGGTCGTGTTCGACTTGCCCGACCCGACAGTGCCGAAAATGCCGACGTTGCGCGGGAGGAATGCTTTCTTCTGCGAGTCCGCCTCGACGTGGACGCCCTCGTAGCCCAGCAGCGAGCCGAGCTGCATGTCGCCTTCGAGACCGAGCATGCGGCGCAGCCGGTCCGCGGGGTAGATGAACGTCCGGGAATAAGGCCGTGGTCTCGTGGACGTCGGGCGTACTGACTCGTCCGGGCCGACCTCACCGAGGATCTCGATCGTGCCCGAGGCGTAGTAGGTGGGGCGAAACATCGTCCGGTCCGGGTGCAGCAGCGTGGTCCGGCTGATAGCCGAGTCGCTGCCGATCTCGTGCGGGCTGTGGAACGGCCCTTCTACAACCCTGCCGAGGAAAATGATGCCCTGCTCTGCGTCGTCGACACCGACGTAGGAATCGCGCCGGAAATGGCGGCGCAGCTGTTCGGAGACCAGCACGCCACTGCTGGTGTTGTCGGTGCCCTGGCCGTCGAAGGCGACGAAGCCGAGCGTTATCAGCGAGGCGGCCAGATCCTCCCGGGCTGCGTCGGTGGCAGCTCCTCTCGGGCCGTTCTCGCCGTTGTCGGTCTTCTCGCCCGCCGGGTCCGCGTTCTCGGGTTCCTCCATCAGTTCCGGCTCGTCTTCCTGTTCGCCGTTGCGCTCGTCGGCCGGTTCCGTCCCCAGCCCGTCGCCTGGCTCCGTCCCGCGCTCTTCTGCCTGCTCCGTTCCGTCGGCGGGCTCCACGCCGCGTTCGTCGCCGTCAGGACGCCGCGTGGCGTCGGCGCCGGCGTCGGCATCGGCATCGGCATCGCGCGGGCTCATCCGCGGGTCCGCCGTGGATCGAGATCGACCAGGCCTTTCTCCACCCCCAGCTCCATCAGCCGGGCCTCGACGAAGTCGCGGAACTCCCCAGCACGGAACATGGTGCGGGCGACGGCGTCGGCAAGATCGAGATGGAACGGAAACCCGCGGGCCGTCGCCGTCGCGGCGGCGTCCGGGAGGCCCCTGGTCCACAGCGCGTCAGCAAGGAACAGCGCGGCGGCCTGCTCGACCCGCTCACGGTGGCACTCCAGGAGAAATGGCCGGTGCCCGGCCTTCAGCAAGACGATGGTCACCTCCGGACCGACCTCCCCGATGAAACTGCGGAAGTTGCCGCGGTCGACGGTATTGAATCCCGCCTTCGCGACCCCGGAGTCGGAATCCCCGTCAAGAAAGGTCGTCAGGTCATCCGAGAGTGTGCGCAGCTCAATGTACTCGCCCGGTTCCAGGATGGCCCCGGCGTTGAGGACGTCGAGGTCCTCCGGGCTCTCGCTGACGGCGATGAACTGCTGGTCGGCCACGTAGCGCCGGGTGAGCTCGAAGACCGGCGGCAGGTTCTCCCGCGGCAGGCCGACACCGGTGCGCAGTTCGTAGGGAATCAGCTCGCCGTGGATCAGCCGCCAGTCGGCATCCTGGGAGAGCAGGATCTGACGTTCACCGAACAGCATCAGCGCCCGGCTGGCCAGGTTGGAACCGCCATGCACCTTGCGCAGGTTGTCGAAGAACTCCCGGGCAGTGTCGCCCTGGGCGGTGAGTTCATGCTCGAAGACGCGGGTGACCAGCCGAACGGACTCACCGGTGTTCGTCACGACGACAACACCAATCTGGATCTTCGTCCCACTCAGCAGCGGTACCGCAGCCAGGGTGCCGTCGGCGGCAGCGACGACACCGGACCGCAGCAGGTCCCTCGCCCAGGCCGATGCCTCGTGTGAGGGGCGTCGAATGAGGCTCCGCAGGCCGGGATTCTCAGCAAGGATCTCGGCGCGCAACTGTTCCCGCCGCGCATGCGACGCGAGCACCGCGCGGTCGACCCGCTCACGGAGCTGATCGATGTGCTGTTCCAGATCCGTCCACGGAGCGACGGCCAGGATGTCGGCGAGGCTACGTACGTCCGCCTGACCTGGCGTCTTGGCCTGTTCCTGCGCCTTGGCCTGTTCCTGCGCCTCGGCCTGACCTGGCACGCCAGTCTGTCGAGCCGTCGGATGGTGGGCGTGCGGTCGCTCTGGCGGAGACATGACCAACGACCTCCCCCGCGAGCCGCACATACGTCACCACCCGGCCACCAGATCGTTGCACCAGGTGGGCCGATGCGGTGGGGAAAACGGCAAACTCCGGTCGCATCGCCACCGTGCGTTGTGACCACGGTGTCAGCGCACGCCAGGCCCCGAACGACGGCCGGAGGCGAGCATCGGAGCGAGCCAGGCCGGAGCGGAGTCAGGCCGGAGCGGAGTCAGGAGCCAGCGGTGGCGGAAACCCCCTGCCGAACCACGGGCTGCCGACATCCCGACCCCACAATGGTCAAGCGTCGACCGTCGGCGGCCCCGCCCGTCGAAGTCGGCACCGGCACCGGCACCACGTCCGGCTTGGTCACCCAGCTGCGCGCCGACACCCACACCGCGCTCAACGGGCAGGCCAACCCAGCCTCGTGGGCCTGAGAAATAACGGCTCTGCCGCAGATCCGGTGATGACTGAAAGTAGGCATTTGTCGTGACCTGCCCGACGAGACAAGCAGCCTGCAATCGCGATATTCCGGGCGGCGCCGGCAGCGTCGGCCGGTGGATCCAATAGGTGTCCCAAACGCGGGAGCCCGGAAGGCCGCCGCAGACCGCGGCGGTTTCACCCGCTTCTTCGCAGGATCTCGCGTCGGCTATATACGGTCACCACCGGATATGCGACGGAGCCGTTAATTTGGCAGACCCCCTTTTGTAGCACAGTCGCGGCTTTCCGGTCTATGGACACGTTCGGAAGTAGGCATTCAGGAGCTATCCGAAAGTGCGACAAAGCGAGCCCCCCCGCTCGGCGGAGCAGAGACTGTGACGTCCCGGGGTTCGGGCCCGCACCCCACCAGGAAAGAGCGGTGAGCGGGTCGGGGGCGGGTGTGAACACGTTAACAGAGGTCACGAGCGAGGTCCGTTAGCGCGCGATAGATCACCGCCACGCGCACAGGGAGGAAATCGTGGCCGTATACGCGCCGCTCTACACCGGAGGATCACCCCACAGGCGTGGGAGGGATAAGCGCATTTTCGGTGACGCGGCTATCCGTCGATCTCCAGACCTGGAATGGTCTCCTCGGAGGGCGGCCAACCTGGGACCGGGAGGCGCCGTGCAGTTGCCGCGATCAGCCAGTCATCCCCGTCAAGGTGCGTCACGAAGGAGTGCCCCGGGATCTTGCGGCTGCCCTGCGCCCCGATGTACTTCGAGGAAGTCAGGACGACGAGCTCCATATTCGCGCCGACGAGCATAGTCCACCGAAGCAGGCCGACGCCCTTCCGTAGCCCGCGGTAGACATGCCGCCAGTGATCTACGAAGGCGGCGAGCATCTCGTCAAACTGCTTGTTGTCCGAGTCGTAGGCGGCTAGATCCTCGGCGAGGTCGTCGTCGGCCTGGCGACCATTGACGCCCCAGACCCAGCCTTGGGCCAGCGCCAAGCGCAACGGATCGTCAAGCACCGTCCACAGGCTACGACCAGGCTCGTCGTTGTAGAGCTCGTTGATCCAGCCAGCGACAGTCGCATATCCGCCAGGGAAGTCTGGTTCGGTACCAATCATGCGTCGACGAGTTCGACAGTGCCGTCCGCCACCTCAAAATGGAATGTAAGGCCCGTCGCCCGGCTCAACTTCGCAAGTGTCTCGAACGAAGGCTGGTGCTCGGCTTGCTCCAAGCGCGAGATCGCAGGCTGGGCAATGCCGACCAGCGCCGCCAACTCGCGCTGGGATAGGCCCTTACGGGTGCGGAAGTTGACGACTCGGTTGGCGACCTGTCTTGCGAACGCCGCGCCGTCCCACACCCGGCGAAACTCCTCGTCGCCGCGCTGCTCGTCGATGACCTGGTCAAGTGGCTTGAGGTCTGAAAGCTTCATCTGTCGTCCTCCAGATCGTCAAGGCGTCGCACGGCGGTAGCGACGGCCCGCCGGAAGCCAGCTGGGTCGGCTTCGGCCTCCGGTCCAACCGCACCGATGACAAGGATCTGCCCGATCTGTCGGTAGAACGCCCGCCAAGGGCTGCGGCCCTGCCGCGGTCGAAGCTCTCGGAGGTGGTGTGTGGCCCTGATGTCGCTGGTATGCGGGTAGCCCAACGTCGGGCCGATGGCTCGTAGCTTGTCGAAAGCTGTGACGATCGCTGCCCGCTCCTTCGCGGGGATCTTGCCCAGCTCGGCATCTGCGGCGGGATGGATCAAGACCTGCCAGACCACCGTCCCACGATAACATGCATGTTATCGATTCACACCTTCCCAGCTCTGGAAAGGTGCCCGGGCACGCCGCAGGCCTCAGCCTGGCGCGTAGTTATCGATGCCTCGCCGGCCCGTCCTGGTGCGTGCTGCACCACGGGCAGATCACGGTCAGCACGGACGCGAGAACCTCAGATCGCGCACCACACGGCCGCGCCGGGACCTACCCGAGCGCCAGCGGCGCCGTCGCTGGCCGATGCGCACCATGGCCGTGTCGCCGGGGCGGTTCGTCGCCGAGCGTGCGCGGATGCGCGTTGCGGCACACCGCGCAGACCGGCTCCGGGGGCATGGCAACGAGCGTGGGGTTCGCCTTGGTTGCTGAGATGATCTGCCGTTAATGTAATCCGATCCTCACTACGCTTCGCAGTCAAGATCTACCGATGCGCTTGAGGGTCGAACCAATTGATCAGCACCCTGACCTGGACATCTTCCGCTTGATCAAGTATCGGAAGTTATAGATCTTACCTATTTGCCCAGGCCAGGGCGCTATTACTGTCCGTGGTGGAGGTGGCGGGAATCGAACCCGGCAGGGCGACGATCTCCAGCAATCGCTGACGGATGGGAACCCTTGCGCTGCAACGGGTTCTGATTCGGGCACGACTGCGGAGAATCGGCAAAAGGTGCCCACACGTCGAACCGACGTGCCCACATCGTGCCCACATCGATCACTCGCGGGCCTCCGGCCCCGTCGAGGTCCTCACCTTCCGCGCGTGCGATGTGCGACTCCACCCTCATCAGTAATGAGGCGGCCAGGGGGACCTTCTGTGCGGACGTGCACCCCCCCACGCTTGATCACCGCAGAGGAGTGCAATTACCAAGGGTAACCATGACGTTGGTGCCAACGTGCTATGTGATCTCTCTACAGGGGTGTACAGCAGGGGTGTACAAACCCGCTGTTGTACACCCCTCGGAGGGTGGATATGCCTCCCCGGCCCGAAAATCAGTCACTCACTGTCGATAATTTTGCTGGTCATGATGCCAATGCATCTACAGATTGTGACACTGTGCGCTAGCGACGGGGGACAGGGGTGTACGTACACCTCTGCTGTACACCCCTGTCCCCGCCCCTGCCGCCACCCCGCTCTCGGCAACACACAGTCACTGTCGGACGGGGCCTCGGACGGCCTCGTGTCCGCGCCATAGCCGCAGCGATCTCGATCAACGACGCAGGTTCGGATCAAGAGGACCAAGATTTTGTTACCGTCCCGTGGGCCGTCTCCACGTCCTGACCGCGCGGAGTGGTTGGCCTCTGTAGGGCCGGCTGACCTGACGAGAGAGGGTTTCGATCGATCTCCCCAGTTCGTACAATGTGGGGTGTGACTGAGATGCCGATCAGTGAGGCGCGGGACCATCTCGGTGAGATCGTGTCCAAGGCGGAGCACGCGCACGCGCGGACCGTGCTCACCCGTCATGGTCGTGCCGTGGCCGCGGTGATCTCGATCGATGATTTGCGAGAGCTGGAAGCGGCCGAGGATGAGGCCGACCTGACCGCCGCGCGGGCTGCGCTTGCGTCCAGTGAGCCGCGCGTGGCGCACCGGGACGTGATGGCCGAGTTCGGCCTGACCTGACGGTGGCGTACGAGATCGAGTGGACGACACGGGCGCTGCGTGAACTGCGCAAGCTCGACGGTGTGACAGCGCGCCGAGTGCTGACGGCGGTAACGCAACTGTCGAACGATCCTCGTCCCCACGGGGTCCGAGCACTTGTCGGTGAACCTTCGGGTGTGTTCCGGCTCAGGGTGGGCGACTACCGGGTGATCTACCACGTTGAGGATGCCCGCCTCGTCGTCGCGGTGGTCCGGGTAGCGCACCGCAGAGAGGTCTACCGCGGGGCCTGATTCCACCTGCTATCGCCTTCGCTGAGCATCAGGGTGAGCTCTCAGGATCTCGACCGCCCGCTCAAGCACCGCCCGTTCGTCGCCGTCGAAGCCGCAGCCGGGCTGTTTCAATCCCTCCAGGGATGATCAGTGACTCGCTCGGCTGTGCGCCCGTGGGAGACGGTCCGATGTTTCAATCCCTCCAGGGATGATCAGTGACCCGGGATAGACGCTGGCCTGGACAGGCCAGTCAGCTACGTTTCAATCCCTCCAGGGATGATCAGTGACCACCCGTGCTGGCGGCGTTCGGCCGCGGCCTGAAGTTTCAATCCCTCCAGGGATGATCAGTGACGGGACGCCGCTGGGGAGCGGCTTGCCCCGACGGTCGTGTTTCAATCCCTCCAGGGATGATCAGTGACCGGCACGAATGACCGGCCATCTCGTTCTGCGCGGGTTTCAATCCCTCCAGGGATGATCAGTGACGTCCCGATCCCGATTTCGAACCCTTCCGGGAACGGTGTTTCAATCCCTCCAGGGATGATCAGTGACCTGTTGATGCTGGTGGCGTTGTTGCTAGCGGTGGTTTCAATCCCTCCAGGGATGATCAGTGACCAGCTCCAGTGCGCCTGTGGATAGTCCGAGCCGGAGTTTCAATCCCTCCAGGGATGATCAGTGACTCGCGGATGTGCCGCAGATTTATACCCCAAGCGACCGAGTTTCAATCCCTCCAGGGATGATCAGTGACATCGACACCATCGAGGCCGACCTGGACATCGTCCGGTTTCAATCCCTCCAGGGATGATCAGTGACCTACGGAAACCAACGGTAACAATGTACCTGTTGGTGTTTCAATCCCTCCAGGGATGATCAGTGACTCGCTGCGGCCCAGCTCCTCGTGGAGC
This sequence comes from Protofrankia sp. CiT1, assembly GCF_917627385.1. GTDB lineage: Bacteria > Actinomycetota > Actinomycetes > Frankiales > Frankiaceae > Protofrankia. The sequence goes on from NZ_CAKJTL010000104.1 coordinate 14,404, forward strand.
TGTGTGTACGTGAGTTTCAATCCCTCCAGGGATGATCAGTGAGCCTTTTC
>NZ_CAKJTL010000105.1 GCF_917627385.1 Protofrankia sp. CiT1
ACGCGGTCCATGAGCCGTACCCGGACCGCCAATGCGGCGGCCTCCATCCGGCTGTGTACGCCGAGCTTGTTCAACACGTTCTGAATGTGCGAGCGCGCGGTATTGGTCGTGATACCGAGGTCCTTCGCAAGTACTGCCGTGCTCTGGCCGCGCCCGAGCCGGGCAAGCACCTCCCGCTCGCGGCTGGTCAGGAGATCATCGACGGCAGCCAGCTCACCGGAGCTGCGGGGAGCTCGCACGGCTCGCTCCACAACATCCGAATCGATCATTGCCTTACCTCTGCCGACTCGATCCGCGATAGCGATGATCCGTTCGATCTCCTGCGTCTTGGAGGCAAAACCACTCACCCCGGCGTCGATGGCCGCCCTGATCGACGCGGTGTCGGTGGAGCCGGTGACCAGTACCAGCCTGGTCTCCGGCGCCAGATCAGCAAGAGATTTGATCACCCCAAGGCCGTCGCCGTCCAGGAAGCGCAGATCCATCAACCCAACATCGGGCCGGTGAAAACGGATCGCGGCCTCCGCATCGGCCGCGGTGAAGGCCAGCTCACAGACCGTCCACCCGCGCGCGGTCAACACAGCGCCCAGTGCCTCGACGAACATTTGATGATCGTCGCAGAGCACCACCCTCACGACATACCCTGCTGGGTATGTGCCGCGGGCAACAGGAGCCGCAGGCGGGCGCCGCCCAGTGGGCTCGAGCCGATTTCCACGCGCCCGTCGAATCTCTCGACCGTCTCCTGGACAATTTTCAGCCCCAAACCAGCGGAATTCGCTGGTTTACCGGCGAATCCGGCTCCGTCATCGTCGACTTCGACCGCCATCCATCCGTCATCCGCCATCGGCGTAGCTGTCAGCTCGACTCGGCCTGACGATCCGGTGGCCTGAGCGGCGTTGGCGACAAGATTGTCGACAACCCGCCGTAGCATGACCGGATCGGCCACCACCGGGGCGAGCGGGGCGGCAGTCCCCGACCGGTGCCGGACCTGTGCCGGGACCGCTCGGTCCCAGTAGGCCCCTGCTTCCGCGAGCAGCTCGGAAAGGTCAACCAGCCGGACGCAGACGCCACCAGCGGCGCTGTCCACCAGCACCGCGAGCCGGTCCGCCTCCAGCAGCACCCGATCCAGCCAGCGTCGAACTTCCGTGCCGACGTCCGGATCGGTGAGCGCTGCCCACACCGCTGCCTCGATCGCGGCGATCGGCCGCCGAAGATCGTGGCACCACTCACCGAACTCACCAACCGGAGCCCGCTGTTGGTGCTGATGCTCTGGCGTTCTCGCGACGCTCGACTGATCGCGCTCGGCCCGCGCCATTGCCTCAGCCATCGTCCCCCCAGGCATGCGTCCCCTACGAGACCAGTCCCTACCCCCATACCCCGTCGGTATCCCGGCTACAGCGCGCGTGGGGCCATCATCATCGCTATGAGACACCGATTGGTGTATCAACAGAACACATGAATTATGTCACGGTATGGATAAATTTAGCTGCGCGGACAACGGGGTCAACGATTATGTTCGTTAGTTGTGATTGCAGTGTTTAACGATTGACATATAATCTTGAGTGGCACCGGTGACCGCTGTTAACTTCTCACTCCGAGGGGGTGTGGGGTAGTTCAGATAAAAGAGGTGTAAAATTCCTGTTCCGCGGAACATGCCAGCTACAGTAGCTATACGCCACCTTCTGCCGTCTCGATACATTTGCCTGACTGCAATGATCATTTTGGCAGGTATCGTACTTGTGGCCTGTCAGCCCCCGGCCGCACCTGACGCCACCCCAACATCAAAGTCTTCGCAACCCACAGCAAGGTCGGTCGCGATCCCCATCGCCCCCAGCGCTTCCGGTGTGACAATGCCACGAGGAGATCTTCCCGGCTGGAAACAGATTTTCACCGAAGATTTCGTCACCGATACGCCGGTCGGCAGTTTCCCGAGCGCGGCCCCGTATCAAGGCAGGTGGAATGCCTATCCGGACGGAACACTCGACACCGCGGGCAAAAACGGGGCAAAATCATATTATTATCCTAGCAAAGTGCTAAGTGTCCAGAATGGCGTTCTTGACTATAATCTACACACTGCGAATGGAACACCCATGGGTGCGGCACTCATTCCTGTACTGCCCGGCAGTTCCACAGCTTACCAAGGCCAGTTGTACGGTAAGTTCACCATCCGCTTCCGGGCGGATCCGCTCGTCGGTTTCAAGACCGCATGGCTCTTGTGGCCCGATAGCGGGGCATGGCCACGCGACGGAGAAATCGATTTTCCCGAAGGCGACCTGTCTGGAAGCATCAGCGCGTTCATGCATCGACAGGATGGAACCTCTGGCGGCGACCAGGAGGACTTCGGCACCACAACGACGTACACGGCATGGCATACCGCCAGCATTGAGTGGACCCCAAACAAAGTAGATTTCATCCTCGATGACCGGTCCATCGGTAGCTCGACCGGGAGGATACCCAACACGCCGATGCACTGGGTTATCCAGACCGAGTCATCTCTCGATCATTTCCCCGCGGCCAGTACGAGCGGGGCGGTGCAGATCGACTGGGTGGCGGTGTACTCGTACCTGCAGAAATGATCACCATCATGCATGTGATCGATCAATCGTATTCCACGATCACTCTTCGCTTGCCGTCTTTCAGGCTGATAATCAAACGGGTCACACTACGGATATTTCCGACAATCACGAAAGGTGGCCCGAGGTGTGGAAGTCATGGGCCGGTGGAATGCTAGACGAATGCAGCTAATATTTCGCCGAGCTGATGCAAGACCCCCCATTGAGCATATCGATACCGAAACCCCGGCCGTCATCCTCAAAATTCTCCCTGATCCGTTTTACCACGGCGGTCTCGGTGCGAGCAGGAGTCTCGGCCGCCTCGGGATACCCGTCTACAGCGTGCACGAGGACCGGTTGGCCCCCGCGGCCAGTTCGCGCTATCTGCATGGCCGCATGTTCTGGACTCCAGACCCTGACGACGCCGACCAGCTCAGGCAGGGTCTGTTGCGGCTGGCGGCCGACATCGGCCGTCCGGCCGTCCTTATTCCGGTCGACGACGCAAGTGCGGTGTTCGTCGCGGAACACGGCGATGAACTGCGGCCGTGGTTCATTTTTCCGGCTCCTCCGCACAATCTGCCGCGCCGGCTGGCAGACAAGTATCTGATGTACAGGATGTGCCGGGAACTCGGTGTCCCCTGCGCAACGGCCGCACTGCCCACCTCGCTCGCCGAGGCCCAGGACTTCGCGGCCCGAATCGGCCTGCCACTCGTCGCCAAACTCACCTGTCAATGGCGACGCGGCCACGCCGGGGCGCTGCGAAGCACGTCCGTGATTCATACCAGAGAAGAGCTCGTCGACTACTACGGTAGATGCGAGCAGGCAGAAGGCACGACGCTGCTCCTGCAGGAGTACATACCTGCCGGGCCAGGTGACGACTGGTTCTTTCATGGCTACTGTGATTCTCGTTCGACCTGCCGGCCGGCCTTCACTGGAATCAAAGAACGATCTTACCCGCCGCACTTCGGAGTGACGTGTCTGGGCCGGTCGGTGGAGAACGAGAGGCTGCGTCGACAGATCGAGGAGCTGCTGACACGCTTGTCCTTCCACGGAATCCTGGATATTGATCTTCGCTGGGACGCCCGCGACGACCAGTACAAACTGCTCGATTTCAATCCGAGGCTCGGCGCCCAGTTCCGATTGTTCGAGAACACAGCCGGCATCGACCTGGCGCGTGCCGCATATCTTGATCTGACTGGCCAGGCGATACCGGCCGGCGTACCGGTCGCCGGGCGCGGTTTCGTGGTCGAAATCCTCGACCCGATTGCGGCGCTCGGATACCGCCGACGTGGTGAGCTGGATGTCCGGTCATGGGCGACATCGCTGCACGGAGTCACAGAGAAGGCCTGGTTCGCCGCGGACGATCTGGCGCCCTTCGGGCTTGTCTGTCTACGGATGGGCTGGCACGGGGTACATCGCCAGATCAACCGGATCAGTCGGGATGCCGTCCGACCGCGCTATTTGGAGCCTCGCTACCGACCGGGGCGTGCACCACGAGGGGCTCAGCCGGAACAAGACGAAAGGCCCTGATCGGAGAGGAAGACCGCTGTTCGCCAGGTTCGGTCAGCAGCACCGCGGTGGCGACGATCGCCTGCACCGCCAACCATGCGGCACCGACGCCGACCACTCCGTACAGGTGTCCGAGTAGTACAGCGCCAGCGGGCACCAGGAGGGCGATGCTCAGATGGACGCCCACGATTCGGCGAATTCGGCGCTGCGCACGCGCTGTGCTGACACCCAATATCACGATTGTCGCGGGCAGCGGGCCGAGCAGCAGCAGCCGGAACACAGCGGTGGCGTCTTCCTGGTAGCCGGCGCCGAAGATACGCAACAGCAAAGGTGCTCCGATCTCAGCGGCCAGAACAATAGCAGCGACACCGAGCAGCGCACGCCGACGCAGTTCGCGGTGCATGGTAACGACGTCGGCCTCAGCTTGGGCGCCCTCCACGATCAGCGACAAACCAAATCCGAAAATCAGTGCTTCGAGTGCCTGCATGATCATCCAAGAAAGCGCGAATGGCGCACCCGCTGCTGGACCGACCATTACCACGACCAGGAGGGGAACGAGCGTCACACCGACCCGTTCGAAGATCATAGTAATACCTTCGCCGGCGAGAAAACGTCTGAAGTTGCGTGGGCTGGTGTCGGGAGCCGGCGTGGTACCAGTCGGAAGAAAGTGGCGGAAAAGCAACCAGGAAACCGCGACGACCGCGATGCCGGCCGGTATGATCCATGCCCCGCAGAGCGCCAGCACCGACCCGCCTCCGAAGGCCAGGAGTAACAGGAATTTGATGACGTTGAAGACGATGTTCTCCATCGGGACCCAGGACGCCCGTCGGAGTGCGGCCAGGACGGAATCCTGCATGACGAATAGTGTCCAGACACCGACCGAGAGGGCAAAACCCACCACCATGCCGATATGGGCGAGTATCTCGAAGGCAGGGCTTATGCGGGGCGCCACCAGGGCAAAACCCGCGCCTAGCAGGACGCTTAGACAGACCGATCCGAGGTAACTGCCCAGCACGATCCTGAATCGATGATAGCCGGCTCTGGGGAGAAATGCTGTCAGCGCGTTCCCGAGATTGAGCTGGCCGATCAGAGAAAGCGCCGTCATCGCCGACACCAGAGCCGTCGCCTCTCCCACGGACGCCCGCCTTGCGGTATGGGCCGCCAGCGCCCAGTAGCCGGCACCGAGCAATGCCGACAAGCCCGCGCTGCAGGCGAGCGCCAGTCCGTTGCGGTACAACGGACTGCGCGGTCCGCCCGTCACGACGCTCGTCCCGGGCTGCCATCTGCCGGTTTCGCGGCCGGCAGTGATGTGGAGCCCGGTGATGCAGGTATCGGACGCAACGCATAGATGCGGGTGTCCGGTCCGACATAGAAGGGCGTGAAGAAGCCCGACTCCGCTATCGCGTGTTCCAACGATACGACGGCACCCGGTGGAGTGAGCTGGAACACCCGGGCGAACGCCTCGGTACTGGGGGTGAAAACCAGATAACCGGACGGCGCGTAGGCGTGCATTGTCGCGACCACATCGTCAACGTCAGCGGCCCCGAGCGGACGATATCTGAATTTCTCGTCACGGAACAGGGATTCATCGAAGAAGAGATTGTAGTTGGCGCTGGACCGCACCGGCGCGTTGGAAGCGATATTCATGATCACCGAACCGGGTTGGCCGTAGGCGTACAGATAGCGGTTGGCCGCGACCTGGTCATGACTTATAAGATCGATTTCATCCTGGCCAAAGTAGGCGGGAACAAATAATGCCGCGCAGGTCAGCATGACGGCGAACAGCGAATACCGGCCGGCGACACGCAGGCACCGCCGGGATCCGTGCATCGCTGGCTGAGCGCCAGCCAGCGACACCTCATGGGAAACACCGGCGACCGCAACCGCAGCCAGGACTGCGCACCACGGCAGCGCAAACAGGACCACCCGTAGAATTGCCTCACCACCGTAGTTTTGACCGAAGATCAGAAAAACCGGTGTAGTGGCCAGCAGAAGCAGTGCCACCGCCCTGCCGTCACTCCTATGGAGCAGACGGACGGCACCAGCCAAGGCCGCAACGGCGATCACCGCCGTGAGAAGCCTACCGCAGGCAACGTTGAATGCCTTACCAGGCAGCGTATCAGTGCTCGATGCAACGGTCTCAGTGTTGGCAAGGGGATTAAGCTCAGTGAACAGACCGTACCGTTGATTGACATAGCTGAGATGCGGAAGCAGGAAAGCAACCGTGATCAGCAGGAAGGCAGCTACAAGCCATCGTGGTCGAAGCATCCCGAGTAGCACCAGAGCGCCCGCCTGGACCGCAAGAATATATGGCGTGAGTTGATGAGAGGCGACAATAGCGAAATCCAGGAACAGCAATATGGCAATCGCCGTCGATCGTGGCCAGACCGCCTTGGTTGGCACAGGCCACATCGATACCGGCCGGCGGGTGCACCGGTGTATGCAGCGGCTCACCCGGCTGCCCAGCACACTGTGGTGGGTTCCGCCGAACTGCCAGACGAGAATCAACATGAGCCCGAGGGTGAGCGTGTAGCCGAACGCCTGGGGAGCGAAGTAGCTCTGCCCCACCCAGTTCGTCACGACAAAGATCGTCGCTGCTGTCCAGGCGATCCGGTTGTCGTGTAGCAGCACCCGGGCAATGGCGATGACGAGAACCACGTTGACAAGAGTGAAGAACAGTTCTGCCCAGGCCGCGTAAGATGTCGGATCCGGCCTGTCGCCGAGCACGGAGAAAAATCCCGCGGTCGCAAAGAAGCCGGGCCAACGATGGTAGATATCGATGTTCCAGTCCACCGAGCCGTGCAACTCTATGTAGCGAATGACCCCGATGTGCTTATAGGTCCATGCGTATCGAGGCTCATCGACGATGAGTGGAATCGTGCCGTACAGTGCAGTGGCGAGCGCAACCAGGTAGCCGCCGGCCACAGTCCCGGACATCCACCGCCGGCACAGGTTCGCGGCGGCACCGACAAGCAGCACCGCCAATCCTGTGTACCACAGCAGCCCCAGGCGCGGCGAAAGTCCGTAATCATCAAGGTCATAGGTAGAGATCGAAGGAAGCGAGGCGGCCCACAGACCGGTACCCGCCAAGAGCGGACCGACAGCGGCGATACAGCGCGCGATCTGGCGCGCCGACGATTCGCCGGGGCGCCGCTCACCTTGACTTCCGGTGGGTCGAAGCGGTGACGCGGCTTCGACGACCGCCGGTACAATCCGCTCCTGCGAGGAGTGTCCGCCAAGTCTGGATGCCGTTGTCATCAGTTCTCCGCCGTTCGCGATCTTTGCCCGCAGGTATGCGCCTGCTTCAGCCGCATATAAAGATCAACAATGAGTGCCGCTATGGACGCCGCAGCGAGAACGGCTCCCAGCACCATCGGATGCCACAGTCCTGACCACAGCATCACCAAACTTGCCCCGGCATCCACCGCCATGCTGAGCACTATTGCGAGCCCCAGCCAGGTAAGCGGATCAGGTGTGTCAAGCCGAGTGAGCACGGCGGCGCCGGGCAGGAGCAGCAATGCCAGCAGCACCAGGACAGGCCGGGCCGGCCCGCTCGGCGCAACCACAGCGATCCCGGCTATCACGGCGAGCGCAAGCAGCGCCAGGTCTTTTGCGATCGCCGGCCCCGGTACACGACATTGAAAGGCGTTGATCAAAATACCGACTCCCGGAAAGTAGGAACCATGTCATTCCGTCTTGGCCAGACATGTTCGTGAATGCAACCGGCGAAGGTGCGTGACGCCCGCCGGGAGCCGCAGAATCAGTCGTCCACTGATACGGGGATTCAGCAGATATTTCGTCAGATAGGCGGAGAGGCCGCAGCCGTAGCCGAACATCTGCCGCCGAAGAGCCGGAAAATCTCCCCGGTGGTGGTGCCAGGACACGGCAGCCGGTTCATAGGCGATGACATGGCCCGCAAGCAGAATCCGGACGAGGAGATCGAGATCTTCACCGCCGCGACTGGGTGTACCCACCCCGAGCGCGTTGTCGAATCCGCCAAGCTCCCGCAGCAACGTGGTGCGGACGGCGACCAACGCACCGAACGAGCCGGCCGCAAAAGGATGAAGAGGCCCTGAGTGAGTGGCTAGCTTACCGTCGAAGAGCCGTGGCTCGCACCGTGTCGACCACGCCACCCGGGCATCGAAGTACTGTTCGGCCGCACTATCCAGGTTTGCCGCCGCCACCAGACCCGTCACACAGGCCACGGTGTCCCGTCGGGAAAAGCCGCGAAGAATTCCGTTGAGCCAACCCGGATCGACCTCGACATCATCGTCGGTAAAAGCCGTCACCAGACCAGTGGCAGCCGCAATCCCAGCATTACGGGCAAACGACAGCCCCGCGCGATTTTCCCGCACATAGCGAAATCGACTGTCATCTCCAACTATCTTCTGAAAAACACGAGCAGCGCCGTCATCGCTCGGCGCGTTGTCAACGATGACAGCCTCGAGATGCGGATACAGAAGATTTTTCAGAGAATGCAGACAAATAAGTAAGGAATCTGGCCTGTCACGAGTACATACGATGATACTTATCAGTCTATCTGGATATACAGCAGTATCTCGGCCAGACCGAATACCGTTATCGACACAGGCGCCACGCACCTTGGGGGACACATTCCGGGATGGCCGCGGTTCGCCCTCTGCCGTGGGCCAGTCAACGGCGGCGAGCCTAACCTCGCTGAGACCATGGCGCAGGTCCTGCATAGCAGACAGGCCGTCAGCGGCGAGATGGCGCCGCACCCGGCCGACGAGTTCCGTATCGTTGTCGGCGGCGGCCAGGACCCGGTCCTGTTCCAGTCCGACCAGCCCGATATCGACAAAAACATAGCCGACTGCCTCACCATGTATGCGCAGCAGGATCCGTGCCTGCGTATACGGGGAGCCGTCGCCATGCTGGGGATGTCTTGGCAACACATCGGGTGCCGAGAGCTCAAGCTGTCCGCACCAGATGGCGGTAGTCTTTTGCAGGCGCTCCTCTTCTCGGCCGAGGGTAGTGACAGCCCGGTGGAGAAATTCCGACCCAGGCCATTCCCGAGACCATGCTGACACTGGCGGCAGTTTGCTTGCTCCTTTGTCGGACCGCGACGCTGATCTGCGTGGATGGCGTATCTGCCACCGGCCTACCAGGTACGCACCCGGCCCGGCGATGTAACCAGCGGCCTCGGACAACAACAGACGGCGGCGTATGGTTGCGGGCAGCTCGGGGCGGGCCCGATAAGGTTGATCGGGCCTGTTCACCGATGGGTTCCAGCGATCAGAGCGGTCCGGCCACGGCGCACAAGGCGAAACGCACTGGTACGTAGCAGCTCATGTCGGGGAGGTATTTTTCCATGACCGTTCAGCAATTTTTGAAAATCCTCCTTCGAGGCACTCGGTCTAACTGTCAGACGAGAGATTTCATATCGATCGTCAGTAGGACAGGACATCGCGTTCTTCACGGCGCAGGCCGATTCGTAGCCAGCTCTTATAACGGCCGCGCGGACGGTCCTGTCAAAGTTTCCATGCGGATATGCGAAGGACCGACAAGGAATGCCTGTAAGAGCGGAAAGGTCCGCCCCAGAACCGGCTACCTCCTGCTCAAGTTGTGCCTTGGAAATTTCATCAAGCCGACAATGGGTACGGCTGTGCGCACCGATTTCGGCGCCGATCTCAACGATCTCGCGCAGGTCTCGGGCGGTCAACATACCGTCACATCCGATCCACGATGTGGTCAGGAAGACGGTAGCCGCCAAGCCCTTGTCCGCCAGCTGGCGGACGGCTTCGATGTTGTCCCCGAAACCGTCGTCAAGTGTCACGACAAGCACCTGGTCGGGCAGGTTACCGGCCGCCAGCAGCAGAGCGAAATCCGCCACGGTCAGAGCAGTCCGACCAGAATCAGCCATCATGGAGACATCTTGTGCGAAACGTCGTGGGGACACCGTCCACCGAGCCATTCCTGGTGGCGGGTCATCGGTCACTGAATGGTAAAGTAGGATGGGTATCATGGTGCCTCCCGGCAGCCCTTCCAGACAGCTGAGCACGGTGGACGCGTCAAGATGTCAGCCGGCCATCACAGCCGAGACCACGAAATTGCTTCGCCGGACCAGATAACCGGTACTTGTGATGATGAAACCCAGCACCAGCGCACCAGCGCGCGGCCACCGGTCGACGCTGCGCAGATTACCGGCAATCGCGCGGGGCAGGGTGTGTCGCACATACCGACGTTCAGCAGCTAGAGCCACCTGAGTGCCGACCAGGTGGGCAACAAGCGCCGTGGATGTCCCTTCCGCATAGCAGCGGCGGCGAAAATACGCGAACGATACCCGTTCTGTAGTGACACGGTGCTCGACGACCGCCATCGGTTCATACATAATCTTGGCCGCTGGCAATACTCGGCGAAGTCGGATAAAAAATTCGGTCTCGTCGCAGCCGGACGTGTCGGCACTGACCCGACCGACGCCCTCGGTAAAGCCACCAGTCCGAGTGAACGCGGACTTTCGCACCGACATAGCCGCGCCGATCGGATTACGTACCTGCTCGCGAGCTGTCGGCATCCCCGCATAGCTGCAGCCCACCACCCAGTCGAACTCGGGTGGAAACCAGCCAGGGCGGTCAGTCGGCCAGTCGGCGACAACGAGACCACCGACACCCTGCACCGCCTGGTCCGCGTACGGGGCAAGCAGGCGTTCAAGCCACTCCTGACGTGCCCGAGCATCGTCATCGAGAAATACCACGACATCCCCGGAAGCCAGTTGAACGCCTGTATTTCGTGCACCGCTGAGCCCCCGCGCGCCACGGCTGGCCACTACCATTACATCCCCGAAGAAATTCCGTGCGCGCTGGAACAGCTCATCGTTGTGGTCAACGACAATGATGAGCTCCGCCGGCTGGCGGCATTGGTTCTGGATGCTGTCAACCGCGGCGATGATGTCGTCCCAACGCCGCTCGGTGAAGATACAGATGACAACCGAGACGGTGAGTGTCATCTGTCGGTGCCATATAGCGTGAGCAGGGACAGCGGTGGGCAGCTCCGACTGGAGATCGTTCACGAATCCCTTCCTTTCAGCAAATTCGAGTCGAAGGGCCGGTAAATCACGCAGCTTCCGCAGTACGGTGCTCACCGCGGAAGCTGTCCGACGACCTCACGTTGTCCTGCCGAGCGGATCTTCCGAGTACCATCAGCGCAGACCCGGCGGTATCGCGATACACCACGCCGGGTAGTGTGATGATGCTCTTGACGACTCGTCTCAAAAGTTGATCCGTCCACTCCGGTGGACTGTTTCGGACCGATCCGTAGCGCTGCAGTTGGTAGCATTTCTGATCGCGCTCGCCAGCTGCCAGACCGCCCCCATTCCTTTATGATCACAAACAAAACACGAAGGCCATCGGAAATCGGGTTGAGTTTGCTTGTGCCATGCATCCGCGGGTACTCGAAGCTGGGCACCTCGACAACACGAAGGCCGGCTCGGGCGGTCCGGATGTTAATCAACGTCTCCACCTCGAAGCCATCTCCCCAGCAGTGCTTTTGACCGCGACCACTAGGGTCAAGATCAAATACTGGTATACACCGCCGCCAGAACGCGTTGTAGCCATAACATAGATCGGTGAAGCGAGCCTGGACCAAAGCATTAGCCAACGCATTGAGACATCGGTTTCCCAGCCGACGCAGCGGCGTAATGTCGCTGCTTCCGGCGAGGGGGAGAAAACGTGATCCTCTAGCAAAATCGGCACCAGCAGTGAGCGCCCGCATAAATTGGGGGATCTCGGCTGGGTCGGCCGACCCATCTGCGTCAAGCATCACGATGATATCGCCCGTCGCCGCCGCACAGCCACACGCCACGGCGTTTCCCTTGCCACTGCGGGTCTGATGCACGATGACGGCGTCTGGTCGCAATGAGCGAGCGACATCAACAGTTCCGTCACTGGAACGGCCATCGACGACGACGATCTCGGCATCATCGGGCAGGCGTGGGAAGACGTACGGCAAATTTTCCGCTTCATTGAGGGTCGGAATGACCACGCTGACGGTGGGTGAACTGTCAGGCCGAGCCGATTCTGGCATCTCTGTTAATTCCTCCTAGCGAACATGACGAAAAATTGCTTACCGACAGAGGTTGACATGAAAATCTGTGCCACCCTTGTTCATGGCATAAACCGATAGGCTACTACCCGCCCAAAACCTCGATATGATAACTCGTTGGATTTTTCCCATGAGCTGGACAGAGCATCCAGAACATCTTCATGGAGAGGCTTGCTGTAAATAATCCAGGCAGCCCGCGGGCGGATGGCGACGGAATGTTCGATATTGGCAACCACCAGCTTGAGGATATCCGCGTCAAAAGGATTGAAGAAAAAGAACACACAATCTTCCGGTTGAATTTCGTAGCGCGTAGCGTCGATGCACAGAATATGCATGTCAAAATTATTTCCTCGACGCTTCTGGTAAGCTTTTATATTTCTTTCACTAAGTTCACAAAATTCCTTCGTAAATTCAACGCCGACAGCTCTCTTAAAACCAAACTCGGCAGCCAGAAGAAGCGTCCTTGCATTTCCTGAGCCAAAGTCAATGAACGCACCACGCGCTGGGATTCGAAGCTTTTTTAGCGTAGCATAAAATGGCCCGATTGGCATCGGAACAAGATCGTGTCCAGTTTCTCTGTCTCCTGCGATCGTCAGATCATCCGCTAGAGCGACGCGCATCGACGTTCGGGTGCCGTGCCGTTTGTCAAACAAAAACCCCCGCGCGTATCTCGCACCGGCGATCAGGACAAAAAAAATTCCGTCCTTATGGAGCGTACGTTTGAAAATCTCATACTTTGAGAGCGCGGTCAGCCTGCTATCAGCGGTCATAAATCATCCTTCCGTCCTGATTGCGACGCACGACCGGCTGCGGGCGGGAGCACCGGGCCACCGCGGCTCGTCCGCAGCATGCCAATGGGTCATTTCTTCGGTTGCAATCGACCGTATGTCGCCAGCTGTGCGAGGCGTCCCCACGGGGGCAGTAACTTGCCTACGCCGAACGCGGGTCACGGTGGGTTGCCGTCACGATCCGAAAGCGGAAATATCGACTGGCCGGTATGACCGCCGGTCTCTTCGGCCGCGGATTGCCGCCGAACGCGATGGATCCGGACGTGTCGGGTGCACAGGCCGGGCTCAAGCGAAGGCGGGCCCGCGGGTGGGTCGGTGTGTCATGCTGGGGAGCGCGACGGCAGTGGAGGAAGCCGGTGGGAGTCCGGCGCGGTCCCGCCACTGTCACCGGGGAGCAACCTCTCACCGTACGTCACGGCCGCGACAGCGGTTGGAAGGCCGAGAGGAAGCGCTGATCCGGAAGTCAGGATACTCCGGCCGTCCGCACCGTTACCGAGGGCGAGGAAACCCGAGGGGGGAGTGTGGTATGCCCACGCACGCTCATGACCCGGTGATCAGCACACGACTCGGTGCACGATCCGGCGCACCGCGGCACCGGGCACCATGACGGCCTACCCACTGTCCGCGGTTGTGGGCATGGACGACCTGCGGCTCGCGCTCCTGCTCAACGCGGTGTCACCAGCGATCGGCGGAGTGCTCGTCCGCGGGGAGAAGGGCACCGCCAAGTCCACAGCGGTACGGGGTCTTGCCGTGCTGCTCCCGCCCGTGAACGTGGTGACCGGCTGCCGGTTCTCCTGCGACCCGGGCGCGCCCGAGCCCGACTGCCCCGACGGGCCGCATCCACCTGAGGCCCGGCCGACCACCCGTGCGGCACGCCTGGTGGAGCTGCCGGTCGGCGCCTCCGAGGACAGGGTCACCGGGGCGATCGACCTCGACCGGGCGCTCGCCGAAGGCGTCACCGCGCTGCGCCCCGGGCTGCTCGCCGCCGCCCATCGGGGCGTGCTCTACGTCGATGAGGTCAACCTCCTGCACGACCATCTCGTCGACCTCCTGTTGGACGCGGCCGCGCTCGGCGTGGCCCACGTCGAACGCGACGGGGTGTCCGTTCGCCATGCCGCCCGCTTTCTGCTGGTCGGGACGATGAACCCCGAGGAGGGGGAGCTGCGCCCACAGCTGCTGGACCGCTTCGGGCTGACCGTCGAGGTAGCCGCCAGCCGCCAGCCACAGGTGCGGGCCGACGTGGTGCGCCGCCGGCTGGCCTACGACGCCGACCCGGCCGCTTTCGCCGCCAGGTGGATCGATGAGGAGGCCACACTCGCGGCAAAAATCCTCACCGCTCGTGAACGGCTACCTGGTGTCGGGCTGCCCGATCCCGTCCTGCGTCAGGTCACCGCGGTCTGCGCCGCGTTCGACGTGGACGGCATGCGCGCGGACGTGGTCGTGGCCCGCACCGCGATGGCGCTGGCCGCGTGGGAGGGCCGGGTGACCGTCGACACCGACGACGTCCGCCGCGCCGCCCTCCTGGCACTGCCGCACCGGTGCCGCCGCGGCCCGTTCGACGCGCCCGGCCTGGATGAGGAAACCCTCGTCCAGGCGTTGGACGAGGCCTGCGAGGACAAGGCGCGTGCCAAGGACGATGCGCGGGCGCACGCCGGAGCGCCACCCGCCGACCCAGGCACAGGCACAGATCCAGACCCGGCCCCGCCCACCGGCGGCGGGGGAGACGGCGGTCGCGGAGGCGGCGGCAGGGGGCCGGCACCGAGCGGGCCGGGAACGAC
>NZ_CAKJTL010000106.1 GCF_917627385.1 Protofrankia sp. CiT1
GCGGTGGCGCGGCGCGGGCGCACCGTCGCGCCGGCAGTCCTGGCCCGTCGTTTCGCCCGCGCCGCCTGGAGGTCCCCGGCACCGGGACGCTTGCGGGCGCGGCCGGCCGGCGCGCACGCGCCCGTACCTCCCGCGGTGCGGTCGTCACCGCTTCCCCGGACGCGCCCGGCCTGCACCTGCCGGCAACCCTGCGAGCGGCCGCGCCCTGGCAGCACGCTCGTGGACGTACCGGCCCAGGGCTCGTGCTGTGTCCCGCTGACCGGCGCGGGGCGGTCCGCCAGGGACGCGAGGGCAATCTCGTCCTGTTCGTGGTGGACGCCAGTGGTTCAATGGCCGCCCGTGCCCGGATGCGTACGGTCACCGGCGCCGTGCTGTCCCTGTTGCTGGACGCCTATCAGCGTCGCGACCGGATCGGAATGATCATATTCAGGGGTTCCCGCGCCGATCTCGTCCTTCCCCCGACGTCCAGCGTGGAGGTCGGCGCGGCACGGCTCGCGTCCCTGCCGACCGGCGGTCGTACCCCGCTCACGGCCGGGCTTACCCGTGCGGGCGAGCTCCTCGCTACCGAACGCCGCCGTGACCCGCACCGGCGGCCGTTGTTGATCGTCGTCACCGACGGCCGTGCCACCGCGGGCCCGGATCCGATCGCGGCCGCGCGGACGCTGGCCCGCACCGGCGTGGCGAGCGTCGTCGTCGACTGCGAGAGCGGCCATGTCCGCCTGGGCCTGGCCGGACGCCTCGCGGCCGCGCTGGGCGGTACGGCCATCCCGATCGACGCCCTGTCAGCCACTGCTTACCAGACGGCTACGGCTCACCAGACGGCCAGCCGCGCGGCCAGGGGTACGGCTGGCCCGCGGAGAGCCGATCCGCGGAAGGCCGCCTAGACATGCCACAGGGACAGCCCAGCGTCGTGCCCGACGACGGCCTGACCACCCGAACGCGCCGGGACCGGGCACTATTGATCATCCATACCGGCGATGGCAAGGGAAAGTCGACCGCGGCGTTCGGGCTCGCGCTGCGGGGCTGGGCACAGGGCTGGGATGTCGGGGTGTTCCAGTTCGTCAAGTCCGCGAAATGGCGGATCGGAGAGGAACGGGCGCTGCGCGCCCTGGCCGCGACCGGCGAGGGCGGCGCCGTCACCTGGCACAAGATGGGCGAGGGCTGGAGCTGGGTACAACGCCGGATCGACCCCACGGCAGAACCAGCCGAGGCCGCCCGCGAGGGCTGGGCGCAGATCCGCCGGGACATCGCCGCGCAGACCTACCAGCTCTACGTCCTCGACGAGCTGACCTACCCGCTGACCTGGGGATGGATCGACACCGACGAAGTCGTCGAGGTGCTGCGTACCCGCCCGGGACGCCAGCATGTCGTGGTGACCGGCCGCGCCGCGCCGCCCGCGCTGGTCGACGCCGCCGACCTGGTCACCGAGATGACCAAAGTGAAGCATCCGATGGACGCCGGGCAAAAAGGCCAGCGGGGGATCGAATGGTGACCGCCCCGGGCCTGCGCCCGCCCCAGCCGGTGATCCCACAACTGGTGATCCCACGGCTGGTGATCGCCGCCCCGGCGAGCGGTGCCGGCAAGACCACCGTGGCGACCGGGCTGATGGCCGCGTTCACCGCCCGCGGCCTGCGGGTCTCCCCGCACAAGGTCGGGCCGGACTACATCGACCCGACCTACCACGCCGTCGCCAGCGGACGCCCCGGCCGCAACCTCGACGCCGTCCTCTGCGGGGAGCACCGGATCGCGCCGCTGTTCGCCCACGGCGCCCACGGCGCCGACCTCGCCATCGTCGAGGGCGTGATGGGCCTGTTCGACGGGGTGTCACTGCCCGGACCCGGCCAGCCCACCGACTTCGCCTCGGCCGCCCATGTGGCCCGCCTTCTCGACGCCCCGGTCGTGCTGGTGCTCGACGCGTCCGCCGTGGGCCGCTCGGTGGCCGCCACCGTGCACGGCTTCGCCACTTGGGACGACCGGGTGCGCCTGGGCGGGGTGGTGTTCAACCGGGTGGGCTCGGCCGGTCACGAACGGCTGCTGCGGGACGCGGTCGCCGGTCTCGGTATCGCCGTGCTGGGCGTCGCGCGCCGCGATGATCGGGCCGCGGTGCCATCCCGGCATCTCGGGCTCATGCCCGCGGCCGAGCGGGCACCGGCCGCGGCCGAGGCTGT
The DNA here is from genome assembly GCF_917627385.1 of Protofrankia sp. CiT1. Lineage (GTDB taxonomy): Bacteria > Actinomycetota > Actinomycetes > Frankiales > Frankiaceae > Protofrankia. The sequence goes on from NZ_CAKJTL010000106.1 coordinate 2,169, forward strand.
CGGCGCGCTCGGCGCGCTGGCTACCGCATCATTCGATCTTGATGCCGTACTCGCGCTCGCCCGGTCAGCACCGCCGCTGCGCGTGCGGCCCTGGTCGCCGGCCACCACCATCCCCACCGTGATCCCCACCGCGGCACCGGCACCGGCGTCGGCGTCGGACCGGCCGGCGCGGATCGCGGTCACGGGCGGGCCGGCGTTCACCTTTGGCTACGCCGAACAGGTCGAGTTGCTGCTGGCCGCGGGAGCCGAGGTGATCACTGTCGACCCGCTGCGTGACGAGGCCCTGCCGAGCGGCTGCGACGGGCTGATCATCGGTGGTGGCTTCCCCGAGGAACACGCATCCGCGCTCGCCGCGAACACGACCCTGCGCGCCGACGTGGCGGCGCTGGCGGACCGGGGCGCGCCGGTCGTCGCCGAGTGCGCGGGCCTGCTGTACCTCGCCCGTTCCCTGGACGGGCATCCGATGTGCGGGGTGCTCGACGCCGACACCGCGATGAGCCCCCGGCTCACCCTTGGTTATCGACGGGCCGTGGCCGCCTGCGACAGCCCGATTGCCAACGCCGGTACCCCAGTGACCGCGCACGAGTTCCACCGCACAGCGGTGCTGGCTGCCCGCGAAACCGCCCGCACCGGGGCCGCACGGCCGGCATGGCGTGTCGAAGGCCGAGGCGACCGGTCCGGGAGCGGCGACCGGTCCGGGAGCGGCGATCGGGATGATCGGCTGGAGGGCTTCGTGCGCGGTGGGGTACACGCGTCCTACCTGCATCTGCACTGGGCGGGTGTACCCGGCGCGGCCACGCGCTTCGTCGCGGCGGCGAAGCAGGCCAGGCACGGGAGCCACGGGAGCCACGGGAACGGGCCGCGATGGCCGCAATGAGCGCGCAGCCGGCCCCGGGCGACCGGCTGATGGGATGCGCGCTGGCCGGCGCCGGTTTCGAGGCCGCGGGAAGCCCGCTTGCCACAGCCCGGTTACGGCCGTAACCGGCCCGATGGTCGTCTACCGGCCGCCGAGCCTAGTCGTCGGAGTCGGCGCGAGCCGCGGCGCACCCGCACGGGAAGTCCTCGACCTGGTCGAACACGCGCTGGCCGACGCGGGCCTGTCACCGCTGGCGGTACGCCACCTCGCCACCGTCGACGCCAAGCGCGATGAGATCGGCATCGTCTCGGCCGCCCGTGCCCGGGGCTGGCCGCTGCTGTTCCACCCGGCCGCGGCGCTCGCCACGGTTGACGTGCCCAATCCCTCGGATGTGGTGCGGGCCGCGGTCGGGACGCCGAGCGTGGCCGAGGCGGCGAGCCTGCTCGGTGCCGACAGTCTCCCAGCGGCTGGCGCTGCGCTTGTCGTGCCCAAGCGGGCGAGCGCACATGCCACCGTGGCGGTGGCCCGCCACCGTCCCCGCGACTGGTTGACGATCGTCGGTCTCGGCTCCACTGCCGGCCGGGGCCTTGACCACTCAGCCATGACGCCAGGCTGATCGTCGCGCACGCCGCGCGCCAGACCCGGCCGCTCTCGCGTACCGGCAATGAGCTCGCCAACAATGGCGCGGAAATTCAGCGCCCGGACCCGGCCGACATCGATAATAATGACGCAAGAAAAATGTACGCAAACGAAACCGGATTCGGTGCCGACACTCGTTTTCGCTAAGCAATAGTGGGTGTGCTTCCGGGAGCGGGGCTGTGGTGCGTGCGTCGCGAGGCGAAAGCCGGCGCCGGGGCGCCGGGGCGAAAAACGGTACGGTGGAAAAGGAATGAGGGAGAGGAAGGGCTGCGGTGGGTGACACCGGAATGGGCCAGGATACGGATGGTCATCATACGGATGGCCACGGCGGTCACCGGCATGGTGTGGCAGCGGACGCCGACCGCCGCTGGTTGACGATCGCGTTGGGCCTGATCAGCGGCTACCTCACGGCAGAGGTCGTCGTCGGCCTGCTGGCGCACTCCCTGGCCCTGCTGTCGGACGCAGCCCACATGCTCACCGACGCGTCGTCGATCGTGTTGGCGCTGGCCACGCTGTGGCTCGCGGCCCGGCCCGCCCATGGCTCATACACGTTCGGGCTGCGCCGCGTGGAGATCCTCTCCGCCCAGGCCAACGGCATCACCCTGCTGCTGCTGGCTGGCTGGCTCAGCTATCAGGCAGTCGTTCGGCTCCTGGCACCGAGCGCGGTGGCCGGCGGGCTCGTCCTGGGCACCGCGCTCGTCGGCGTGTGCGTCAACATCGCCGCGACCTGGGCGATCAGCCGAGCCAACCGGGCCAGCCTGAACGTCGAAGGTGCTTTCCAGCACATCCTCACCGATCTCTACGCGTTCCTCGCGACCGTCCTCGCGGGCGTCGTCATCCTCGTCACCGGATGGGATCGCGCCGACTCGGCCGCCTCGATTGTCGTTGTCATCCTCATGGTGAAAGCAGGCGTCGGGCTCCTACGCGCTTCCGGCCGGATTTTTCTCGAGGCCGCGCCGGACGGGATCGACCCGGACGGCATCGGTGCCGCCATGGCCCGCCGGCCCGGTGTCAGCGAAGTCCACGATCTCCACATCTGGCAGATCACCTCCGGGGAGCCGGCACTGTCCGCGCACGTCCTCGTGCTCCCCGACGCCGACTGCCACGCCGTCCGCGTCGATCTGGACGGCTGGCTGCGAGACGACCACCGCATCGACCACACCACCCTGCAGGTGGACCATCAACCCACCGAGGCACACCACGCCGACGCGATTCATCCTGGCGTACAGCCTCACCCACACTGCGTCACGTCACACGGCAGGACGCACTACGCCGCGGCTTCCCTGCCGACCTGAACACAGTCGACCTGAACACAGTGGGCCCGAAGCGGATGCTCGTCGAACCGGCCGATCCCGATGTGGATCCACGCTGGCCCCCGCGGCGCCAGGGGCCGCGCCGCGCACCGCTCCCGCGGCTGGCCGTCATTTCCGTCGGCGGCGCGCTGGGGGCCTGCGCCCGCTACGGCATGGCGCTGCTCTGGCCCACCCCAGCGGGGGCGTTCCCCTGGGCCACGCTGGTCGTGAACGCCTCCGGATGCGCGTTCATCGGGCTGCTCATGGTAATGGTCACCGAGCTGGATACGGTACATCCACTGGCGCGGCCGTTCCTGGGCACCGGGGTGCTGGGCGGGTTCACGACCTTCTCCACATATGCGCTCGACGCCGAGGGGCTGGCAGCGGGCGGACACGCCGGGACGGCGCTGGTATACCTGGTACTGACCATGGCAAGCGGGCTCGGCGCGGTCTGGGCCGCGACCCTGGCAACACGATCGTTGCTGGCGCGGTTGGCACAGCGCCACTGATGGCACAGTGGGCACGGCTCGGTCACAAGGCGGACACGTGAACTGGTTGCTGGTGATCATAGGCGCGATGATCGGCGCGCCGTTGCGCTACCTGACCGACCGGCTGGTGCAGGCCCGGCACGACACGGTGTTCCCGTGGGGCACGCTCACCGTTAATATGATCGCCAGTGGTGTCCTCGGCATGGTCACCGGGGCGGTGCGCGCGGGAGCGGCGTCCTCCCAGGCAGCACTGCTGGTCGGTACCGGGCTCTGCGGGGCGTTGAGCACCTGCTCGACGTTCTCCTACGAGACGCTACGGCTCGCCCAGGACGGCACCCGGCTGCTCGCCGTGGTGAACGTCGCCGGCAGCGTGCTGGCCGCTGTCGGCGCCGTCGCGGCCGGGACGCTGCTCGCCCGGGGGGTGTGGGGGTAAGAAT